>NZ_BAKM01000027.1 GCF_000614185.1 Phocaeicola sartorii JCM 17136 = DSM 21941 | reverse complement strand
CAAAGACTAAAATTCCAATCTCATCCCTATATAGGCAAAAAGAGGATGTTCCGGCGAACATCCTCTTTTTGCTATATAAGCCATCCATTACTTTTTAATATTGGGTTCTTCCAATCCATAGCCCTTTTTCCTGTTCTCACCTTTCAGCCACAAAGCAAAGCACAAGGCAGCCACCCCAAAGCCTGCAAAGATCCACATGGGAAGTGTATAATCATAAGTCTGCATTCCATCCACTACCGGCCCCTTGCAATACTCATTCAAGACAAAACCGATCAAAGCAGGTACGCCCATCAGCCCCCAGTTTTGCACCCAGAAGATCAATGCATAAGCTGTACCCAACTGCTTTTCCGGAATAATCTTAGGCACAGAAGGCCACATGGCCGATGGTACCAAAGAAAAGCCAATACCCAATATGATCATGATGATCGTAGCAAACCACCATACATTCAAAATGGGCAACGCAAACATGGTATGAACAAAGATCAACAACACGGAACCGATAATCATCAATGTAGCTCCCCTGCCTATACGGTCATATACATTACCGAAGAGCGGAGTAAGGAACAAGGTGCCCAACGGCAACAGACTAGGAATAGTGCCTGCCAGTTCCGGGTCCACATTATATTTCTGCACCATCAGGTCGGTGGCATATTTCAAGAAAGGGAATACGGCCGAATAAAACAAGACACACAGCAATGCGATCAGCCAGAATCCTTTATTGGAAACAATCAACAAAATGTCTTTCATACGGAAAGGCTCTTCAGGTTCAGCTCCTCCCTCTTCCAAAGAAGCATCCAGCTTCTTGTCATAGAACGTATAAATAAAGAATGCCACCGTGCCGATACAAAGCATGACAAGACACAACAACAACGGAGCAGGGATATTAGGATGGAACACACCCTCACTATCAGTAACGCCAAAGAAAGTAGCGATAGGCACTGTAACAGCCAGAGCCAGCATTGTACCTAAACGGGCTGTCGCCATCTCCATCCCCATGGCCAGAGCCATTTCTTTTCCCTTGAACCACTTCACAATGATTTTCGAGACCGTGATGCCGGCAATCTCCACACCGACACCGAATATGGCGTATCCCAACGCAGCCATCGCCACCTGAGTTTTCATTCCAAGCAAAGTGCTCCCCTCGGCAAATGTCGTAGAAATAGCATAATATTTTAATCCACAGCCCAGCACCATCAAAAGACAGGCTCCCATTCCGGTGAAACGCACTCCCATCTTATCCAGAATGATGCCACCGATAATAAGCATAAAGGCAAAAACATTGAACCAGCCGTACGCACTGGTAAAAATACCATAATCCAGACTATCCCACAGCAGCTCCTTTTCAAGCATCGGTTTTAAGGGGGACATTACATCGGTCAAGAAATAACCGCACAACATGGTGAAAGCCACCAGCACCAACACACTCCACCGGAGAGCCTTGGAGTCATTGAGCTTTTTTTGAATTCGTTCTTTCATTCTTTTATAGGATTTTTAATTAATAGTTTTTCATATTCGGAATACAAAGATACAGTTTTTTAAGCAGAGAAGCCTCTTTCCATAAAAAAGTTCTATCTTTGCGTAACGATAAAATCACTTCGTGGTGGAGAATCGTCATAAATTCACTTTTTATAAACTTAACTTTATTGATCATGAAGAAAAGCAAAACTCTTCTTGTCTGTGCCATATTGAGTGGCAGCGTCTTATTTTCATCATGCATCGGTTCTTTCGGATTATGGAATAGTTTGAAAGACTGGAACCAAGGGGTAAGCAACAAGTTTGTCAACGAACTTATCTTCCTTGCTTTCCATATTGTCCCGGTGTATGAAATCGCCTACCTGGCGGATGTCCTGGTTTTAAATTCCATCGAATTCTGGAGCGGCTCCAATCCCACGGCTTCCATTGGTGAAGTAAAGACCGTACAAGGAGAAAACGGTGAATACCTGGTTAAAACCAACGAAAATGGTTATACCATTACTAAAAAAGGAGAAGACAAATCTGTTGACCTGGTCTATAACAAAGAGAACAATACATGGAACGCTGTTGCTGACGGACAAAGCTTCGAACTGGTAAAAATGAACGAAGACGGAACTGCTACCATGAGCCTGCAAAACGGCACTTCCATGACAGTTACTCCCGATGCGCAAGGCATTGCCACCGCAAGAATGGCTACAGGAAGTTCCTTGTTCTTTGCAGCAAGATAACAGACACAATATGATTCAAACACAAAGAAAAGAAGTTGCTCATACAAACAACTTCTTTTCTTTCATAAATATACTACTATGAAAAAAACAATCATCCTAGGCGGCCTGATCCTATTATTAGGCTCCTGTGCCCCCCAGAACAATGCCGGCCACCCGGATGCGATCGACATTGCCGCAAGTTTAGAACACCCCACCGAGTTAAAGCTTTCCCAATTGGGAAAAGAGATCCGTTACATCCCTTTGGAAACAACAGACTCGTCCCTGATCGGCAACTCTTATTCCATCAAGCTGTCCAAAGACCACATCTTCGTCTCCACCAACGGACGATGCCTGTCATTCGACAAACAAACCGGGAAATACCTCGGCAGCATCGGCCACAAAGGGGAAGACCCACAAGGATACAGCAATGCCAACTGCTTCATTCATCCCCGGACCAACCATCTCTACTTTTACCGCCAGCCCGACAATCTGGTAAAATATGACGCAAAAGGCAACTATCTAGGGCAAGCAAGCCTGCCACAAAATATCTCCCCGACTCTTTATTTCACTTTCGCCGACTCCCTGATCCTTGCCCATTACGGAGAAGGAATAGGACAACCGCAAGCAAGTGCGTTACTTTACTTCAACGAGCAGGGAGAAGTCAAAGACTCCTTGCCGGAATTTGCCAACCCGGGGGATCCCATGGGCATGGATCAGATATCCAGCATCAACGTATTCAAACAACTACCCGGTAACGCTGGTATAGGAGGATTAATCTATATAAATTATCAGAATGGAACAATGACCGCTCTTCCCATAGACCAGCCTTCACTTTGGCAAAGCAACGGCAGCATACGTTTCAGAAAAACGTTCAATGACACGATCTATGACATCAAAGGACACGAAGCTACTGTCCACACCACCTTCCATACCGGACAATGGCATTTCCCGGCCGAAAAAATGGGACAGAAAGAAGATACGGACAATTACATCGTAGTCACCACTATCCTGGAAACCCCCAAACGCCTCTTCTTCATATCCCTACAAGGATTATACAATAAGAAAAAACCGTTCTACGGCATATACGACAAAGAAAAACAGGTGACTTATATGAACGATGCTAATAAGGGACTGGCAGATGATCTGACACATTTCATGCCTTTCTATCCCACCGCTTGTACAGAAGAGGGAGAGTATGCCACTTTATTGGAAATCGGGAAGATAGATGAATGGATGGATAAAAACCCGGGAGTTGTACAAGAAGGGAAGCTAAGCTTCTTACAAGAAATCAATGAAGACTCCAATCCGGTTTGTGCCATAGTGGAACCCTGATATACCCATAAAGGAAAGCCGCTTTCCTCACGGAGAGCGGCTTTCTCTTCCTTCAACACGTTGAAGATAACAGTATGCTAAATTAGTCACAACCTCCGCCCAATGCCTGATAGAGATTGATCACGCCCTGCACTTCAGCAAAGCGGTTGGCAACCTGGGCCAGTTCCGCGTTCAGCAAAGTCTGCTGAGCCGTCAAGACTTCCAGATAAGTCGTATTTCCATGCTGCATCAGCAAAGAGGTGCTTTCCAAAGCTTTATTTAATGAATTTATTTGTTTGTCATAATAAGCAGACTTATCACGGGCTGTCTGGTATTTCACCAAAGCCTCGTTCACTTCACTTCCGGCATTCAACAAAGCCTGTTGAAAAACCAGTTTTGCTTCTTCCTGCTGAGCCTTAGCTATCTTTAGTTGTGCGATGTTCGCACCTTTATTAAAAAGCGGCTGGGTCAGTGAAGCTACCGCCGTTGCAATGAACTTGCCCGGATTGACAATCATACTTCCGGCAGAATTAGTCCATCCCGCACTTCCACTTAAAACAATAGAAGGATAAAAAGCGGAACGAGCCTGATTTGTGGCATAGAAAGCCGCTTCCAACGAACGCTCCGCACTGCGCACATCGGGACGGTTGGCAAGCATCTGCACAGGAATGCCTACCGGGAAATGTTCCTTCAACATGTAAGAGCTGTCCCATGTGCCCGTTCTCTCAATGGCATGAGGAGACTCAGCCAACAATAACGATAAACTGTTCTCTACCCGGTTGATTTGTTCTTTCAAATCAAGCACCGAGGTACATATAGTATAATAGGTAGCTTCCATTTGTGAAACAGCAGCTTCATTTGCCAATCCGGCTTCCATCAGAGCACGAGTCGCATCTACGGTTTCCTTCCAGGACTTTTCAGTCCGGACAGAAATGTCCAGCTGATTGTCCAACATCAGCAAGGTATAGTAAGTATTAGCTATACCGGCTATCAGCTGCGTCCGGACAGCCTGTTTATAGTCACGGCTCTGTTCCAGCAATGCCTTCGCCTGACGTTTCGCATTACGGACACGGCCGAAAATATCAATTTCCCAACTTGCCGCTACCGGTAAAGTATAAGTTTGTGCAGCTTTTCCTTTATCAAAACTACTTGCTGTCCCTTGAGGTGACAGAGCGAAAGAAGGCAGATAAGCCAATTTGGCTGACAGCATAGCAGCCTCCGCCTCCTTCACACGCCATTGTGCAGACTGCAAATCCGTATTGTTCCGCAATCCTTGCTCTATCAATTCCTGAAGCCGCGGATCAGTAAAAACCTCCTGCCAGCCCAGTCTGCCGATATTATCCACAGTATCAGCAACCGCCACCTCTTCCCCATACAAATTCCCGGGCACTTCGGTTGCAGGTTTATATTGGGTATATATGCCGCAGCCGCTCAGTGTGAGCACCGCGACAGTCAGAGTGATCATCTGTCTTTTCATTTTTTCTCTTTGTTTTTGCTTTCGATGTGGTGTTGTCTCTCTTCTTTTGCTTCTACACATTCCTCCTGAATCTGCCAATCGGACGCCGGCTGGAACTGAATAGGACGTACCTTTTCCTGCAAATATTGGAATACGATAAACAAAGAAGGTACGATAAACAGCAATGCCAGCGTACCGACCACCATACCCCCCACAGTACCTGTTCCCAGTGAACTGTTGCCATTAGCACCTACGCCACTGGCAACCATCAACGGGAACAGACCGAAAATCATTGTTCCGGCCGTCATCAGAATAGGACGCAAACGAGCTTTGGCGGCAGAAAGTGCGGCAGAAGTCAGACTCATACCAGCCTTACGACGCTCGGTGGCGTACTCGGTCAGCAGTATGGCAGTCTTGGCAAGCAAGCCAATCAGCATAATCAAACCGGTCTGCAAGTAAATATTGTTTTCCAGTCCCATCATCTTCGCAAACAGGAAGCTGCCCATCAGACCGAACGGTACGGACAGCAACACGGCAAACGGAATGAGGAAACTTTCGTAAAGCGCACTCAAAATCAAGTAAATCATCAGGAAGCAGATACCGAAGATGATGATGGTTGTTCCACCCTGATCGGTTTCCTCACGGGTTATACCACCGAAATCATATCCAAAGCCTTTCGGAAGAGCCTGTACAGCAGTTTCCTGAACGGCACGGATAGCATCACCGGTACTATACCCTTCGGCAGGCATCGCATTCACCGCAATAGAGTTGAACATATTGAAACGGCTCAACGATTCCGCCCCATAACTACGGGTCAATGTCACGAACTGCCCCAGCGGGGCCATCTCACCATTTGACATACGTACAAACATATTGTTTAATGAAGCCTCATCCACACGGTATTTCGGATCGGCCTGAATCATTACCTTATACACTTTAGAGAAACGATTGAAGTTTGAAACATACTGTCCTCCATAATAACCGGATAATGTGCTCAGAACGGCATCCGGAGTAATACCGGCACGCTTACACTTGGAAGCATCCACCTCTACCGTCCATTGCGGATAACGGATATCGAAAGTAGAGTATGCCATCGCGATCTCGGGGCGCTGGTTCAGCGCACCCAGATATTGCTGGGTGGTATTGAAGAAAGTACCCACATCACCCCCTTGCTTATCCTGCATGTGAAGTTCCAACGCATTACCCATCCCATAGCCCGGAATCATACCCGGAGAAATAGCAAATATACTGGCATCCTTGATATCCACCGTACGGCCATACACTTGTCCGATTACTGCCTGGACATCATTTTCTTTTCCTTCACGCTCATCCCAAGGTTTCAGTTTCAGAATCAACATACCAAAAGAGTTACCCTGTCCCGACAGCAGATCATAACCTGCCACACGCTGCACATGCAATACCTGCGGAATATCTACCATACGCTTTTCAATACGCATCATCACGTCATTGGTCGTTTTCAATGAACTGCCAGCCGCCGTGCTGACATTGACAAACACAACCCCCTGGTCTTCATCAGGCACCAAACTGGTTTTAGTTGTATTCATCAAGAAAGCCAACAGTACCACCGAAGCCGCGAGAAGTGTCCATACCATCCATTTGCGCTTAATAAAGAACAATACCCCTTTCTTATATCTTTCAATCATCGCATCGAAAGCCGCATTGAACGCTTTACGGAAACGTGCCGCAAAATTGTTTTTCTCTGTACCATCCTCATTGATATACGGTTTCAAGAACAAAGCACACAACGCCGGACTCAAAGTCAGTGCATTGACGGCAGAGATACCTACGGCAACCGCCATAGTCAAGCCAAACTGAGTATAGAACGTGCCGGAAGTCCCACTCATGAACGAAACCGGAATAAACACAGCCATAAATACCAATGAGGAAGAAATAACCGCATTACTGATTCCCTTCATCGCATCAATGCTGGCCATATAAGAAGAACGATAGCCCACATCAAAACGCGCCTGCACCGCCTCGACGACAACGATGGCGTCATCCACCACCGTACCGATCACCAGTACCAAGGCAAACAGAGTAATCAGGTTGATACTGAATCCGGCTATGGACATAAAGGCAAATGTACCAATCAAGGACACAATGATACCCACCAACGGAATAACGGTAGAACGAATATCCTGCAAGAATACATACACAATCAAGATCACCAGAAAGATGGCCTCGAACAAGGTCTTTACCACCTCATGAATCGATGCGTACAAAAAGTCATTAGAGCTCATAACCTGAACCATCTCCACCCCTTTGGGCAGATCCTTCCTCGCTTCTTCCAAAAAGGCGTCAATCTTATTGTTCACTTCTGTCGCATTAGATCCCGCTGTCTGAAAAATCATACAGGAAATACCAGGATGACCATTCATAGCCCCGTGATAGGCATAGCTTTCTTCGCCCATCTCGATATCGGCAATTTCTTTCAGTTTCAACACTTCGCCATTATCCGAAGAACGGATCACAATATCCCCAAACTCTTCCGGAGTAATCAGACGGCCTTTGTACTTCATGGTATATTGGTAAGTCTCATCAGAGTTTTCACCGAATGAACCGGTAGCCGATTCAATATTCTGTTCAGCCAGCACCTGTGCCACATCCGACGGAATCAATTTATACTGGGCCATCACATCAGGTTTCATCCAGATACGCATACTGTAATCACCCCCCATAATCATCATATCACCCACCCCCTGGATACGGAGAACAGCAGGTTTCAGATTGATACTGATATAGTTGGACAAGAATTTCTCATCATACGAATCATCCGGACTATACAGTGAGAACATCTGCAAGATACTGGTCTGCCGCTTCGAGGTGGTCACGCCCACCCGGGTCACTTCGGCAGGAAGCTGTCCGGTTGCCTTGGATACACGGTTTTGCACATTAACAGCCGCCATATCAGGATCTGTCCCTTGTTTAAAATACACAGTGATGTCCACTACTCCGGCATTTGAAGCGGTAGAGGTCATATAAGTCATGTTTTCCACACCGTTAATCGCTTCCTCCAGCGGGGCGATAACACTCTTCTGAAGAGTTTCCGCACTGGCACCGAAATAAGAAGTGTTCACCTGAATGGTAGGCGGAGCGATGTCCGGATATTGCTCGACGGGTAAAGTGAACAACCCGATGATCCCCACTACCACTATCGAAATAGAAATAACGGCCGACAGGATGGGGCGTTCTATAAAGGTTCTTAAATTCATTTTCTTCTTAGTTTTGTTTTACTTTAACCGGAGTACCTTCACGCAGCAAGCCTACGCCTTCTGCGACAATGATATCTCCCTCTTTCAATCCATCGTTCACGATATATTCCTGACCTCCATTTACACGAGTCACACTGACAGGAGCCGACTGCGCCTTGCCATCCACCAGTTTATAGACGTATGTAATATCCTGAATTTCAAAAGTTGTAGCCTGCGGAATAACCAAACTTCCTTTCATCGTAACCGGAAGGATCACATTTCCCGATGTTCCGCTATACAGTAATCCATTCTTATTCGGGAATACGGCACGCAAGCTTGCGGTCCCCGTATTGCGGTCCACCACCCCGCTGATGGTTTCAACACGTCCCTTTTCACCATACATGGACTTGTCGTTCAATTGCAGTTCCACTTCCGGCATATTTTTCAACGCCTCCGCTTTGGAACCATACTGACGGGTCAGAGCCAACAATTGATTTTCAGTCATCGAAAAATAGACATACATATCCGAATTGTCAGAAACCGTAGTCAACGGTTGTGGCAGGCCGGCGCTGACCAATGCACCTACCCGGTAAGGCAAAGTGCCGATCACCCCGTCCGAGGGGCTTTTCACTTCGGTGTACGAAAGATTATTGCGGGCACTCACTTCCTGCGCTTTGGCCTGGGCCAACTGAGCCTTGGCGGTGAGCATGAGTTTTCCGCTGTCTTCAAATCAAATTCAGAAACTACTTTCTTTGCAAACAATTCTTTTTTGCTGTCGTATATCAACTGAGCTGTTGCCAGTCCGGCTTTCGCCGATTCCACATTGGCCACAGCCGTTTCCAATGCCGCCTTATAAGGTACCTGATCAATCATAAACAAGATTTGTCCCTTACGTACCGACTGCCCCTCCTCCACACAAAGTCTGGTCAGGAAACCGGAAACTTGCGGATAAATATCAATATCCTGCCGTCCGCGGATGGTAGCCGAATAAGTGGTAAACAAGACCTTATCCGACGGCGACACCTTCAATACCGCATACTCCGCCTCCATTTGTGCTGCAGGCGCCTGTTTACACGAGGCTGTCAAAGCAGCACAACCAACTAATACCATTAGTCGCATCCATTTTCTGTTCAATGTCATCATATTCCAATCTTTTTAAATTCGGACGCAAAGGTAGATGGAATTTCTCAAGCCAACCCATTCAATTATTAGCCGCCATTGTTCAAATTCGGAACATATTTCTTGCTATAACAAAAAAAATAGTTAATTTTACGTCAAAATAAAAACAAACATGAAAGTATTGAGTTTACCAGAAAATGAACCGTTTATCACCGGGATAGATGATATGGATATATGTTCCAATCAGATTATAAAGCTGGCAGATGCGTCCATTTGCCATTGCCGTAGCGGGAAAGCCCACATAGAAATTGATCTGCAGGCATACGAAGTGACGGAGAACACCCAACTTCTTCTTCTTCCCGGCAGTATCTTCAATTGCACCTATGCCAGCCATGATTTTACCGTTTCCTATATTGTCTTCTCCGACACCCTTTTCCGGGAAATCACCTCACGTCTGGATCCCTCCTTCTTTCATTTCCTGAAAGAGCATCCATGCATTGTCATCCCCGAAGAACGTGTACAACCATTCATCGGGCTCAGCCTGGCCATGAAAGATCTTTATGAGGACAGGGACAACAGTTTCCGCATTCAGATCTTCAAAAAATTCATTCAAAGCTTTATTCTGGACTTCTATGACAAGACCCAGCACCTGTTTCTCCAAAAGAAACCCGAAGGAATCAGCCGTCAGGAAGAGATCTTCAAACGTTTCATCCAGCTGATCCATAAACATTGCGCCACCCAACGAGAAGTTTCCTTTTATGCCGCCGAACTGTTCATCACTCCCCGTTATCTTTCCACAATCGTGCAAAACGTATCCGGTGACACAGCCAAAAGCATTATCGACCGGCATGTGATTCTTGAGATTAAAGCATTACTAAAATCCACCTCCCTGAGCATTCAGGAAATCTCCAACCACCTGTCTTTCCCCGACCAATCTTTTTTTGGCCGCTATTTCAAAAAGCATACCGGCAAATCCCCCCTCCAATATCGGAATCAGTCTTAAAATAAAAAAGCTGCCTTCCATCAAGAAAGCAGCTTTTCCTTTTTATATCGGATGAACTAATTATTCAGCCAGTTTATTGTCTGAACCCAGCACGTTGATAATTTTGTGCTTGTACAGTTTTTCCATGTTGTCACGAGCCGGGCCCAAGTACTTGCGAGGGTCGAATTCAGCCGGTTTTTCAGCAAACACTTTGCGGACAGCAGCAGTCATAGCCAGACGAGAGTCTGAGTCAATGTTGATTTTGCAAACAGCAGACTTGGCAGCCTTGCGCAATTCTTCTTCAGGAATACCGATAGCAGCCTTCAATGCACCGCCATACTGGTTGATTGTCTCAACTTCTTCCTGAGGAACTGATGAAGAACCGTGAAGAACGATAGGGAATCCCGGAAGTTTTTCCATTACAGCATCCAACACTTCGAATGCCAAAGGAGGAGGAACCATGCGACCTGTGGCAGGATCAATGTGGCACTGTTCCGGAGTGAATTTGTATGCACCGTGAGAAGTACCGATAGAGATAGCCAATGAATCGCAACCTGTACGAGTAGCGAAATCAATTACTTCTTCAGGATCAGTATAAGTATGATGGTCAGAAGAAACTTCATCTTCCACACCGGCCAATACACCCAATTCACCTTCTACAGTTACATCAAACTGATGAGCGTATTCAACTACCTTCTTTGTCAACGCTACGTTTTCCTCGTAAGGCAGGTGAGAACCGTCGATCATTACAGAAGAGAAACCTGAGTCGATACAGCTCTTGCAAGTTTCGAAAGTATCTCCGTGGTCCAGATGAAGAACGATTTCAGGTTTTGCACAACCTAATTCTTTTGCATATTCCACAGCACCCTGAGCCATGTAACGCAACAAAGTAGCGTTGGCATACTGACGAGCACCTTTTGAAACTTGCAAAATAACCGGAGATTTTGTTTCTACCGCAGCTTTGATGATAGCCTGCATCTGTTCCATATTGTTGAAGTTGAATGCAGGAATTGCATATCCACCTTTGATAGCCTTAGCAAACATATCTCTAGTGTTTACCAGACCTAAATCTTTGTAATTAACCATTGTTCTAATATTTATAATTGTTAGTGAATTAAATTCCACCGCAAAAGTAATCATAAATGCGCTAACTATGGCAAGTTCACACCAAAAATATCTCATAAAAAATGATTTTATTAACTATTTTCCTCACTTAAACGTACAAACTGATTATATTGTAATGTCCACCTTACAATACTATAAAAGAAGAAAATAAGGCTTTTAGAAGAAAAAATAGCCCGAAGTTTTTTCTATTTCAAAGAAAAGCAGTATCTTTGCAGTCCGAAAATGGACCATTACACCCAATATTGTTTACCAAACAAGTAAAATAATAACAATAAAATAACATACAGAAATGAAAAAAGGTATTCATCCTGAAAACTATCGTCCCGTAGTATTCAAAGACATGTCAAACGGTGATGTATTTTTGTCACGTTCAACTTGTAACACAAAAGAAACCATCGAATTCGAAGGTGAAACTTACCCGTTGGTAAAACTGGAAATCTCTAACACATCACACCCGTTCTACACCGGTAAATCTAAATTGGTGGATACAGCTGGTCGTGTTGACAAGTTCATGAGCCGCTACGGTAACCGTATGAAAAAGTAATTTGTAACTTATCCATAAGTTTCAAAATAAAAGGCTGCAAACTCAATAAAGTTTGCAGCCTTTTATTTTGAAACACCTGTATCCGCTTCTATTATAAAGAGGTATCCCTGTACTTTCCTTCCTTCCATTCATATACCACAGGTTCTTTCCTGATATACACTACCCATTTTTCCCGTTCCGTCTTTGCCAGATAATCCGGAGTGGTATAAGTAAAAGAAATAATCGGTTTGTCTTCCGACAAAGTGGCTTTCACCAATTCCATATCCGCCTTCTCTCTAATCGCGGCATAAGCCTCATCGGCCAGCGTATCCACCGGCAGATAAAAAGCCCCGGCAGAGGGAAGCTGGATAAAATCCTCCTTCGCCAGCTGCTGCCAGCCCGTATTATAAAAACGAACCTCACTATCACAGGCCGGACCGCAAACAGTATTCACGACACAAATCACCTTTACGGAATCATTCAAGGGCAACAGCTTCATTTCCATAGAACTGCTTCCGGTGGTTTGCAGGAACAAATAATCATCCGTCAGCCTCTTCAGTTCGGACACTTTACCAAAACGGTTTTTCACTTCCGCCTTCATATTGCTTGCCAGAAAGTCCACACAATCCTCCCGGTTTACCTTGGTCAATAAAGGAGCCACCGAATCGGGCATGGCAATAAAGAGAGTTTTCATATCCTGGGCATACAATGACAGCCCACACAACAGCATACCTATTATAAAGAATGTCTTTTTCATCACATTTTCAAATTAAAATCCTTCAAAGATACATATTTTGTCAGCTTATTCCCAACCGCATTATATTTTTTTCTATTTTTGTCGGACTAATAACCAACTAAACAGAAAATGCTATGTATTTACACAAAGAGTTAGAGACTCTGACACGGCCGGAAATTGAGAGATTGCAATTGGAACGCCTGCAAAAGACAGTCCGTCATTGCATGAATTCTCCTTTCTATAAACAACGATTTGCCGAGAATCATCTGAGTCCGGAAGACATCCGTTCACTGGATGATTTGCAGAAAATCCCGTTTACCACCAAACAAGATTTACGCGACACTTATCCTTTCGGACTAGCCTCCGTACCTTTGGAAAAAACAGTCCGCCTTCACTCATCCAGCGGAACGACCGGAAACCCCACTGTCATTCTGCATACCCAGAAAGACCTTGACGAATGGGCCAACGCAGTAGCCCGATGCCTCTACATGGTGGGATTACGCCCGGGAGACATTTTCCAGAACTCTTCCGGCTATGGTATGTTCACCGGCGGACTGGGCTTTCAATACGGTGCCGAAAGACTGGGAATGCTGACCGTACCCGCTGCTGCCGGAAACACCAAACGCCAATTGAAATTCATCTCCGATTTCGGGACCACCGCTTTGCACGCCATTCCCAGTTACGCAGCCCGCATGTACGAGGTAATGCAGGAAATGGGAATTGACCCGCGTCGTGACACCAAATTGAGGACATTGATCATAGGGGCGGAACCTCATTCCGAGGAGCAACGCCGCCGCATCGAAGATATGCTGGGCGTGAAAGCCTACAACTCTTTCGGCATGTCCGAAATGTGCGGTCCCGGTGTGGCTTTTGAATGTCAGGAACAAAACGGATTGCATATATGGGAAGACTATTATATCGTGGAAATTATCAACCCCGACACCCTGGAACCGGTGCCCGAGGGTGAAGTGGCGAACTGGTACTGACCACCATCAACCGTGAAGCGATGCCGTTATTGAGATACCGTACCCGTGATCTTACCCGTATTCTGCCGGGTGAATGCCCTTGCGGCCGCCATCACAAACGTCTGGACAGAATGAAAGGACGCAGCGACGATATGATCATCCTGAAGGGTGTCAATATCTTCCCCATTCAAATTGAAACGATCTTATTACAATTCAAGGAATTGGGCAGTGACTATCTGATTACACTCGAAACCGCCGAATCAAATGATGAAATGACCGTAGAAGTGGAATTGAGCCAGCTGTTCACCGACGACTACGGACGCCTGCAATCATTGACCCGGGAAATCACCCGCCAGCTGAAAGACGAGATCTTAGTTACACCGCGTGTGAAACTGGTGCCCAAAGGAACGCTGCCTAAATCAGAAGGTAAAGCCGTCCGTGTGAAAGACTTACGTAAAACCTTTTAAAAAAATAAGTTTATGACTATACAACAATTATCCGTCTTCATCGAAAACAAATCGGGGACACTACAGAAAGTATTGAACTTATTGAAAGAGGCAGGCATACAACTGATTGCCTCCACCATCGCCGATACGGTGGAGTATGGCATTTACCGTATCATCTGCTCGGAGCCCAAACGCGCATACGAAACGCTGAAAGAGGCGGGAATCTCCGTGGCGCTCTCCGATGTGTTCGCCATCACACTGGACAATCAGCCGGGACGGGCGGCAGACGCCATCACCATTTTCAGTGAAGCCAAAATAGGTATCACTTATCTGTATTCCTTCCTGTTGGGAAATAAAGGCATCCTGATTTTCCGGACAGACAATCCGGACAGAGCAAGAGAAGTGATTATTTTAAATAATCTCTCTTTTGTAGCCGAGAAAGATTTATCGATGCTTATTTCTGAGATAGAGTAAGCGTTCTTTTTTGCCACAGAGAACACAGGTTATCACAGATTGATAATTGAATTTAATTTAAGCTTGTGTAATCTGTGGCCCAATCCCATACCATTAATTCCAACAAAAAGGATTCCTAATATTTGGAATTTTAAAATGTTAATTCTACATTTGCAGCGTAGCTAGAGCTACAAAATTAAAATATCGATTACGTAAAGCGTTAATAATATTTGCCTTCTTTGAAACTTAGCCACTTTCAATACCCATAGGCAAAGAGAACAACGCTTACGTCTTGATTGTATATGTATTCTAAATTCATATACTCTTAAAGGCGTGGGCTCTTGTTTGTCATATGGGTAGGAAGCTAAGTCCTCAAAGAATGACATTCAGTAGCTTAACGCCTTTTATTTGGGGAGTATAGAAATGATAAAGGAATTTAAGAAATTCATAAAATTTGAAGGGGCTAACTTTAACAAAGAATTCAAAACGATTTATGATGAATGTAAAGGTACATTCATGAGGGTATTTATCTCAAAATACCCTTCCATAAGTTCTGCTGACATAGAAGAAATCTACGATGATGCTATCCTTGCATTCTACAACAATGTTAAAATAGGAAAACTAACAGAACTGACCTGTTCCATACAAAGCTATATCAACAGAATAGGTGAAAACAAAATTATCGATTTATCGCGAAAGCAACATCTCACCCTTGAATCCTTGCCTGAACTTGAAACGACAAATTATTGTGATATGACTGACTGTTTTTGGACAGCAGGCAGTGATGTACAAGAAGAAGAACGTAAAACTACCATATACAATTTAGTAGAGAAACTGATAGAGCCCTGCAAAAAGATTCTGTTCAGCTTTTATTATGATCATTTTACAATGGATATGATTGCACAAAGTATGGGATTTGCCAATGCAGATGTAGCAAAAACACAAAAAAACCGTTGCATGAATAAGATAAAACGAATTGCGGAAATTGAATTCAGAAACAAAGGACTAATATAAACTCAACCATGGATTTCCAAGAACTCGACAAAATAGAAAAATACCTGTCTAAACAACTTACCGAAGAAGAAGAAAAATCATTCGAGAAAGATATTTCTACATTCCAAAATATGGATGAAGAAGTAAAAGCTGTAGCTTATATCATTTATTCCATCCATAAAATCGGTATTAAAAATGACAATAAACGTCTAGACGGACTCCGCTCTTCACTAAAACAAGACTATAAGAAATACTGGACTTCGATTGCAGCCTTATTCATCATAACTCTGTCAATCGCTGCAATCACTTCTGTCCCTATATATAAATATGTAGCAAAACCCATTATAGAAAAAATAATGTCACCAAAAATTTCCGTTCCCAAACAAAATACAGTCCAACAACCTGTAACACCCACCATTATTCCAGACAGTGTAATAGCAGACAGTGTGATAGCAGACAGTGTGATAGCAGACAGTGTGATAGCAGATATGAATATAACAACAGAATGCCCTCAAATGGTTCCAACAGCAAGAGACACTTCAAATACAGAAGTAAAACAAGAGCTTACTGTACAGCATAAAGATACGATTGCCGTCCCAGTTATTACAAAATGCATTCTTCCAAACAGAATTCTTTCATATAGCCATCTGACCAACTATTCATTCAGCCCTGTCAGTGTACAGCGCAATGGTCGTCTGGTCATTTGTACTTTCACCATGACAAACACCGAAGAAAGTGCAGATATTCAGATGCACTCGGCACGAGCTGTCGATAAAAACGGAAAAAACTATCCGGCAAAAGTATGTCTGCTAAATGGCTCAACAAAACGAATCAAAGAACATTGGAAAAAAAACATTCCCTATACTGTCAGTATCAGTATCAACGAAGTACAAGAAGACGTAGATGCATTTGAACAGATAAGTTTCTCCTTCCAGTCAGACGGAGATTACTTAAAACAGAAAAGTCAAAGCATCATTGTCAAAGTTGGCGAAATAAAATAAAAAAAAGTTTTTCACTGTTTACCTTTTCTCTAAAATTACGATAGACCTATAAAAGAATAACAACTTAAAAAATTAAAGTATTTATGATGAAACGTTTTTTAATAACAGCATGTATGATGGCAAGTATGAGTTTCTTTGCCCAAGCACAAAATGAAGTAATAACCAATGAAACCATTGTCAGCCTCCTAAAAGAAGGATTCGGTAGTGATGAAATCATCGGATTAATAGAAACAAGCCCAGATCGCGCCATCACATTCAGCATTGCAGATATGCGTAAGCTAAAAAATGCTGGTGCAGATTCAGGCTCATCACTTACATTCAGAAAATAGCCAAAGTAGACCAAGGCCACGAAGGTGTATTATGGTGGAATCCATCTGATGGAGGGAAACCCAAAAAGTTGTACCGTACTACTTTCGAACGTGAATCGGCAAACGGTAGCGGAGCTATCATCGGCATTTTAGGCAAAGCTACCGGAGTTATCGGGAACAATGCTCTAGGTAATGCCGCAACAATAGGTTTGCTAAGCAGTTCCGGTGGCATCAAAAAGGTAGCTATGCAGGGAGCACATGCTAAAATTGTATTGACAGGTGCCAATGCAAGCAATCCCATCTTCCGTTTTTATCTTCCTAAAAATGAAAATAATAGCTTTGAAAAAACATCAGACTCTTGGTATTATAGCATGATGAATGAAATAGAAAGTCCAAATGAATTTCAGTGTATCCGTATGAAGGAAAAGAAAACCAAACGTACTTTTCCCGATGGAATTTCTTATTCCACTATGGGATTTTCCGCCAAGACTGCAACACGTGACATTATTGACTTTGAGATAAAAGACATTTCAAACAACGTGTTCGAAGTAACTTTTCCCAATGGGTTGGAACCAGGTGAATACTGCTTCTTCTATAAAAACGGAGCTAACAGCCAATGGTTTGCAGAACACATGTTTGGCTTTGATTTTTCAGTCCAATAAGCAAGGAAAAACATTCCTCAAATAAAAACCAATAAACAAGTGCCCAAAAATGTGAGGAGTCCAAACAAGACCTGTATGATTCCTCACATTCTACACTTTATATCCCTATTTCAAAACTTTTATTAACATCAAACTATGAAAACTACGATAGAACACTTTCATATATACTTACTGTTTATAGCTACAGTCCTCTTTACAGCATGCTCGGATAAAGACGAATCTCCTGTCATCACTCCAGATACCGACAGTGAAATATATTTCACTGATGCCATGAATTTCAATTCTAATGGAGGAGTGAAAATCTTTAAGTTCGCTACCAACAAAAACTGGACTATCAGTATCGCAAATACTGTCAACGGAAGCCGCTGGTGTACTGTATCCCAAGATTCAGGCAAAGCCGGAACTATCTCCATAGAAGTCTCCGCATCGAAAAATGAAGGATATGATGACCGTAGCATAGCGCTTACCATACAAGCCGGAGACTTAAAACGCACTATTATGATTACCCAGAAGCAAAAAGATGCCCTTACTCTTACAACAGACCGTTTCGAAATAGACCGTGAAGGAGGAATAATCGAAGTAGAAATCAAATCGAACATTGACTATCAGATAATTATTGCAGAAAAATGCAAAAGCTGGATTACACAACATGCCCCCAGTTCAACAAGCCGCGCTCTAAACTCAAAGAAACAATCGTTTGATATTGCCCCTAGCGAAGAATATGACAAGCGGGAAGGCGAAATCTATATAAAGAGTAATGATAAAGTAGAGACTATCCATATTTACCAGACCGGAGGAGGAATCCTTCTATTGAGCCAAAATAACTATGCGGTATCCGACAAAGGAGAAACCATTTCTGTCGATTTAAAAAGCAATGCAGAATACGGTGTCATTATGCCCAATGTAGCCTGGATCAAAGAGGCAACATCACGCAGTGCTTCTACCCATACCTTACTCTATACAATCAGCCCCAATGAAACACACGACAACCGTTCGGCAGAAATCGTCTATTATGACAAGAATTCCGACTTATCCGATACTCTAAAAATCAAACAAGTGCAGAAAGATGCGATTATTTTGTCTAAAAAAGAATATACAGTGAGCCCTTCCGGAGAAGTCCTTGAAATAGAGTTAAACAGCAATGTAGAAATTGAAGTCACAACAGATGATAATTGGATTACCTCCATAGAGACCCCAGAATCGCGTGCGTTGGTCAATCATAAATTATTTTTCCAAATAGCAGCCAATGAAACGAAAAATGCCCGTAACGGACATATCTTTATATCCAATGCCAACAAGTCTGTATCCGAAACGATCTCTATCAGTCAAGGTATACCACAACTGAAAAATATACACGTAGAAAAGGCCGGAACTTTGCCCGATTATATTACAGCTGATGAAAAATATAAAATAACGAGTCTCATCTTATCCGGAGAGCTAAACGGAACTGACATCCGCTTTTTACGAGAAATGGCCGGAAGTGACGTACTCGGCAAACCTACCCAAGGCGTATTAGCCGTTTTGGACATGACAGAAGCAAAGATTGTAAAAGGCGGTGATTACTATTACAATCATTATAATAAATATCAAGAGGATAATCCCTATCATCAATACTATCTTTATTATGACAATGATATTCCAAGTTTTTCTTTTAAAAACTGCCATTCACTAAAATCGGTCAGCATCCCCAACACCGCGACTATAATCAGCAATTCCGCTTTCAGCGAATGTACTTCACTAGAGTCTGTAAAGTTACCCGACAGCCTCATAAAAATAGAGGGTGCATTCTATAACTGCAGTTCCTTAAAAACCATTCAAATACCAAACAGCGTAAAAGAGATAGGCGGTCTCTGTTTTGGATTCTGCAGCTCATTAACCTCCGTCAAGTTACCGGATAACATAGCCTCTATACCATTTGCCATGTTCGCAGATTGTAGTTCATTGACAGACATTCAAATACCTAATAGCGTAAAAGCAATAGATAACAGTGCGTTTAGCGAATGCTATGCACTGACCTCTATACGGATTCCGGAAGGCATAACAAGAATAGAAAGCGGCACCTTCCATAACTGCGAATCATTAGTTTCTGTTGATATTCCTCAAAGCGTAACATTTATAGGAAAGGATGCATTTTATAATTGCCAAACATTGCCTTCCCTGAATCTTCCCGATAATATCACGACAATACAAGAATGGGCTTTTTCCAGTTGCGATTCACTGAAATCCATACATCTACCAAGCAAACTGACCAGTATTGATAAATGTCTATTCAATCATTGCTCTTCACTCACCTCAATAGATCTTCCAGAAGGAATAACCCGAATAGACACTTGCGCTTTTCAAGATTGCTATGAATTAAAATCTGTCAAAATCCCAAACACAGTTCAGTCTATCTATTGGGGAACTTTCATCCGATGCTATAAATTATCTGAAGTAAGTATATCAAAATCCCTTGCACGCATACCTTATGCTATGTTTTATGGCTGCATAACCTTAGAAAACATCACAATACCCCAAAATGTAACAGAGATAGAAGGTAAAGCTTTTTATGCCTGCTGGAAACTAAAAAGTATCACAATAGAAGCGATTATACCCCCAACCTTTATTATAGAGGGAAACAGACCACCTTTTGAAGATGAGGACTATAAGGAACTTACTTTGTATGTGCCGGATGTAGAAGCCTACCGGAAAGCAGAGGTATGGAAGAACTTTGAAACCATAAAAAATATCAAAGACAAAGAGAAAAATTCATTTTAGTGTTTACCTTTTCTGTCTTTTCACGATAGGACAGTAGAAGAGAATAACAATTATGAACTATTTAAATTAGAGTCGCATGAAAAAAACATTTCATTTTACATTTGCAGTTCTTATACTGCTGACAGTTATTGTATTGGCAAGCCTTAGCAGTTGTTCTAAAGAAGACGACCTCATTGCTGAAAAACCGGACCTAGAAAATCCAGACAATAACGGTGAAGAAGATAACGGAACAGTAACCGTTAATGACTTGAAATACACTTTTGCCGAAGCCACCATCGAGAACAACACTTTACATCTTCCATTTACCATAGAAAATGGAACAAAGGAAAGTGTCAGACTAAAATCTAATTACTACAATAACAATGATTGGTTACTTGATGACTGGGGGCTTTATTATAACTATTCAGTCGAATTTGAAAACCAAAAGGATGTATATACATTAGAAGCAAAAAAGAAAGTTGAAGGAAAGATTACAGTAAAAGAGTTAGCTGTTTCCGCAGCAAAAGTCAATTTACACATAACCCTTCATGAGAAATTAACGATGAAAGCAATAGACAAAGCCATCACCGGAAGAGTCTCTTCTCTTCCGGAAAATAAATATAACCAAACGCGTATCATCTCAGGCATTGAATTCACGGCTTTATGTTCCGAAGTTTCCGATAATGCTTGTGCCATTTATTACAAGATAAAAAATACAAAATCGAAAACTATAAAATTCAATCTAGGCAGCACTTCTTCCAGTACCGAAGATTCTTGGGTTATTGATGACTGGGGGTACATCTATAAAGATGTGTATAACAATGTTGGAAATGTTGACTCAAAGTACGGAATCAATAACATCAGCATTCCATCAGGTATCAGCCTATATGGCAAGATTCATTTTAAAAATATCAGAAACAATGCCTCTTTATTAAATTTATCTCTGAGGACATCACTCTCTGAAGACTACCGTGCAGATAACCTTCCACTAGAAGGCCGTCAGTCATCACTACCTAAAAATGTACTGGACATGAAACAGACCATTGATGGAATTGACCTGACAGTGCTGAACTGTACACTAAAAAAGAATATATGCACGGTAAACTATAAAATAAGAAATACAAATGCTACCCCAAAAAAGATCTACATAAAAGGAACAGCTAACGATACATGGATTATGGACGATTGGGGATTCTCCTATTGGAAAGCATTACATAGCTTAGGTAATTCCGAGAATGAAATCTACGGCATCAATACATATCTACCAAGCAATATCAACCGATATGGAAGTTTCGTCATAAAAGACATCAATGCCCAAGCATCCAAGATTTTTATCAGCTGGATGACAAATTTGAGCAATGATTTCAGAATAGACGATATTCCCCTGCCAGGAAGGACTTCTGCCTTACCCACAGGTAAGGCTAAGTATGAAATCGTTTACATGCCGGAAACATTCGACATCAACTTCATCAGCTGTAAGCGAAATGCAGATAAAGTACTCATTACATACAGTGTAAAAAACCTAAAGGAAAAAACACAAGATTTTTCCCTCGCTACATCTTTATGGGGGTACATTTCCAATCAAAATGGGGAAAAATGGGATAACAGCTCCATAAAATTCTCTTTTGGAGAAAAAAGAATTCCTTCCGAACTTATTGTTTACGGGCAAATAGCACTAAGCAAAGTCAAACAAGAAACAACGATGATAAATATCAAATCAGCCTCTAATTCAGACCTCAATGATACCGACTTTGAAATCAAAAATCTAGTTATCGAATAAGTAGTGAAGGAATCCGTCATCTATTCAAATGGGGGGGAGCAAACGCATGATAATACTTGTCATTAGCTTTCCCCCTCAATGGTTTCTTTCATCAAGGTATATTCCAGATAATCGTAAAGGTTCTACAAAAATCAAGAAAGTCCCCCCAGCATCATTCCTCTGTGCTCCATTATAAAAACAACAATTCCAAGCCTATTCATTCTTTAAACGAGCCGGCAACTCAGGCATAGCCCCATTCTGCGTACACACGTATGCAGAAACTTCAACAGCCAACCGGTGTGCCTCGGATACTGGCTTTCCTTTCAATATAGCAGCCACAAAAGTTGCTGTGAACGAATCGCCCGCACCCACCGTATCAGCTACCTCCACCTTGGGCGTCTCCACAAATGAAATCTCACCCGGAGTAAAGACATAACTGCCATTGACACCACATGTTAAAATCAACATTTTCAGATTATATTTCGCCAACAGAATCCAGCATTTATCCTGCAAGTCTATGTCAGGATAACCGAACATACGGCTCACCGTGATCAATTCCTCGTCATTGATCTTTAAGATATTACATTTTTTCATGGAGTTGCAAAGAACCTCCTTCGTATAGAAACCTTGGCGCAAATTCACATCGAAAATTTTGTATCGTCCTTCTCCGTCGGGCATAACATTCAGGAAACGGTTGATCGTTTCCCTTGAAACCACGCTGCGCTGCGCCAACGAGCCGAAGCATACGGAACGGGCATTCTTTGCCAACTCTTCCAAAGCAGGCGTAAAAGGTATATTATCCCAAGCCACCCCTTCTTTTATATCATATACAGGTATCCCATCAAGATCCAGTTCCACCTGTACGGTTCCTGTAGGATAAGGCACTTTCTCTATCAGATAATTCAAATTCTTGCCATCAAAGTTCTCTAGTATCTCATTACCCAGTTTGTCATCGCCAACCGCACTGACCACCCGGCTGTCAAAACCGAATTGTGACACATGGTAAGCGAAGTTTGCCGGAGCACCACCAATTTTCTTTCCTTCGGGCAGCACATCCCATAGTGCCTCACCCATTCCTACGATGATTTGATTCATGATATTATTACTGTTTACAATTGAAATCATTTCTTTATTTTTAAGGTCTGTATTGACAAATAGACAACTCCGACAGTCATCACCGCCACAGCACCTACAAGGGAACAATGGAAAACACATTGGAGTTACCGAAACCAATCATGATTATGCAAATATAAATAATCCTGTCATTACCGGCAACCTCTATAAAACATTTGTTACAGTTGCCGGCATTTTTGTTTCATTGCAACAAAAGTGATGGATTATGTAACATTTTTCGTAAACATCCTGCGTGTCAGAAAACACGCTTTTTCACGTACGTCCGCAAAGAGCTACACATACGTATGTGTAGGCCTATGCATACGTATGTGAATCATGACTGAAAGATCAAGTCGTTCTCAAAAAAGATCAAGAGCTTTTTTTAAAGACCTTGAGCTTTTTTAAAAACGTCTTGGTCTTTTTACCGCTACCGGAGAATCATATCCCGTGAAGGTACAAACCCTTCAATGCGCACATTTTACAAGGAAAAAGCCTGAAAACGCTCTGCTTTGCATCAAACCGGAACAGCCTATAAAAAGAAGCATATATAACTGAAAACAAGCGCATTATACAGAAATATGTATCTATATTAGTGAGGACAATGCCCTCACTAATATAGATGCTACCACCATTAATAAGCAGTTCATTATAAACAAGTTGGAACAAAAGTGAGGGCATGAGGGCATTTTCGCCTCCAACTTTCCGGTGAGAAAGGCCGATACATCAAGGACACTTCCGGAAGTTGTCCGGAGAACAAAACGCTCCTTTATTGTTAGA
The DNA here is from genome assembly GCF_000614185.1 of Phocaeicola sartorii JCM 17136 = DSM 21941. Taxonomy (GTDB): domain Bacteria; phylum Bacteroidota; class Bacteroidia; order Bacteroidales; family Bacteroidaceae; genus Phocaeicola; species Phocaeicola sartorii. Next base: position 59,710 of record NZ_BAKM01000027.1, on the reverse strand, counting down.
TCATGCAAACCACCGGTCTGGATTTACCATACCTCACAGGCATTTCGGACCGCCCTCTTTTTAATCATACCAGGCGGGTTCTTGCGTCATATCTTCCGCCCAATCCGTAAAATGAGGATATTTATGGTCTACCCGCTGGCGTTCACCTGGATAATCCCAATCTTTAGGAACAACGATGGCATAAGGGATAGATGCAGTGGAATACTTGGGAAGAGAAACGTACATGTTATTTTCCACATCAAGAATTTTAAAGTCAGCGTTGCCCAGTGTACCATCCCCCGGCCAAACGATTGAACAATCCGTCACTATATCCCCTTTAACACCACCCGTATTTACCATCTGCCCCGGCTCGCATCCCATGGCCACATGTACTTCCCGGGCATCAAACAAAGGCGTATTTCCATAAAACACCTTCAAGTTTTTTGTCGCACCTGCGGCAACCAGCTGCACTTCCATCTTTCCATCGACTGGTATAGCGGACACTTTCAGCACCACATCATTAAAGTCATAGTCACCCGCTGTGGTGGTGATATCCTCAAAAGCATAAGTATAGACTAAAGGAGTATCAGTACCGGTGGAAGTTCCGCCATTATCGGTGGTATAACTGTTACCACAGCCATTAGCCGTCCCTAGTTTTACTTGTTCTGTACCGATTATCTCCACCGCTTCTTCCGCTATATAATAAATATTCCACTGAGTGTTTTCCGGAGTATGACCTTTTACCGCCACTTTTAAGTTGCCACTGTAAGTTACCGACTTCCAGGCACACTGACAGACAGCATCCACCCATAGCAGGGCCGATTTATCCCCCACGCCGGTAATCCTGCTTTGTCCGCCACTATATGTCATTGCCGACTTCACATAAAACATGGACTCCGATCCCAGGTTGATGGTCATACCATCCATTTTCACCTCATCGGCTTCAAAGCAGGCCTGTCCGTCCTGTTGGATATCCCCTCTTAACATTGCCGCCCCTGTTACTGTGAACCGGCAATTATTATAAAGTTGCATACCACCGGACACCTTAAGTGACGCCGTTGTAAAAGAGCCATTATTTTCGATAATATTCGTGCGATTCGCCAAAGATGTCTCACCACTTACCACCACCTTGGCTCCTGATTCATTAAGCAGTCTGCCTGATGCTGAGAAGGCCAGCTGCCGGGTTCTAAGTTCCGACAGATTTATAAAAGTCGTTGAATTGGTTATATTTACAACAGAGGCTTCAAAGCTCCCATCATTATAAATGATATTATCGCCATTGGAATTTTCCTCCACTGTCCCCGATACAAGAACAGTACCTCTGTTATATAATTGGCTATAGCCACCACCTGTGAGCTGCATATTCGTCACATTCAGCGTCCCACCCCTGGAAATATACAACGCCGTTCCGGCCAGCAGATTCAGGCTACCACTCATCTCCAGCGTACTGCCGGGAAGGACATACACCGTGGTACCGGCCGGCCAGCTATCGGAGCCTAACGAAACAGTCCCTTTTATAAATAAGTTATAAGTACCCGTGGTTCCACCATGCAATTGGCTGAATTCACAATTCTCAAGATAATAATTTCCATTTAGTATTCCAGTCCATGTTGTTGGATAAGGCTGAGCACCAGCAGGTATATCATTAAAGAAATCAGCGTCGGTGGGAGCTATATATGAAATGACACTACGGGAGAGAGCGTTTGCGCTACGGACACTTCGTCCCACCGCACCCCATGACACTTGCGGAGCAGCGACAGACATATCAACCATCTTCACCGAACGGTTATAGATTTTATCTTCCAGCAACACATAAACAAAAGCAGTCGCTTTCGGCATATCAAAAGTCAATGACAGCACAGTACCATCCTTTACCTGTTCTCGTTTTGCCATCAGCCTGGCACCGCTCTGCTCATTCAGCGGATTGGCTGTATATACTTTCACCGTATAAACTTCACCGGAACCTTGATTGACAGAAACCTTCAAAACTCCCACCGACGTCATATTCCAATCATGATCAGAATCAATATCCTGAGCTGGAAAATTTTCTTTCGACTCCTCCTCCACTTTAGCCTTATCAAACAAATCTTCTCTCTTTGAACAAGATATCATGCCGGCCAGGCACAATAATAACACGATACTCTTTTTCATACCTTTTCGTCCTATCTATAGTCTGTCATAATCATAACTCCGTTTTATACCAGTCTTCAGAGCCGATGCCTTGCCCCCATTCTTCAAATTGGGGGAATTTAGCATCTATGCGCTGATGTTCCACCGGATACGACCATGCCACCGGCACACACAGGCATAAGGCACCCCGCCCGCCGCTGTATGCGATTCGACAAGATGCGATTTGCCTTCTTCGTTCGTCACATGAATGCGTATTCTTCCATTTGCGGCGAATGAAAAGTCATTATCGGAAACCGGGATCATGCAGGACGGAAAACCGGCATCTGTATCTATGACAGGTCTGTCTGTATTCTTCATCTGTGTCACGGGCACTCCGAAAGCCGCATGAACTTCCTGTTCTCCATTGAAAAGCAAATCAGTATAACCCGCTCCATTGTCCAAGCTATACTGCACCGTGATCGCATTCGTCGCTCCCGCCGCCACCAATATCACTTTTATCTTGTTATCTATCACATTGGTAACATGAAGCACCACATCGTTAAAATCATAATCGGTAGTTCCACCTATTATATCCTCAAAGCCGAAAGTAGCCACCGCCAGCTTATCCTTATCATCCTCCTCCGCATTTCCATGAGCCACGGTACATTCACCTTCATCTATCAAAAATGGATTGACGATCTCCACATGATCCGGCAGGTTGTCCTCATCACCGATATCTCCGCATGCGACTCTTAAAGATGACGAGCCCTCTGAAACAGTGACCTCCTCACTCCAGTCCATTTCACCGGCTTTTATCAAAGTATTCGCTCCTATGACGGAAAATGTCACATTATCCTCCAAGTCCAGCTCTCCCTTGATATGGAAAACACCTTCCCCCGCCAGGTTTACATAAATGTTCTCCCAACTTGCATCACCGTCCACCACTACATAACCTTGATTATTGAATACTGAATAAGCAGCGCCCTTATCTGCCGCCGTTCTTAGAATATCATCCTTGCCGCCTTTCTTGCTTTTTATTTCCAGACGGCAGTTATTCTGAAGCTGCACACCGTGCCCCATCTCAAATCCATCATCCGTTAAAGCTGTAAACATGCCGTCGTTCATCCAGACGCATGCTTTCAAATCCACATCCTCCACGCTGACAATGCCTTCTTCCCCGCAATAAAACTGAGGATTTTCATTATTCCCATTACTTCCATTCATTTCCAGATCAGCACGCGGTATTTCCAATCTCCCTTCCAGCACGCTTACGGATGAGTTCTTTCCGTCTATCCTCAGACCTCCGGTTCCCGTCATGACCAAAGCACCGCCCTCTGCAATATACAAATGAACGTCATTCCCTATTTTCACGCCCTCATCAACAGTCACCTCTGTACGAATGACATAATTTCCAGCCTTATTCAGATTCTTCAAGTCCTGTTCTTCCACTTCTTCCGCACCGGCAGGACATTCTCTATATCGGGGAGAGAAAGCCATCGCCTTTGCAACGGAACGAGCACCGGCCGCACCGGATAAAGACTCTCCAAAAATGACCTCAAACTGTCCGTCTCTCAAATCAGCCGCTTTCACATAATAATCAGTCGAAGTGAGCCGGCGCATGACGTACACACGCTTCAATATGGCAGGCGCGTCAAACTTTATAGTCTTCATCCCACCATCCTTCACCACTTCCTTCGCCAGAAGACAGGCTCCGCCCGCAGCAAAAGGATAACCATCATATACTTTGATTGTATAAGTTTCTCCGGTCTTTTCATTTACCGACACATTTAAAGAACGAGAAGTTCCCATGTTCCAATCCTGTTCAGGATCAATGTTTTGAACCGGAAAATTCTTTTTGGCTTCTTCTTCCGCCGCTCGTTCCTCATCATATAAATTCTCACGCTTCATGCAGCCGGAGGCCAAGACTGCAAATAACAAAATAGAAAGACTCTTTTTCATATTCCCCTGATTTAAAACTCTAACATTAAATGATTTACAGGCAAAAGTAAAAATTAAGCCTTTATCCGCCAAGAATTGGAGTCATTATTTTTAATAAATGTTATAAAAAGAGGAAGCGGGGATTCTGTACTTCGATGCAGAATTCCCACTTCCTTACAAATGTCTTTTTCACCGGAAGAGCTTTTAGTCCCCCGAAGACGTCTGATTATGCCTTATTCTTTCCGGGTACGGCTGGTGGCAATAAGATACGCACCCAGCAGAATCAGCGGTACACTGAGCCACTGCCCTATATTAAGAGTCATATCCACCTCTTCGGCAACTTGCGGATTCTTCATAAACTCCAGCGCAAAGCGGGAGCCGAAAAAGATGAGCAAACTGACTCCGGTTATCAATCCCACTCTTTTTTGCAAATGGTATGTATGGTACATCACCCAGGCAGTCACGCCGGCAACCAAGCAATACAGCATTTCATAAATCTGGGTAGGATGGCAAGGCAAACCTTCATACAGCTGATGCCACTCCCGGGAACGGACGAATTCAAAGCCCCAAGGCAACGTGGTGGGATATCCGAATATCTCGGAATTCATTAAATTACCAAAACGTATACAGAAGCAGACAATCGCCACAGCAGGTATCATGCGGTCGAACAACCACCACACACTTTTCCGGGTTACTTTTTTTGAATACCACATCAGAGCCAGAATGATGGCGAACACCCCTCCGTGACTTGCCAACCCGCCTTTCCATATCTTGAATATCTCAACAGGATGGGCGCCATAATAGTCCCATTCATAAAACAGACAGTGCCCCAGACGGGCGCCAATGACCGTACTGACAATGCAATAGACGAAAAGCTTGTCCACCCAGTCTTCCGGATACTTCTCTTTTTTGAATAAACGGCTCACTATTTCATAAGCCAATATGAAACCAAGGCCCCACATCAGCCACATACCAACGCACTTCCCAACTACCTACTTTAAATAAGATAGGATCCACATCCCATACAATACTTGCTATCATTGTTCTATTTCTTTGTTTATGAGCACAAAGGAAATAAAAAAATCTCTTCTCCGGAATAAAATGGAGAAGAGATTTTCAGAATATCGTTCTTTTTGAGGAAACCTCTTTATACCAGGTGCGCAATCAGTTCCTCACGGTCACCGCACAACAGGTCAATTACCGGAACCTCAATCATGGTATAACATCCGGGCTGCTGTTTCATGGAAGCGCGTGCCACGCAAACCAGTACCTGTGCGGTAAGAGCCGGATTATTGATCTTCATATCAAACTCGAACAACTGATTGTGAGTCTTGCCCGACACCCCTTTACGAACCAGATTGACACCATGACCCACGTCATTCAAATCGTCTACACATGGAACTTGTTTCACATGTGTCTCGTCATTTACAAAATAAGGATCCGACTTGATGGCAGCTTCCACAGTCTTGAAGTCCGCACCTTCCTCCAGTTCCACATACACCATGCGGCGATGGATACCGGTACCCACAGGAATAGTCATGGACAAAGCATCCTTCACACCGTCAATGGCACGGACTGCTACAGAATGCCCCATGCTGCGTCCCGGACCGAAATTGGTATAAGTAATGCCCTTCGGAGCGATGGCTTCCAGCAGCGTACGGACTACAGAGTCGCTTCCCGGATCCCATCCGGCAGAAATAATAGCGACAGCCTTACCGGCCTTTGCCGACTCGTCCAACGAACGGCGCAGGGAAGTGATCTGCGTATGAATGTCGAAACTATCCACCGTATTGATACCCATTGCCAGAATCTCTTTGGCATATTTTTCCACGCTACGGGTCGGAGTAGCCAGCACAGCCACATCCACATCTTTCAATTCCTTTATATCTTTCACAACAGCGTATGCTTCCAACTCGGCAGGTTTGTTTTCCGCACCGCTACGACGGACGATACCTGCAATCTCAAAATCGGGAGCAGCTTCCAAAGCCTCCACTACATACTGACCAATGTTACCGTATCCAACCACGGCCGCTCTTATTTTTCTCATCTTTTATTGGGTTTAGTTTACTATTATCTGTTAATTGGCTGCAAAAATAAACATTTTGCCTCGTTTTTTTGTTTACTCCGGCCTAATAATTTAAAAATATTCTTGCCGAACTTATAATTTAAAAGATAGATGTCCTATTTTTGCAAAGAACTGTAAAATTTCAAAGGAGACAACCATGATAGAATATATTAAAGGAGATATTGCGGAGATCACTCCGGCAATGGTAGTTTTAGATTGTAACGGAATGGGATATGGCATCAATATCTCATTGAATACGTATTCGGCCATTCAGAATCAGAGCAATACGAAACTATATATTTATGAAGCGATCCGGGAAGACGCTACGTACTCTACGGATTCTCGACCAAACAGGAACGGGAGTTATTTTTGTTACTGATTTCCGTATCGGGCATCGGCGGCAACACGGCACGTATGATTCTGTCGGCTTTATCCCCTTCCGAACTGTGCGGAGTCATCAGTTCCAGCAATGACAAGTTATTGAAAACGGTAAAAGGCATCGGCCTGAAAACTGCCCAACGCATCATCGTGGACTTAAAGGACAAGATCGCCACTTCGGGCATGGAGACTGTGAACAGCGAAATGTTCGCCAACCCGGCCAATACCGAAATTCACGACGAGGCTGTCGCCGCACTCACCATGCTGGGATTCGCACAGGCCGCATCACAAAAGGTAGTGGCCGCCATACTGAAAGAGGAGCCTGCCGCCCCGGTGGAGAAAGTGATCAAGCTGGCACTGAAACGATTGTAAGGGCTGCACATAAAACAAGGGACACGGACAATGCGGACTTTGGGATATCTCTTCAAAATCCGCTTTGTTTGTGTTCCGATTCACATCATTTCTCTTCCTTCTGTTCCTGCATTTTGCGAGTCACGAACTCTATTTTCAAGTTCGCTTCTTTCTTATCTTTACGGATCTGCTCCATGCCGGACAGGATGCGCGCCAGTTCCGTCAATTCCGCAATCGCCTTACGGTCATTGGGCTGCATGGCCGTCTTGTAAGTACGGTCTCCGATAAACTGAACTTGGATATTCTTATCTTTATTAGCCACAATAAAAGCGATGACGCCGCCGTCTTCCCCCATCTTGTAATCGGCCTTCTCGATTGCACGGCCCAAGTCAGTGGTTTCATAACTGTCTTTCGAAGCGGGAGTCTCGGCAAAAGTATCCCCCGCACTCACTTTCACCGCCGTGTGATGCAAAGTGCCGCCTGCACAATAAATAGAGGTAAGGGACATTTCCCCCTGCTCGTTCACTTGTCCGCGCAAGAATGAACGGCCTACGTTCTTCTCTACCGTCTGGGTAGGATAAAAATAATTACCCACCTCCTGATAGGCAGTATCTTTCTCAAGAACAAAATTACCTTTGACAGAATCCAGCTGAGCTTGTTTCACCACCATCATGCTGTCCAGGTAAACCAGACTCTTCTGCTGCTCTTTCAAATCCACCTGCTGCATCAGCTTGACTCCCTGTTTCCTGGCTTCAAACGCTTTCGGATAAAGGATACGGATACTGTCTATCTGCAATTTGGCCTCATTAAAGTTCTCTTTTTCCAACGCCGCCTCAGCCTTACGCAAATTTTCTTGCGCTTTCTTCTCGCCGCCATCATCGCAACCGGCCAGCAACAAGGCAAATAATGCTACTAATCCTATCTTTTTCATGTACTTGATCGTTTTATATGCAGGCAAAAATACAATTTAATTGCGTGATTTCTCCTTATCCTGCGCAAAAAATCGTAAATTTGCCCCTCTTTAAGATGAATATGGAACTAAAAGAACATTTTAATAATAAGATATTCAAGTTAATCTCCGAGACGGCAGACGAATTGGGATTGGAATGTTACGTTGTAGGAGGTTATGTACGAGATATATTTCTGGAACGCCCCTCGAAGGATATAGATGTCGTAGTGGTAGGAAGCGGAATTGAAATGGCACAGGCCTTCGGCAAGAAGCTGGGGCGCGGAGCACACGTTTCTGTTTTTAAAAACTTCGGCACGGCACAAGTTAAATACCATGATACGGAAGTGGAGTTTGTCGGCGCCCGCAAGGAGTCGTACAGCCATGACAGCCGCAAGCCCGTAGTAGAAGACGGCACCTTGGAGGATGACCAGAACCGACGCGATTTCACGATCAACGCCATGGCGGTGTGTCTGAACAAAGCACGTTTCGGTGAGTTGGTAGACCCTTTTAACGGTCTGGACGATTTGAAAGAGAGAACCATCCGCACGCCACTGGACCCGGACATTACTTTCAGTGACGACCCGCTCCGCATGATGCGTTGTGTCCGGTTTGCCACACAACTGAATTTCTATATTGACGACACCACTTTCGAAGCACTGTCACGCAACAAGGAACGCATTCATATTATCTCCAAAGAGCGCATCGCCGACGAGCTGAACAAGATCCTGCTCGCCCCCATACCGTCCAAAGGCTTTATAGAGCTGGACCGCTGCGGACTGCTGCCTTTGATTTTTCCCGAACTGGTGGCGCTGCAAGGAGTGGAAACCCGGAACGGGCGTGCCCATAAGGACAACTTCTATCATACCCTGGAAGTTGTGGACAATATCTCCAAACATACCGACAACCTATGGCTGCGTTGGGCCACGCTGTTGCATGACATAGGCAAACCACGCACCAAACGCTGGGAGCCGCGCATAGGCTGGACTTTCCATAACCATAACTTCATCGGTGAAAAAATGATTCCGGACATCTTCCGCAAGATGAAACTGCCCATGAACGAGAAAATGAAATATGTCCAGAAACTGGTCAGCCTGCACATGCGCCCCATTGTTATCGCAGATGATGTGGTGACCGATTCCGCCGTTCGGCGTCTGCTTTTTGAAGCCGGGAATGACATTGACGACCTGATGATGCTGTGCGAAGCGGACATCACGTCAAAAAATGAAGCACGAAAACAAAAATTCCTGGACAACTTCAAACTGGTACGCCAGAAGCTGAAAGACCTGGAGGAAAAAGACCGGATACGCAACTTCCAACCTCCGGTGGACGGAGAAGAAATCATGCGGATATTCGACCTGCAGCCCTGCCGCGAGATAGGCAGTCTGAAAAGTTCCATCAAGGACGCCATACTGGATGGCATCATTCCTAATGAACATGACGCTGCTTTAGAATACATGCTGAAGAAAGCGAAAGACATGGGATTAACCCCGAAAAACTTATAGGAAATTGGCTATACACTATACCCAAGGAGAGGAATGGGCCAATACCCTGTCGCACGGTGCTGGTATCCTGATAGGTATCATCGGAGGCGGTTATCTGCTGCTTGCCGCCATGAAAAGCGGCAACGCGTGGGCAGCAGGCGGCATGTGGCTTTATCTATTCGGTATGCTGTCGTCCTATATCAGCTCCACCTGGTATCATGCCAGTAAGCCGTCCCCTCACCGCGAGGTGTTACGCAAATTCGATCATGCTTCGATTTATCTGCATATCGCAGGAAGCTATTCTCCCATCATGCTGACAGTCTTACGGGAAGTTGGTGGTTGGGGATGGGGAATCCTTAGTTTCGTATGGTTGTGTGCTCTTGCCGGAATCATTCTATGTTTTGGTAACCTGAAAGAGCACAGCAACCTGGAAACTCTTTGTTATATAGCCATGGGATGCAGCATTTTTGTAGGTTTCAAGCCTCTCTGCCAACATGTACCTCCTGTTTTCATTTATTGGCTGATCGGCGAAGGAGTGTCTTACATCACTGGCGCTGTCTTTTATTCCTTCCCCAAATTGCCTTATATGCACTCCGTTTTCCATCTGTTTGTATTGGGAGGAACGATCTGCCACATGATGGCATTATGGTACATTTTATAACCTTCCCATCTTCAACAAGTTATCCGTGTTGGAAAACTTTTATTCATTTTTTAAACAGAAAGTTTCCCAAAAAGTTATACCTTTGCAACCGTCCGACAAGGTGAAGTTAACCACTTCTAAGAGGGAATGCCGTGAAAATCAGCAACAGTACCCGCTGCTGTAATTCTCATTGAGCTGAAACAATATGCACTACAAAACAATTTGCGGGAAGGCGTTTCAAGGGAGAGATAAGTCAGAAAACCTGCCTGAAAGGACAGCCAAGTTTTTTTTATTAACAATTAATTTTTCCAACAATGAATTACGCTGAGATTTGTATTATCAAGCGGGATGGAAAGCGGGAAGACTTTTCCATCAGTAAAATTAAAAATGCAATCGGCAAGGCATTCCATGCCTCCGGAATTGACAATGAGGACAAACTGATTGCTGAAATCACCATGCGGGTTATCAGCAATTTTGCATCTCCAACCATCAGTGTGGAAGAGATTCAGGACCTGGTAGAAAAGGAACTGATGAAAGTACGTCCCGAAGTGGCCAAGAAATACATCATTTATCGCGAATGGCGGAATACGGAACGCGACCGTAAAACGCAAATGAAGCACATCATGGACGGCATCGTAGCCATTGACAAGAATGATGTCAACCTGAGCAATGCCAATATGTCCAGCCATACTCCCGCCGGACAGATGATGACTTTTGCCTCGGAAGTTACAAAAGACTATACCTATAAATATCTGTTGCCTAAAAAATATGCCGAAGCACATCAATTGGGCGACATACATATACATGACCTGGATTACTATCCCACCAAGACTACCACTTGTATCCAATATGATCTGGAAGATCTGTTCGAGCGCGGCTTCCGCACCAAGAACGGAAGTATCCGCACCCCCCAGTCTATTCAAAGTTATGCCACTCTGGCCACTATCATATTCCAGACAAATCAGAACGAGCAGCACGGCGGTCAGGCTATTCCCGCTTTCGACTTCTTTATGGCGGAAGGGGTACGGAAGACATTCCGCAAACATCTGAAAACTTTAACCGAATTTTATATAGAAGTAGAAGGAAAAGAACCCGGAACAGAAGCCCTCAAGAAAATTGAAGAGAAAGCGTATGCCATGACACGCAAAGATACACATCAGGCCATGGAAGGATTCATCCACAACCTGAACACCATGCATTCGCGAGGTGGGAATCAAGTGGTGTTCAGCTCCATCAATTATGGAACAGACACCTCCCCCGAAGGGCGCATGGTCATAGAGGAACTGCTGAAAGCCACCATCGAAGGTCTGGGTACCCGTGGCGAAGTCCCCGTCTTCCCCATACAGATATTCAAGATCAAAGACGGTGTATCTTACTCCGAAGAGGATTACAAAAAAGCCATGGAGAACTTTGAAGCGGCACTGGAAGGCAAAATGGAATTCCAGGCTCCCAATTTCGACTTGTTCCTGAAAGCTTGCCGCACCACCGCCAAAGCCCTATTCCCCAATTTCATGTTTTTGGATACTCCTTATAATAAAAATGAGAAATGGGACATCAATGACCCCAAACGTTACCGCTATGAACTGGCGACTATGGGATGCCGTACCCGTGTTTACGAGAATGTAGCAGGCGAGAAAGGCTCATTAGGACGCGGGAATCTGTCATTCACCACCATGAATATGCCCCGGCTGGCCATCGAAGCACGCATCAAGGCGGAAAGTCTGGAAGAATCAGGCAAGAAAGAAGCCATAGAAAGAAAAGCGAAAGAAATCTTCATAGAAAGTGTACATGCTTTGTCCGGACTGATCGCCGAACAACTGTATGCACGCTACCAGTATCAACGTACAGCCCTGGCACGCCAATTCCCATTCATGATGGGAAATGATGTGTGGAAAGGCGGAGGAAAACTTTCCCCCAATGACCAAGTGGGAGATGTATTACGCCAAGGCACCTTGGGCATAGGTTTCATAGGCGGACACAATGCCATGATGGCTCTTTATGGAGAAGGGCACGCACATAGCCAGAAAGCATGGGACACATTATTCGAAGCCGTTACAGAAATAAACAAGGTGGCAGACGAATACAAACAGAAATATCAATTGAATTTCTCCGTACTCGCCACCCCCGCCGAAGGACTGTCCGGACGCTTCACCCGTATGGACCGCCGTAAATATGGCATCATTCCCGGAGTGACGGATAATGACTATTATGTAAACTCTTTCCACGTAGATGTAAAAGAACCCATCACCATTACCGAAAAGATAAAACGGGAAGCTCCTTTCCACGCCATTACCCGCGGAGGGCACATCACCTACGTGGAACTGGACGGAGAAGCCCAGAAAAATGTAAAAGCCATAACCAAAATTGTAAAAGTAATGCATGACGAAGGCATTGGCTACGGCTCTATCAACCATCCCGTTGACACTTGCCAAGCCTGCGGTTACAAAGGAGTCATTTATGACAAGTGCCCTGTTTGCCAAAGCGAGAATATAATGCGTATGCGTCGCATTACCGGCTATTTGACAGGCGACCTCAGCACTTGGAACTCAGCCAAGCGTGCCGAAGAGCGCGACCGGGTAAAACATGGATAATCAGCATGAACTTGTTATTTACCTATCCTGAAACAATAGTCGATGGTGAAGGCATCCGTTATTCCATCTATCTGGCCGGATGCCGTCACCACTGTCACGGTTGCCAGAATCCCGAATCCTGGAACCCATCGGCAGGCACTCCGCTCACACCGGAAAAAGTAGAAAGAATAATCTGCGAAATAAACGCCAATCCATTGCTGGATGGCATTACCTTCTCCGGTGGAGACCCACTTTACCATCCCCAAGACTTCCTGGCATTGATCAAACAGATCAAAGAAGCTACCGGACAAAACATCTGGTGCTATACAGGATATACGTTTGAACAGATACAAAACGATGAAATGTTAAAACCAATACTGGATTATGTGGATGTCATAGTAGACGGGCGGTTCGAACCTGATTTATACTCCCCTTATCTGGAATTTCGGGGAAGCAGCAACCAGCGCATCATCCGTGTGCGATAACACAAAAAAGGAACAAAAAAGGGCGTTTTCTTGATATATATCATGAATTCAGCCTTTTTTATGTTTTTCAGCATCTATTCACTTGCTAATATCAAGAAAAGCCGTACCTTTGCAATGTGGTTGTGAAACCAAATATTAAGTTAATAAAGAAAAGAACAAAATTAGGTATTAAGTATTAAGGTAAAGATTTTAATCAAGGTATTAGATTTAGGTAAAAAAAGATTGAATTAGAAAGGTATTAGTAGTAAGATTTAAGGTAATTAGAAAAAGAAAGTTTTCAGGAGATTAGTTTAATAGGTATTAAAAGAGTTGTTTTTTTAGGTACAAGAAGAGGATAACACAACTGAGACGAGAAAGATGAAAAGAACCCCATTTATGGAGGGGGGTTCTTCAGGATGTGAGCGGGTTTGATAAGAACTTTCGCTCTTTTTTTTATGTCTTTTTTTCACCACAGAAGAGAAACAATATAATAAACGCAAATTTCCGCAAAGACGATTGATTCAATCTTTGCGGAAATCCGTTTCTATCTGCACTTTACAAAAAATGCCGTATCCTTTTCTGTAGTGCAAACCTAGAACAAGAATCGCATGATATCATTGAAATTCGCCCAGATGAGCAAGGCAAACAACAGAAACATACCGACCATCTGCGCATATTCCATAAATTTGTCACTCGGCTTACGACGGGCTATAATTTCATAAAGCAGGAACAGCACATGTCCGCCATCCAATGCCGGAATAGGCAGAATATTCATAAACGCAAGGATGATTGACAGAAAAGCAGTCATTTCCCAAAAACGATGCCAATCCCATACTTTCGGGAAAATGCTTCCTATCGTTCCAAAACCACCTACGCTCTTGGCCCCTTCTTTGGTGAACACATATTTCATATCGTTCACGTATCCTTTCAATGTATTCACCCCTAATCGCACTCCTGCGGGGAAAGATTCAAAGAACCCATATTCACGGATTGTTTCTTTATAATCAGCCAATGAAGAAAATATCGCCCCCACTCTGAACAGCGAGTCCGTACGCACGGTAGCTGTATCGCGCAATCCGCCACGCGAATAGACCATTTGCATAACAGCACTTTTATCTCCTGCAGCTTCCGCTGCAGCCTGCATTTTATCCAGTTTTTCCACCAATGCATTCCATGAATTCAGCATCTCGCCGTTGACAGCGATCAGACTGTCTCCTTTCTGTATGCCGGCCTTATCCAGCCCCCCCCCGGTATCACCGAATCAACCACATTAGGAGTCAGAGCGGTAACAAACATCGGATCGTCCTTTGCTATATCCAGCAGGCTGATCTCAGGCATATATACATCTGTTTCCTTACCATCACGCAATACTGTCACGACACGCGCCTCGGTTATATCGCGAAGCATATCCATCCCGAAACGTTCCAATGGTTTCTCGTCTGCACGAAGAAGGATATCACCGTCACGGAAACCTATTTCCTGAGCACGCTCGTTGAACTTCATCCCGTATGTCATATCTTGCAACGAGACAAAGGAATCCCCCCAATGAAATAAAATCATGGAATAGATGAAAATAGCCAACAAGAAATTCATCAAGACACCACCCACCATGATAAGCAAGCGCTGCCAGGCCGGTTTTGAACGGAATTCCCAAGGTTGGCAGGTTGTTTCATCTGCTCGGTATCCATAGACTCATCTATCATCCCGAGATCTTCACATACCCTCCCAAAGGCACCCATCCGATACCATATTCCGTATCACTGTTCTTCGGCTTGAATTTGAACAAAGAAAACCACGGATCAAAAAATATGTAGAACTTCTCTACTCTTACTTTAAAAAGACGTGAAAAAAGGAAATGTCCTCCCTCATGAATAATGACCAATAACGAAAGGCTCATTATCAGTTGAAGGGCACGAATCAAAAATGTTTCCATCTAGCTATTTACTATTTTATAATTTATAATTAACATAATTCTTTGCCAGCTATCGCTTAAGATGGCAAAAGGGATGACGCCATCCTACGGGCTTCAGCATCAGTAGCCACATAGTCTTCATAAGTCGGTTCCTTGATATAAGCGACTTTGCCCATCGTCTGTTCTATGACATCACTCATACCCAGGAAAGATATCTTGTCTTTCAGAAAAGCATCCACCACCACTTCATTAGCCGCATTCACTATGCAGGGCATATTTCCGGCCTGATACAAAGCTTCGTATGCCAACGCCAGATTACGGAAGCGTCTGGTATCAGGCTGTTCGAAAGTCAGGTCTGTTATACGGGCGAAATCCAACCGTTCAAAAGAAGATTTCACACGCTCCGGATACGAAAAAGCATATTGAATAGGCAGACGCATATCGGGCATGCCCAATTGTGCTTTCACAGCCCCATCCTCAAACTGCACCATGGAATGAATGACAGACTGTGGATGTACCACCACCTCAATCTGCTCCGGACGCATTCCGAACAACCATTTAGCCTCAATCACTTCAAACCCCTTGTTCATCATGGAAGCCGAATCAATGGTTATCTTCGCTCCCATCTCCCAATTGGGATGCTTCAAAGCTTGTGCCTTGGTCACTGTCTGCAACTGCTCCATAGTATAAGTACGGAACGGTCCTCCCGAAGCTGTCAATATCACTTTCTCCAACCGGTTATTTATTTCCAAGCACTGGAAGATAGCCGAATGTTCCGAATCCACGGGAAGTACAGCTGTATGATACTGATTTGCCAACGCATTAATCAACTCGCCGGCCACAACCAGTGTCTCTTTATTAGCCAAAGCAATAGCTTTACCTGCCTTTATCGCATTTATAGTAGGACGCAACCCGGCATAGCCTACCATAGAAGCCAGAACAATGTCAATAGGTTGTGATTCCACAATCTGAGAGAGCGCATCCGCTCCCGCATAGACCTTGACAGGCAGATCGCTCAACGCCTCCTTCAGTTGAAGATATTTCTCCTCATTGGCTATCACCACCGCCTCAGGCATGAACTTCCGGGCTTGTTCTATTAATAAACCGACGCTGTTATTGGCAGTCAGTGCATAGACCTCGTATAAATCAGGATGCTCCTCTATTACCTGTAAAGCCTGTGTACCGATAGAGCCGGTAGAACCTAATATCGCTATTTGTTTTTTCATAATGTTGTTAAAATACAATGTATTTTGAGGGATCAATCGCACGTCCCTTGTGCCACAATTCGAAATGCAGATGAGGACCGGTAGTCTTCTCGCCGGTGTTTCCTACCAGTGCAATAGCTTCACCACCTTTCACCGGATCGCCTTCTTTCTTTAATAACGAACCACAATGTTTATACACCGACACAAAATCCTGTCCGTGCTGTATCTGAATGACATAACCAGTTTCTGCTGTGTAAGTAGCCAGAATCACTGTCCCATCCAATGTCGCCAGCACACTTTCGTTAGGGTTGGCAGCAATGTCCACTCCGTAATGCCTGTTCTCTGAATTAAAATTTGATGACATCATGCCACGTGTGGGACGATAAAATATCAATCCGGAAGCGGCATTATTATCATTAACGGCCGTCAGATTATACCGTTCCGATTCTTCATACTGCTTGCGGAACTCTTCTTCCTGTCTGGTGCGCTCCATCAAAGAATCAGAACGAAGAATAGTCAGAGAGTCAATAGACTGAACCGTATCCGCTTTTACTTTTCCACTAAATATATCCTGAATATTCATGATATACATATTCTGCCGTGTCACTACTTGCTGCAATGAATCAGCCCGCAGAGCGTTGGTCACTACCTGCGCACGCACCTCACTGTTCATATATCCCGGCAAATAGTTACGTAAAGGAGTAAATACAATGATAGTTGCCGAAATCAGGAAAATTACCGTTACGGCAGACAGCAATACAGACACACCATTGAGCTTGGAAACGTGCAATTCCACAATCTCCTCCAACGTGTTTTCATTGGTTATCGTCAGTTTATACTTAAACTTGAAATTATGCCAAAACGCTTTCTTTCCTTTTTTCTTCATCGCGCGCACCTTCTCTATTTATATCAAGCCATCAGGTACTTCGACCGTCAGCAAACGCTTTTTCTTATCCAATTGGATGATAAATTCCTCGTGGGCAGGCAACAAAAGTTCCTCACCGTCTTTCTCAATGGAAAAAAGGACATTCATCGTACTGTCATCCACCGCCACAATCTCGCCTAACCCACCATGATTCACATCCTCCACCTTAAAACCAATAAAATAGTTCCAGGTAGGTATATCCTCCGAATCTTCCTCCTCATCGGCATATTTCTTGGGGAAATAAACCTCTACATTCGTAAACATACGGGCCTTTTCTGAGGTATCCACCCCCTCCAGCTTTACCAAAGCGGTAGTATCCGAACGAAAACGGTACTCTTCAATAAAAAAAGGCACAAATATACCATCCAACAGACAGACCAGATACTCACATTCCGCACGGTCAAAAATATCATCGGTAAAAGTGAATGAGATTTCTCCTTTCACTCCATGCGGTTTGTTGAATATACCAATCTTGAAAACTTCATCTTTCTTAATCATGATTCTCTAAATTCTAGTAATGCGTGCGCCAAGCGCATTCAAACGCTGGTCTATATTCTGATATCCCCGGTCTATCTGCTCTATATTGTGTATGCGGCTGGTACCATCGGCACTCATTGCCGCTATCAGCAAAGCGATACCGGCACGGATATCGGGCGAAGTCATATTTCCGGCACGAAGCTGGAAATTACGGTCATGCCCTATCACAACAGCACGATGAGGATCACATAATATAATCTGCGCTCCCATATCTATGAGCTTGTCCACAAAGAACAGGCGGCTTTCAAACATCTTCTGATGAATCAGCACGCTGCCCTTCGCTTGGGTAGCCACCACCAGCACCACACTGAGCAGGTCGGGAGTCAGCCTGGCCAGGGAGCGTCCGCTATGGTCATAATGGAACCGTCAATAAACGACTCTATCTGATAATGTTCCTGCTCGGGGATAAAGAGATCATCTCCCGCTGTTCCACCCTGATTCCTAAACGACGGAAACTCTCCGGGATAATACCCAGATTTTCATGCGATACATTCTTGATGGTCAGCTCGCTTCCTGTCATGGCAGCCATTCCGATGAAACTGCCCACTTCAATCATATCGGGCAATACCCGATGACTGCAACCATGCAGGCTTTCCACTCCTTCAATAGTGAGCAAGTTGGATGCAATACCGGTAATCTTCGCCCCCATGCCGTTCAACATGCGGCAAAGCTGCTGTAAATAAGGTTCACAGGCAGCGTTGTAAATGGTCGTCTTGCCCTTTGCCAGGACGGAAGCCATCACGATATTAGCCGTACCGGTGACAGAAGCCTCATCCAGCAACATATCAGTGCCTTCCAAATGATCCGCACAAATGCTGAAAATACTTCGCTCCTCATCATAATTAAAGCAAGCCCCCAGCTTCTGTATGCCGATAAAGTGAGTGTCCAGACGACGACGGCCAATCTTATCACCGCCCGGCTTTGAAATCAAAGCCTTGCCGAAGCGGGCCACCAACGGGCCAACCAACATGACCGATCCCCGCAGGCTGGAACATTTCTTTAAGAATTCATCACTCTCCAGATAGTTCAAATCCACCGTGTCAGCCTTAAACGCATACGAATCAATTCCTGTTTTCGACACCTTGACCCCCATATCACGTAACAACTGGATCAAGTTGTTCACGTCCAGAATATCCGGAATATTAGTCACTGTCACTTCTTCCGAAGTCAGCAAAGTGGCACAAAGAATCTGCAGCACTTCATTTTTAGCACCTTGCGGGTATATCTCACCGTGCAATTTATGTCCTCCTTCAATTACAAACGAAGCCATGGTATCAGTTTTTAGGAATTAATATTTCTTTCTTTGATTGTTGTTTTGTTGCGGTCTGCGCTGATTGTTGTTCTGTTGCGGCCTGCGTGGAACATAAACCCGTTGCTGCTCATTCAAACGCAGATCTTCAGGGTTCAGATTGATCGCCCCCTTAGAATAATCACGAAGGTCGTCCAGAATCTTCTGGTCTTCCACCCCGTCTTTATTCCAGTTAAGGAAGCATTTCTTCATGTGGTTTGCGATCAGACTGATCAGCTGCTTCTTTTCCTCACCTTCCGGATAGTCCACCGCCTTTTTAATCATGTTCTCCAGAATACGGCCATAATGACGGTAGCGGATCCCATTATGCGGATAAGGCAACATATCGGGTTTTACCTCCAGATTTTCTTTCTTCACAATCTCATACGGATAATCAATATCCAGTTTAAAACCGGCCATAATAGCCAGATGATCCCATAGTTTATGCTTGAAATCAGGCACATCCCGCAAATGCGGGAACATACCGCCCATAATATTAATAATCGTGTTCGCACAACGCTGGCGCTCAGCTCTATCCTCGATAGTCAAGGCATGATCCACCATGTTCTGCACACTTCTACCATATTCGGGAAGGGGTAAAGTTCGTTGTTGAGTATTATACTCCATATATATCTAAAATTTATAATTTATGCACTAATTTGTCCATTGGATATTACAAAAGCTTTTTGGGTTTGGAAGCTACAAACTCTTTCAGATAGAAAGGCTCAAAATAAGCCACATCCTTAAAGTTCTGTCTTATCATTTCCTTTTCCGCCAATGGGAACATCCATTTGCCCAACGGACGGATATCATCAATGAAATGAGCATGGGGATGAGTAATTTTCTCACGGCATTTGGCAGCCCCGTTGCCAAAGAAATAAACCGGGTGTTCATTCAGAAACTCCAAATAAGAATGCTCATCAACAATATCGGCGGCTATTTCTCTTTTCACATTCAACGCACGGTCATAAACAGCCGCATATACCTCCATGCGACGTGCGTCTATCATAGGGCAGAGCAACGCATCCTCGGGTAAATCATGATGCAGCAACACCGGCACACACAATACCTCCAAGGTAGGAAGTCCGATAAGCGGCAGATTACGTCCATAGCAAATGCCCTTCGCCATAGAAACGCCAATGCGCAGACCCGTGTACGAACCAGGCCCGCAGCTCACAGCCACTGCATCCAACGGCATACCACGACTGTCGACAAACGATAAAGCCTCATCTACGAATACGCCCAGCTGCACGGCGTGTGAAGGTCCTTTCAAATCTTCTTTGGAAAACACCGCCAATCCATCCTCGCTGACGGCAACAGAGCAGGCCTCTGTTGAAGTTTCAATATGCAAAATACACGACATAATGCTCTACTTATATAATATAATCTGCAAATATACACTTTTATTTATACTTCATTTCCATAAAAAGATTACTTTTGCAAAAAAACATATTAGTTATGATACAGTCAATGACCGGATACGGTAAAGCAACCGCTATATTCGGAGAAAAGAAAATTAACGTAGAGATCAAGTCTCTGAACAGTAAAGCAATGGACTTATCGACACGGATCGCTCCTTTATACCGTGAGAAAGAGATAGAAATCCGCAATATGGTTTCCAAATCACTGGAGCGCGGCAAAGTTGATTTCAGCCTGTGGGTAGAGAAAGACGTTTCGGACACAGCCACTCCCATCAACGCCGCCCTTGTAGAAAACTACTACAATCAGATAAAGGCCATCTCCGAAACCACCCATATACCGATGCCCGAAGATTGGTTCGCAACTCTTCTGCGGATGCCCGATGTACTGACCAAAGTCGATGTTCAGGAACTTTCGGAAGAAGAATGGGAAGTAGTCCGCCAGGTAGTGGAAGAGGCCATCAGCCATTTGGTGGATTTCCGCAAGCAGGAAGGTGCCGCCCTGGAAAAGAAATTCAACGAAAAGATAGACAACATTGAGAGTTTGTTGAAATCCATCGAACCCTACGAAACAGAACGTGTAGCCAAGATACGTGAGCGCATTACGGATGCATTAGAGAAAACCATCAATGTGGATTATGACAAGAACCGTCTGGAACAGGAATTGATCTATTACATTGAGAAACTGGATATCAACGAAGAAAAGCAACGTCTTGCCAACCATTTGAAATATTTCCGTGAAACCATGGCCGGTGGTCACGGCCAAGGGAAAAAGCTTGGTTTCATAGCACAGGAAATGGGGCGCGAGATCAATACCACCGGCAGCAAATCCAATCATGCCGAGATGCAGAATATCGTGGTACAGATGAAGGATGAATTGGAACAGATCAAAGAGCAGGTATTAAACGTAATGTAACCGTCCCACACACCGGGCGATTTTTCATAAAAGAATAAAATATGGCAACAGGAAAACTTATCATTTTTTCAGCCCCTTCGGGTTCAGGCAAATCAACCATTATCAACTATCTGTTGACACAAAACCTGAATCTGTCCTTCTCTATTTCCGCCACCAGCCGTCCTCCCCGCGGAGAAGAGCGGCATGGTGTGGAATATTTTTTCCTATCTCCGGAAGAATTCAAGCAACGCATTGCCAATGACGAGTTTCTGGAATATGAGGAAGTGTATGAAAACCGTTTCTACGGAACGCTGAAAGCACAGGTGGAAAAACAACTGGAAGCCGGACAGAATGTGGTTTTTGACGTTGATGTAGTGGGCGGATGTAATATCAAAAAATACTATGGAGACCGTGCACTGTCTGTTTTCATCCAACCCCCCAGTGTGGAAGAGCTCCGTAAGCGTCTGACAGGTCGCGGCACCGATGCCCCCGAAGTGATTGAAAGCCGGGTGGCAAAAGCGGAATTCGAATTGGGGTTTGCCGATAAATTCGACACTGTGATAGTAAATGATGATTTGGAGAAAGCAAAAGCGGAAGCGCTGAAAGTTATTCAAGATTTTATAAAAAAATAAGATGATGATCAAAGATCCGAAAAAACTGGCTCGAAGAATGTTGATACTTTGTATCCTCATCGGCATCATAGCTTTTGCAGTGGGCATCATCGCTATGGTAATGGAACAATACATTATTGCCATAGCCATGGGCATCGTCACTGTAGGACAAGTATGGAATTACAATAAATGGAAAAGTATAAGATAAAGACCGGCATTTTTGGTGGTTCGTTCAATCCTGTCCACATAGGGCATCTGGCACTTGCCAACTACCTGTGTGAATATAGCGGGCTGGACGAACTATGGTTCTTGGTCTCTCCTCACAATCCATTAAAGCGACAGACGGATTTATGGGATGATAATCTGCGATTGGAACTGGTAAAACTGGCCATTGCGGATTATCCCAAATTCCGGGCTTCCGACTTCGAATTTCATCTTCCCCGTCCCTCCTATACCATACATACCTTGGATGCTTTACAGAAAGCCTATCCCGACAGGGAATTCATTCTTATCATCGGAGCAGACAATTGGCATCTTTTCCCCCGTTGGTACAAGGCTGAGGAGATTTTAAAGAATCACCAAGTAATGGTCTATCCCCGTCCGGGCTTCATGATTGATCCGGGCACTCTTCCCTCTTCCGTACAATTAGTCGATACTCCGCTCTTGGAAATCAGCTCCACTTTTATCAGACAGGCGCTGGCCGAAGGGCGGGATGTACGATATTTCCTGCATCCGGCGGTGTACGAGCGGCTGAAGAAATCCTAAGAAGCGATCTAAATTTACCTTTGCCGTCTGATGAATTTACAAGAGACCTGTTTAATTATAATTTTAAGGCGTAGTGTGATTGCATCAATAAGGGAAAAGACAGACTAAAAAAATCCCCGGGAAGACACAGCCATAGCTCCCCAGGGAAAAAACACATCAATTATTTAATCTAAAATTCAAAGGACGCACTCCTTTAACGTTTTGCCAACAATACTTCATTATTTATCAATCCGTTCAACTCCCACCCGGTCATTTCCTTTTTGTAGGAGTGCCATGCCAGAAACTTCCCGGCTTCATCCAACGTATATACATATTTCTGAGTAAGGACAAACGCTTTTTTATCCTTGTTCCACAAAGAATAATCAATATACGCTTCTGTGTTTGTGTACGCAACTTTCATACAATAATAATTCATCCAACTCGTACCATTCCATTTCATACTTTTCTTTTCAACAATTTGTCCCTTATCGTTGTATCTGAACTCAAAACGATACTCCGGAGTCAGAAAGGTACCCTCCTGTTCATAAACCACCTTCGCTGATACACGGCCATTCTCCATCTCTTCATTGGTAACCTTAACAGGTTCGGCTGCATTCACTGTCAATACACTTGCCATTGCAAAAAGGACTGCCATCATCGCTTTAGTAATCATTGTAGTTTTCATAATGTTTTATTTTAATGTTTGTAACTCGTGTTTATTTGTGTCTTTATCTATTAGACGCAAGCAACTCTAAAAACGTTGCAGCATTTCTGCTATTTTTTATTGAACTGCTTCATTTTATAAAATGCAAAGTACATGCCACAACGATAATATATTGATTATCAGCACAAGCAAATAAAAAAGGGTGTCCGATAATGAACACCCTGTACGTTATTGACGAACAACCGAATCTAATTTTTCTATTTTTCAACGCGATGCAAAACCACCAGGACCACTTCACTGGGAGTAAACAAACGGACATCAATGCGTGAGGTTCCCAACCCGTTGGTTATAATAACGGGAGTACCTTGACTGTTTTCTTTCCAGCCAGTGAGAAAACGGTTCCCATAGATGGAATGTTTTACCGGCGAATACTTTTTGAACAAACTTACCTGACCGCCATGCGTATGTCCAGCCAACACCAGATTGGCATTCGAAACATTCGTATCTTCCGCATAATCCGGTGTATGGGTGAGTAATATCACGAAGTCATCCGCCGGGAAATGCTGGGAGGGAGAATCACCGTTTTTCTTCAAATCGAACGGATTGCGCACCCCGCTTACTATAATATGCTGGCCGTCTTTCATCAACTTATAACTGTTGTGTTCCATCAACCGCACATGATTCTTCCGCATAGCCTCCACTACTTCAGAATAACAATAGTCATAATCATGATTCCCCATCACGGCAAATGTTCCGTAAGGTGTATAAACCCTGCTCAACGCAGCGAACAAAGTGTCCAGGTTTCCACCTTTCTTGCTACGATAATCCCCACCCAACAGCAAAGCATCGGCATGTACAGACTTTAATGCCCGCACAACACTATTCAGATCGTTTTTTTTCAAACGGCTCTCATAATGAAAATCCGAAGCAAACCCTATCCTGAACCCGTCGAAAGCCGGCGGAAGATCATAACTATAAAAATCATACCGCTTCACACGGCCTACTCCCGGGAACTCGGACAAGGTGGCTGTAGCGCAAGAAGACAATAAAACAACCGCCAAAAGCAGAAAAAGAAGCTGTTTCTTCATAATCCTTTCTATTTGGAGACAAAGATATGAAATTAATTGTCTTATCTTTGCATAACCTTATTATAAAAAGACATGGGAACAGTTCAAGTCAATTCAATAAAAGCATGGCTTCTGGCCGCCCGTCCCAAGACACTGGCAGGAGCCGCCACTCCGGTTTTGCTGGGGTGTGCCCTGGCTTATGCAGAGGGCCGGTTTCAGATGATACCGGCATTGCTTTGTTTTCTATTCGCTTTTCTGATGCAGATAGACGCCAACTTCATTAATGATTACTTTGATTACTTGAAAGGCAGCGACCGGGAAGACCGTCTGGGTCCCGAACGTGCCTGCGCACAAGGCTGGATCACACTGGACGCCATGAGGAAAGGAATCGCCCTGACCACAGCAGCAGCCTGCCTGACAGGAGCATGCCTATTGGCTTATGGAGGATTTGAAATGATTCCCGTCGGAATCTTATGCATCTTATTCGCCTTTCTTTATACAGCAGGGCCTTACCCGCTGGCTTATCACGGATGGGGAGACATACTGGTCATTGTCTTTTTCGGGTTTGTACCGGTAGGCTGCACCTACTATGTGATGTGTCGTGACTGGACTTGGAACGTGACTCTCGCTTCCCTGGCTTGCGGACTGATTATAGACACCTTGTTGATGGTGAATAATTACCGCGACCGCGATCAGGATGCGAAAAGCGGAAAAAGAACAATTGTGGTACGCTGGGGAGCCAAGACAGGACAGCGGTTATACTTATTTTTGGGATTAACCGCCGCATGGCTTTGCTTGTTGTTTATTCCGACCGGGCACATCTGGGCTGCCTTACTGCCCCAAATTTATCTGCTGCCCCACTTCATGGCATGGCAAAGAATGGTAAAAATCAGCAAGGGAAAAGAACTGAACAGCATACTGGGGGAAACATCCCGCAACATGCTGCTATTCGGAATACTACTGGCATCCGGGCTTATCCTATAACCCAACTCATTCCGCTTTCTCTATCAATACAGTGGTGTAAGCGGAAATACCTTCCTCCCTGCCTGTGAACCCAAGTTTCTCTGTAGTGGTAGCCTTTACGGAAACATCATCCACATCCACCCTCATCAAACGGGCAAGCACCGACTGCATTTCCGGAATCCGTGCTTTCAACTTGGGACGCTCGGCACAGATTGTTGCATCCACATTACCCACCTTATACCCTTTCGTCGCAATCAGATCCACGGTTTCAGCCAACAAAATCTTGCTGTCAATGTTCTTGAACTCTCCCGCAGTATCAGGGAAATGATAACCTATGTCACGCATATTGGCCGCTCCCAACAAGGCGTCGCAAATGGCATGAATCAATACATCGGCATCCGAGTGCCCCAGCAATCCCAATTCATGCTCCAATTTTATTCCTCCGAGCCATAACTCACGCCCTGCCACCAACTGGTGCACATCGAATCCGAATCCTACCCTTATTTTCATCTTACATAAAAATCTAATAATTTCTCACCTTCCAGATACCCCTCCAAATGCTGTCCTATACTGACCGGACCTACCCCTACAGGAGTTCCTGTATAGATCAAATCTCCAATCTTTAATGTAAAGAACCGGCTGACGTACGCGATTATCTCATCCACTTTGAACAACATATCCGCTGTGTTACCTCTCTGCACCGTTTTCCCATCTATATCCAGATGAAAGTCTAAATTCTGTATATCCTTGAATCTGTCTGCCGGCACGAAATCACCAATAGCAGCCGAGCTGTCAAATCCTTTGCATAGTTCCCAAGGCTTGCCTTCCTCCCGAAACCGCCGCTGAAGATCACGCGCCGTAAAATCAATTCCTACCGTCACCGCATCATAATACCTACTGGCAAAACGCGGAGCAATATTCTTTCCCAAACGATTAATACGCACCACCAACTCCGTTTCATAATCCACCTGCCGGGAGAAATCGGGAATAAAAAACGGCTTGCTGTCTTTCAGCAGAGCCGAATCCGGTTTCATAAAAATAACCGGTTCTTCCGGTAGATTTTCATCTGCATGCAACTCGTGGCAATGTGCAACGTAGTTCATTCCTACGGCTATAATCTTCATATTATTATTCTTGAATTACATTTAATCTGTTAAACATTACAGCCAGATGGGCATAAAGCGATGTATTCTGCACCACAATATTTTCCGGCACACGAATACGAAACGGCGTAAAGTTCCATACCGCCTTAATGCCACCCGCTATCATCTTATCTGTTATCTCCTGTGCTATATTAATGGGGACTGTCAGCACCCCGATGTTCACATCACAGGACTTCATTTTTGTTTCAAATTCATCCGAATGATAAATAGGAATTCCATTTATTTCCTTTCCTACCAGTTCGGGATTAATATCAAACGCACCTACTATCTCCAATCCGAAATGATGCAGGCCCGAATCGCGCAACAAAGCGCCTCCCAGACTACCGACACCAAACAAGAAAGCTTTATGCATCTTGGTAAATCCCAGAAAACGCTCCAGCACCTCTATCAACGCATCAATCTCATACCCCACACGTGTACGGCCGGATATGTTTACATAAGAAAGATCTTTCGCTATCTGGGAAGCATCGACGTTGATTTGCCTGGATATTTGGGTAGAAGACACATACGTTTCTCCCTGCTCTTTCATCAGTTTCACATTCGAAAGATACCACGGAAGTCTGCGCAAAGTCGGCTCAGGCACTTTATCCGAGAATTTATGCATACGTATATCCATCTTTTTCTTTAGGTATTATCATTAGGTAATTTGCAAAAGTACACTTTTATTTGTTACATTGACGGGTAGAGTATAAAAAAAGTCTTATCTTTGAGTATTCATTTAAGCAAAATTCACATGAAAAATAACGATTGGAAAGAACGTTTGAATGTGGTTTATTCCACAAATCCTGATTTCAAGTACGAAAACGTTGAAGAGGAAGAGTCCGAAACATTAGATAAAAAACAACAAAAGCTCCGCGTCAATATAGAAAAGAAAGGGCGGGGTGGCAAGACTGTGACATTAATCAACGGATTCATCGGCACAGAAGACGCCCTGAAAGAATTGGGTAAATTGTTGAAAACCAAATGTGGGGTAGGCGGTTCAGTCAAAGACGGGGAAATCCTTATCCAAGGAGAGTTCAAGCAACGGGTCATCGAGTTGTTGAGAGCGGAAGGATATACCCAGACCAAATAAATCAGGAAAAAGAAAGGGACTGTTGTCACACAGTCCCTTCCTTCTATAATTGCGGAAATCTTATTCAGCACGCAAAGTGAAACGTTTGAAAGCAACGATCTGCAATTCAGGATCAGCTTCCTTCAACACTTCTCTTACAGTCTTCTTACCATCCATGATATCCTCCTGGTTCAGCAAGCAAACTTCCTTCAAGAACTTACCCAGACGACCTTTAGCAATGTTTTCAATCATCTGTTGTGGCAAGTTGGCAGCTTTTTCAGCAGAAACAGTAGCAATGATTTCTTTAGCCTTGGCAATATCTTCGTCAGTGATCCAGCCTTAGCCTTGTTACTTTCCATGTGCTCTTCGCTATCCACATGTGCAGGGTTGATACCAGCCTTCTTCAAAGCAACTTCAACAGCCTTGTCTACTTGTTCTTTCTTAGTTTTGTCAATAGCAACCTGTATTTCAGCTTCTTTTACAGATTCAGGAACACCGGCTTCATCAATTGCAATAGGATTCATAGCGGCAATCTGCATGGCAACTCCGTGAGCGGCAGCTTCAGCTTCCTTATTCATAGCAACGATAGTACAAAGCTGGTTGTTTCCCTGGTGGTTATAAATAGAAGTATAAGCACCTTCAACCACGTTGTAACCATCCAATTCCATTTTCTCACCCGTGATACCGCTACGGTCTGTCACAGCATCTTGTACAGTACCGTTACCCATAGGCAACGCCTTTACTTCTTCCAGAGTCTTACATCTGTTGGCAACAGCAGCATCCAGGATAGCTTGAGTCAAAGCTACGAAATCAGCATTCTTAGCAACGAAGTCTGTTTCGCATTTCAAAGCGATGATAGCAGCGAATTCGCCATCTTTCTTTGCCAGCACACAACCTTCGGCAGCCTCACGATCAGAACGTTTTGCAGCGACAGCCTGTCCTTTTTTACGGATAATTTCCATTGCTTTATCGATATCGCCGTTTGCTTCAGTCAAAGCGTTCTTGCAATCCATCATACCAGCTCCACTAATCTTACGAAGCTTGGTTATCTCAGCCATAGTTACAGCCATAATATTCCTTATTTTTTTAATTGTTAGTAATATCTTTAAAACAGAATTGAGAATTGAAAATTGAGAATCGAGAATTAAAAGCATAACCTGCCCCTTTCCCAATTTTCAATTCTCAATTCTCAATTTATACTATTAAGCTTCTTCGTCTTCTTTCAAGAAGGCGGCAGCCTTAGCAGCATTGATAGCCTCTTCTTCGGCTTTATCCATACGAGCTTTGGTATTTTTCTTCTTACCAGCACCCTTAGGAGCATTTTCACCGGCAGTTTCCATATCTACTTTCTCAGCTTTTCTTTCTTCCAGACCTTCAGCGATAGCACCGCAGCAAGCGTCCAGAATTACTTCTACCGACTTAGTAGCGTCATCATTTGCAGGGATCACGAAATCCACGTTTGAAGGATCTGAGTTTGTATCAACGATAGCAAATACAGGAATACCCAGACGGTTAGCTTCACGAACTGCAATGTTTTCTTTCAACACGTCGATAACGAACAGTGCTGACGGCAGACGAGTCAGATCAGCGATAGAACCTAAGTTCTTTTCCAATTTAGCACGCTGACGAGAGATTTGCAGAACCTCTCTCTTGGAAAGGTTTGAATAAGTACCATCGTTGGTCAACTTATCGATAGTAGCCATTTTCTTCACAGCCTTACGGATAGTCGGGAAGTTAGTCAACATACCACCCGGCCAACGCTCGATTACATAAGGCATATTTACAGAAGCAGCTTTCTCAGCTACTACTTGTTTAGCTTGTTTCTTAGTAGCAACAAACAGGACTTTCTTACCTGATTTTGCGATTTGTTTCAGTGCGTCAGCAGCTTCATCTACTTTAGCAACTGTTTTATGGAGGTCAATGATATGGATACCATTGCGTTCCATGAAAATATAAGGAGCCATTGAAGGGTTCCACTTTCTTTTAAGGTGTCCGAAGTGGCAACCGGCTTCCAATAATGTATCGAAATTAGTTCTAGACATTTTGTTATTCTTTAAATCGTTTACTTTCTTTTTTGTTTATCTCAACCAACCATCGGGTAGTCTGCTACCAAGTAGAGTCCCGCTGGTTTAGATACTAAACGCTTCTTAACCAGTTCCAAGTAAAACCGGATATTAACGTTTACTGAACTGGAATCTACGACGTGCTTTCGGCTGACCCGGTTTCTTACGTTCTACAGAACGAGAGTCACGTGTCATGAAGCCTTCTGAACGAAGAGCTGTTTTGTCTTCAGGGTTGATTTTAACCAGGGCACGGGCGATAGCCAGACGCAAAGCCTGTGACTGACCTGTAAAACCACCACCACAAAGGTTTACTTTGATATCATATTTTTCAGCAGCCTCCAGCTTGTTCAAAGGCTGTTTTACTACATACTGAAGAATAGTTGATGGAAAGTACTGTGCAAGGTCTCTCTTGTTAATAGTAATCTTTCCTGTACCTTCGCTTACGAACACGCGTGCTATGGCGCGTTTACGTCTGCCTAATGCATTTACTACTTCCATTCTTTATTATTTAAGTGAGTTTATATCAATTGATTTCGGAGTCTGAGCTTCGTGTTTGTGTTCACTACCAGCGTAAACATACAGATTACCCAGCAACTGTGCTCCCAGACGATTTTTAGGAAGCATACCCTTTACTACTCTCTTCAACAGTTTTTCTTCACCGTTAGGTTTCTTCATCAACTGGGCAGGAGTCATCTCTCTCTGACCACCGGGATAACCTGTATAACGCAAGTAAACCTTGTCGTTCCACTTGTTTCCGGTAAATTTCACTTTGTCCGCGTTAATAATAATAACATTATCACCGCAGTCAGCATGAGGGGTAAAGTCTGGTTTGTACTTTCCTCTCAACAGTTTCGCAACTTTCGAACCGAGACGGCCTACGACCTGATCGGTTGCGTCGATAACAACCCATTCCTTATGAGCTGTCTCTTTGTTTGCAGAAATGGTCTTGTAACTTAAAGTATCCACTCTTAAATTCTTTTTTAAATGTTAACTACTAAAAAACAATTCTTCCCAGCGTCTCTAACCGTTCCCGGACAAAGAACTATTAACACGCTAAGAATTAATCTTTTATAAACTTTTGATAATAATCGGCTTGCAAAGGTACGGCTTTTCTTTGAACTGACAAACAAATTAAGATATTTTTTCCTCTTGCTTTTTGTATCCAGGAAGCGGACACAACCACATCCAAGCTTCGAATAACGGAGTAAAAAACATAGGGAAGAATCCCGGTTCTTCCCTATACATATACTGTTACTCATGCTCTATTCAACAATCCCATCCACTCTCCATCTCGGAGCAGGCACAAACGGCTACAGACGCGGTGTTGTTTTCACCAGACTGACGAAGCTTTAAAAGTTCGGTTGCCGACACCCGCACCACTTTTCCATCGGGACGGCCATAGCACAATGTACCTTCGCGTCGTGCAGTTTCCTCAATCAACCGCTGTTCCGCCAGTTCCAAACCATAACGCAACTTCGCACTTAATTCCTTATATTCTTCTTCAGTTGACATAACTTCTGATTTTAGTAAAAAGTTCTTGATTATAGATATGGCTTCGTCTCCCAAGCGGAAAGCGTCCGCCACAATAACACGCGGTGTGCAGCTATTGTCCGCAAGCATCCAATAATCCACGCAAGGCATATAAATACGGAAAAAGTTTTCCAATCCCGAGCGATAGCGACGGCGGATAATGGGAGCAGGCACGTCATGTCCTCCGTTAGCGACACGTTGTTTCACTCGTTCTATAGCCAGTTCAGGCGAATTCAGCCAAAAATAAATGAGGCTGACGCTGTATCCTTGATTTTGCGCCTGCTGGATAAGGTTGATGTAAGAACGGGTGGACAAGGTGGTTTCAACGGAAAAGCTGACTCCGGCCGACAGTAGTTCTCCGATGCGTTTCAGCATCAGCCGTCCGGCTTCGATAGCTACGCTTGAGGGGTTAAAAGGAGAAAGCCCCTTAGCGATTTCGTCGGCATTGACAAACTCGCGGCACTCTAAAATTTCGGGTAATACTGTGTACGAAGCTGTGGTTTTACCGGCCCCGTTGCACCCCGCTATTATATAAAGCTTAGACATTAATCTCCTTTTCTATTTCTGTTATTGGCGACAAAGTTAACGATTATTTCCAATCTTTGTTCTCGAAAAGGCATAAAAGTGATGAAGAATAGCACATTTTTTGAAATTCTGTGCAAAGAATGGAGGATTAGGGGAGCTTTAGCTTTATCAAGAAAGCCATCCCGCTTAATCAATCATAAGCCATTTCCATAATAGGAATCACTTCTACCACAACTCCACTATCATGGGAAACAGTTCGTTCTTATCCATCTTATATTCATGTATTCCCTCCTTTGGCATCATGGAATTTACACCCTTTGCACATTTCATATTCTTCCAGCCTCTTTTCAAATTGAGCCATATCTCTCCGCACGGATAGCATAAAAGCCTCAAGAATCTTTTCCATCCTATCTATGTGGCGCTGCAATTTCTGCTCATATTCCAAAACTTCCCTCTTCTGAATACTCATAAATATGCCTTGAGCGCGTAAAAGAGTACGCATCTCATTCAACTCACTTTCTGTTATAATACCCGGCTTCCTCTTACCCGCTTCATTCAACGCCATTCTCTCTTCAGGCGAATCATTCTCCGGCAATGTGGAATTTACCAAATTCCGGATATCCTCCAATAATTTCTCTGCTTTCTCTTTGTCCATCATTTTATCTATTTTTTAAATATTCATCCGAATCATAAAGTGAAGCATACAAGGTTTGCCGCTTCAATTTGTCCAAGCGCCTGTGCACCCATTCTGTATTGATAAGAAACCTCTCTATGCTAAATGACAACTGACAGGTATCGTTATTCAAATCATCATCCAAGAAACATAAAGTGCGGATCATTTCCTTATAGGTTTTCCCCTCCGAGTGCATGCCTATAGCCTTTTCATAATATCGTATGATCATTTCTATCTGGTCTGTCCGTGTCAGACGATGAAACATATCCACACCTACCAAATGCAACACCTCGTCTTCCAACACCTCCGAAGGCTTCTTGCCGTCCTCCCGTTTCCAGTCTTTCATCGCTCCACGCAGACTGAGTACAAGCGTTCTAAATACAAACCCGCCATTGCCGGATTCCAACCCATATTTGCGTTTCAGCACTTGAAAGATTCCAGCATAAGCATGACCTTCCGAGGCCCGGTATCCTAAATGAACCCAATCAAAGATGACTGTCCACCGCCATAAATGTTCACCAACCTCACCCATAAATACATTCGTATAAAGCGTAGTGTTGCTCAGCGGACTCACGATCCCGATTATTTTTGTCAGGCAGAACAGTGAATCAGCAATCAGGAAATTGACCAGTTCTATCCGGTCCTGCTTTCCCGTTTCTTCATCATACAGTCCATTTATACTCACCTTTTCCCCTTCTGAGAAGAGAGATTCCATTTTCTCCATAAATCTGACGTATCCGGCACCTCCATGCTCCAAACGCACCAGTTTCATATCTAATAGCTGCTCCAAAACCGATTCATTCATCATCACCTTCATCCGCAAGTTCTGCACATCCTGCGTCAAAGTGGAGATATGTTTATAAGGCCCCATCAGATCACTTTCATACAACCGGTACCGAAGAGACTTGGCGTTGCTATCATCCACTGCCATTTGCAACATATAATATCCATACAGCAATTCCTCTATATCCGGTGATACGGAGAGCGTGCTCAGGTCTAAATCGTCATAAGCTTCCACTCCATACATTGATTTCAGTTTCTGAGATTCGGCCAGGTTTATATGATCATAATGTGCATACAAAGCCATAATCCCCCTATCCACAATATACTTTTTTATCCGTCCCAAATATTCCTTCACTATCTGTTTATACTGCACCGCACTATGAACCTTCAAATAAGCATTCAGCATTTCTATCAGATGCTTATACAAAGCATACGCCGTATGCCCGTCACCTGCCATGCCATAAAAACAGAAGCTTCCCAAAACAGCATGATCGATTTTTCCAATTTATTAGGAGCATAAGTCCCTTTATACGACAGTTTTCCCTCATAATAAATCTCAAGTATACGGAAAAAATACTCCAAGAACCCTCTGTTTATCAGCTCATGCTCACCGCTACAACTCAGCATCACGCATCCCAGTCCTTTCAGTGTATCACCTATAAGACTATGTTGGGTTTCGCGCATATTTTTCAGCTGCGGTTCATTATTCAGCAGCAAGTCCGCTATAATGACCGCCTTTTTCTCTTTCCTCCTGTCTGCTGTCCAACTCCAGCCCATCATCCGTTCCAATTCAAAGTTCATGCTGTGATTATAATACTTGCAAGCATAGCAGGGTGTACGCAGTCCTTTTTCAAAAAACCGTTCACGGTGTATCACGCATTCCCTTACCTTTTCCAGTGGAATATAGTCATCAAAAGAGTAATCAATCACTTCGTTCCAGTCCACTTTCTCACAACACCGGGTGCCTATGCGCAGTTCTGTTTCATGCCTCAGGTAATACCTCAGCCCTTCTTTAGTGGTTATCGCCTTTTGCTGTTCATTTGCCGGCTCATCAAACCAGCTTTCCACTATTTTCCGATAGTGATGGTAAGCGTCCCCCTTTTCACAAGTTTCTCCCCGACTTTCCAGAAAGGGCTTACAGATAGTATCCTTCAGCCAGCCCAAATCATATCCCAAAAGTAAAGTGCCTGAAACAAATTACCGCTTTTAGTGTTGGCCAGCCCGTTCTTGTAATACACAATATCCCCGAACTTATTATAGAAATCGGCCACAGCCATCACCTTTTCCGAATCATCCGTGGCTAGATGCAGGAAGAAGAACTCCGCTTCCGCCACTTCCAGATTATTAAATGTGATCCCCTCCATATTCATCTTCTCCAGCACCGACAACTTGGCTAGTATAGGCAGGTAGGCCATACGGATATCATCAAAAAAAGTCATGCGTCCTATCACGGAATTCTTCAGTGGAGTGAGCAAGCGTGCAAACTCCGTCTTCAGGTGGTCGCACTGAAAAGCAAAGCCTTTTTTCCGTTCCGATTCCCCAAATCCGGGAAACATCGCTTTGGCCTGTCCCGAATCCTCCTCCGCGTCAAAAAAGAGCAGGGCATCCTTGTCCGCCCAACGCGTCTTATCCAGTATCTGATAGTGAAGGCCAAAATTTTCCTCCTTCAGGAAACGGTAATCCACCATCCGCTGTACCAGCTCGCTATAGGCCAGATAAGCGGAATCCAGCGTTTTGCGTTTTTCATAGGTCAGCCCCAGTTTCAACATATTGCGCACCAGAAAAAGCATGGACGATACCCAATGCGCATCCTTGTCATAATCCGGATCCTTTACCTGCCTCGATAATAGCTGCAAGCCTATCTGGTATTCAAAGATAGCTTGCGAATAGTCTTCGTCCTCCTGGTAGAGGTCTCCCAAGATATGATGGATGCTGGCCATTGCATGAAGCTCACGGTTCTCTATCCGGTTTATATTCCTGGAGTAATATTCCAGCAGGTTAATATAATGTTTCCGTATAGAGCGCGACTCATCCTGGGAAAAATTGAACAAGGCCGACAAGTCCTCCGACTGTTTGGACATAAAGGAAATCTCTTCCGATATCCTCATCGGGAACTTGAACAGATACAGTCCGGACAAGATGCGGGTGAGATGCGTCTTGCGTAAAAAGGCAACGATCGTCCCGATAAAGTCACGCAGTTCCGGAGTCTTGTTTATCTCCAGCAATTCCGGGATATGCTCCAGATTGCGCCATGAAAAGCCCGTGTTATGATACTTATAGATATGGTTGATCATAAATGAGGTGGATACCAGCAACTTGTCCTCATACACTTTCGATTTGTTGATCATGACTTGTGTCACAGGATAGACCACATAATGCACAAAGCCTATCTTCTGCACATCCTTTGCCCCGAAAGACAGATAGCAACCGCATTTCTCCGGTGGCTCATCCAAAGAGATATGCTTCACCTCTTCCAGGTATTCCCGCGAACGGATGTATTTCTCAAAATAGATGGAAATCTTTTTCGGCGACCCGTTGCTGACATGCACCAGATAGATAACAAACTGATAAAGCATCCCCACATTTCTGCTCAACCGTTTCCGATGCACTTCTTTAAGTCCTTCCTCAACCGTCTTCTCTATTCTTTCCTTTTCGATTTCGAAGTATTTCTTCAGCGTCATTTTTCCACCCTTCGTGCCTTTCTTTGCCAGCAAATGCAGGCACACAAACTCTTCCGTCAGCGATGTGATGTCGCTTCTGGAGTCTACCGGTTTTAAAAAGCTATTTACATTTATTACCCCATTGAATATACTGCTCACCGAGAACTCCCGGTCGGACACATCCTTCAAATAGGCTTCATACAAGTCCCTACCGGCTATAAAGACAAATTTGGCATGTACAGTAGACATGAAGTATTTCATGTTTGCCAGTGTACGTAGCAATTCTTTCTGACGGCTGTGCGGACTGTTCTTTCCCTCAAAGCCACCGACCGACGGATTGAATTCCGGCAAGATATCTTTATCCTCTCCGGCAACGGGCGGATCTACTTTATCCAATTCATCCAGCACAATGATGAAACGGGGATTTTTTATAAGCAGCATCCTTTCCATAGCTGCAAAAATAGAAACCAGCTCCTGTTCCATCTCATGCACAGAAGGTACATGATACTGCTTGCGGCGAAACAAGTTAAAAGCGATATGCTGATTAATGGAAGTCAAGTCATCACTGACAGAAGCGATAGACCTTTCATGCAACTGGTAAATTCGGTGCAACAGGGCGGCAGCCGTCTGAAAAGGGAACAGTTCTGACAGCCCCAGCAAACATAAAATACGCTCAAACACGATCGAAATAAAAAGAAAGACCAAGATATAGCCCAGTGGCGCGGCAAAGCCTCCCAATCTGTCTGCCGTGGAGGAGAAGACCTCCAGCACCCATCTCATATACTCGTTTCTCGGTGTCAGTGCCGGCATACCGTCCAAGGCAAGAAAGAGGAGAAAGGCCACACTTAGCTTTATCAACAAGGACAGATTATGATATAGTTCATTGCGCCCATAGTCCCAAACATATTCATTGAATTTATCGTAGGTGTTCTTCACAATAAGGTGAAGTATCTCACGATTACCCAAGATCTCATTCCCCACATTGATCTTCACTATGATAAACGGTTGCCTGCCTTTGGGCTTATGCCCCTTTCCCCTCATCAACCGGATGATGTATGTGATGCCTGTCAACCAGGCAATTACGCCTCCTATATATAAGCAATAAAAATAGGGATTGCTGTTTTTCGTTAAAATCCAAGCGCTTACCATTATCGTGCATATATAAAAAAATATGAAAAGACAGTTCACCCTGATATCCCCTTCCGTGCCATTCAACTGATGCAATGCTTTGCCTACAAAGCTGGACTTTCCCATTCCCCGAAAACCAGTTATCAGATAAGCCCCGTTTACGGAACGCGGATCGGCCAGCCAATGCTTCAGTTTGTCCAAAACAGGCTCCCTACCTAGAAAATTCTCGTCTCCTTTTTCCTCAGACACCGTCTGATGATAGCCATGAAAGCCACATAGCGGAATCAGAATATGTTTCACATACGAAGAATGCTCATCCGCAATAGTCCGTTTCTTATTCCCACTCTCCTCCGGGCTTTTCTCTTTGCTAAAGAGCCTCAAGAAAAACTTTAAACAAGTTTTGATATTCAATGGTTTCATCCTCCAATTCTTCTTTTATTGCTATCGGACATTTGGTCATCTTTATATGCTTGTCATAGAGTTCCTTCGCAACGCCACCGGTAGAGGAAACTGGGAGACAGAAAGCATCCTTATACTTATCAATGAACTGCAACGCCACAGCCAGATCTCCGGCTGCTCCCCCAATGACCACACCTGCATCATAACTATCCACTTTCAACATTTCATCATAAATAAGTTTCCAAGCCCCGGCCTCATCATTCTTTTCACTCTGCTCGTTTATAGTAACAATACAATCTTTAAATATCCCGTCATAATCAGGATGCTTTCCAATAAAATAGCCGTGCTTATATATTTTAACGCAATCTTTGGGGGGCTGTCCTCTCCATTTCAAAATAGACCCGATTAGAAAAAGGACAGAGGGATGCACCGCCAAATGCACCATGACATCAGACGGAAGCATGGCAAAGAATGTACATATCGCATGACGCACCGCCAACAAATTGATTGTCTGGAAATAGCTTTGATCTTCCTCCTTCCAAGGTGAAGGGATAGATACCAACAAGAAGACATTTTTCTTTTTTTTAGGTTGCTGAACAGGAAAGAATTTACGCACATCCATCAGTTCTATAGGCGAATATCCATTCAATCGTTCTCTATACGTTTCGTCACAAGACTTCGTACACAAACTGTCATAAAGCAGATATATCTTTTCTTTTTCCTCGCCTTTGGGAACAAGTCTTTCTGCCCGGGCCGACAGGGCATCAAAGCATTCGGGATGCGTAGCGCCTATGGCGGGCACATAACACTGTGTTTTGTCATATTGATAAGAGGAAACCCAATATCCCGGATGTAGTTTCCAGTCTACAGTAGAAAGTTTTGTTATATATTTGCACAACGTTCCGGTCAGGTTACTTGTTTGCGCCGTCCTATTGTCTATCCGCAAGTATTCTACAATGTCGGCCAGTCTGGCAGCAATGCCAGTCTGGCTGCGATTCAGTACCGCCAGTTTATCCAGCCGTACCTGCTTGTTCAAAAGTCCATACGGAAGCACATTATCCCATTCCATCACTTCCACTACCCCCACTTGCAGTCTGGCAGCATAAGCCAGCCGTGCCTGCACCCAAGGATCTTTCAGGCTGTGGGAGGTATGAAAAAAGATCAAAATTTCCGAGTCGGCCAATCGGTCTGTGCAAGTTTCTTCAAAATTCCCATTTCCTTTGATCTGATAAGGTTCTTCAGCCACATCATAGTTGCGTAAGAGCAGTTCCCTGGAAAGCGCTTTCACTATTTTATCCGATGCCTCTTTCTCATAATTAACTAACACCTTCTTCTTATCCAATAGTCCAAACAAATCCAACACATAATCAGCCAATTTTAAATAACTATCCGAAGAAGAAGAAGAAGCGAGCGTAAAGTTATCCTCAGAAAATAATGGTGATGCTTGCTCCTCTTTCATTTTATCAGAAAATCTTGCCACAGTCACCATAGGGACGCCCTCAGATTGAAGATTTTTTATCACTCTCTCATCTTCATTTTCTACAATTCCCTTTATTTTAAAATAGATAGCCAGAGCAGGCATATTCCGCACTCGGCATTCAGGGGTAGGATAATCTATCAGTTTATCCATTTCCAGCCCCAGCCGGCTCATCCGATCAATTAACATGCCTTTAAAATCATTTAAATGCTGATCTGAATCACCCAATAAAATCAGTTGGTATCTGCTCGTTATCTGGCCCATCGTTTATTTTAAAATTATATTGTTTTTAGCATACTCCACTTTGCGTTTCCATCCGTAATACCCATCCACAGGACTTTAAGAAAAACGATTTTTACAAAGATATAAATAATTTTCCATAATAAGGCTATTAATTGAAGGATAAAAAAGAAAAAAGCAGGGAAAGAACCGCCCGTTGCCGGATGCGTTTTCTTTCCCTACTTGGAAGAGTTAATTATATCTTTTATTTGACTACGACATTATAATTATTTGTTCACAATAACCTTAACATCAATAGACGCATCCTTAACATAACCCCATACGTCAGTTACCGTAACCTTAACAGGGGCAACAGTAGTCTGTGCAATATTCATAGGTTCTACCGGAACGTAACTTGCAGCCTTAGCTGTTGCAGCAACGCGTGTACCAACCTTGAATACATTTTCATTTTCAGACTTGAATGCTACATCTTTAATATATACACTGGCGAATGCGCTGGCATTTGAAATCCATTCAGGGAAGATGTGGTAAGCAACTGTATTATAAGTTGTTGCTTTAAAGTCACTTTCCACTAACTTAGCTTTAGAAAGATCAGTAGCTTCAACTTCGATAGCAGAACCTGTTGCAGAATCAACAGTACCTCTTTCTATCGGACTCATAACCTGGATGCTAAATGCAGCAGCTTCACGTTCTTCTTTAGTATAAGTGTATTTACCCAAATAAGAAGCAGCAGTGATATCAATGTTGATAGCCTTGTTGTATGCCTTCTCATTGTTAGTTAACTCAATTTGAACACCAGCAGCATTAGCATTATTCAACTTAGCCAATGTTGATACTTTATCATTACCAAACTTCTGATCAGCATTAATTGCAAATGTGATAGTAGTTCCATCCTTAAATGCATCAGCAAAGTTCTTGAATGCATATTTGAATGAATAAGTAGATGCTTTAATGCCCTTATCATTTTCTGTTGCAGCCTCTGCATCCTCGCTGTTCATATATGCCTTAGCAAGAGTAGTACCGGTAAATACAGCTTCTTCTTTTACCAACAGGCTAGCCAAAGAAGGAATAGAAATAGTGAACGGAGCTTTTACAGTATTCAACTTGTTACCTGTTGTATTGGCCTCATCATAGAATTCAATCAAAGCATAATAGTTCTTTGTATGGTCTAAGACTGTAGCGCCATCAATGCTAACTTTAACTTTAGTGATGTCTTTCAATTCCTTTTTATCAAATGTTACAGTCACTCCTGATATACTTGTATCTTCTGTTTCTGTTCCTGATTTAACTCGGTAAACAGTAACCTTGTGAGATTCAACATCAGACTTCCACAATGCGGTGTTATTCGTACCAAGATCAGTAAACATAGGAGCCAATGAAGCTTCAAAATTGTTCTTAGTTTGATCTTTCACAATTGCAATATTATTAGAAGCCAACTCTGTAATACCAGCGTATGCTTTAGCAGGCTGAACACTCAAAGTAGTTGTTTTCGCCTTACCCTCTAATGTTACATAATGAACATCTACCGAGATTGAAGGAACAGTAATTTGGTCAGCAAGTTTTGTAACTTTAAAGCTAATTCCATCAGTATATT
Source organism: Phocaeicola sartorii JCM 17136 = DSM 21941 (assembly GCF_000614185.1). Classification (GTDB taxonomy): domain Bacteria; phylum Bacteroidota; class Bacteroidia; order Bacteroidales; family Bacteroidaceae; genus Phocaeicola; species Phocaeicola sartorii. The sequence goes on along the minus strand of NZ_BAKM01000027.1, from coordinate 19,271 downwards.
CTATACCCCAACGAATCACATCTGCTTCATTAAAATGTAAATGAGCATCATATACATTTTCAATATTATCAAATGTTACAGTATTAGTCTCACCCAATTCAACAGGAGCCGAACCATCGGTAGTTTCATTGATTCCAATGGCATTCGCATCCAAATTAAGGTTTTGATTATAAGCAAATGCTAAATTATAATTAGTAGCAAAGCCATCTTTTTCTTGCAAAGCAAAAACAATTGCTTGATCATATGAAGAAGCATCTTCAAAATTTCTCGTAACAGTAAACTGTGCTTTATAGGCATCCGCATCTTTGTATGTCATTCCTTCCTTAGCTGATACAGGAATAGCCCATAGACCATTACCAGAAACAGCAGCCCTAGACAGCAAGCCATTGTATGCTTCAGGAGTACCTAAAACGAAAGGCGCTTCCGTCATCTTTGAATTAATCAATTTAAACGACAGTTGACTTGCATCTAATGAAGCAGGAGCAACGCGAACCAACAAATTGCTCCCCCATGAATTTACTGAAGATAATGCTTGACCTTTAATTATTTTCTTCACGCCTGCTTCTTTATTCCAAGCTTTCATAGCGTCAGCGTTAAGAATTGCATCGTCCACTAGCGTAAAGTTATAAATGAAATTGCTATATGTTGTATTCGCAACTACATCAACATTCATAGGAACCCACTTTCCATCTTCATAAGAGTCAAGAGTATAAAGATATCCCAAAACTTCTATTTCAGTGATAACAGTCGGAGATTTCGGCAATTTCACAGTAGTATAAGAAGTACCGGCCTTGTCAGCGGCTACATTCAATGTATAGTAGTTACCTTCATCTACTACATAAGCGCTTGCACCTTTGGCTGAAACACCTGTATCAGTACCTACATACTCTTGTTTATCAGCATCCCATGCATAAACTACCCAGTTTCCAGTAGTAGCATCGATAGAAGGTGATTTTGCACTGACACCGTTAGTAGAATTACCATCTTTGCCCTGTGCGCAAATACCGGTATCTTCGCCATCGATAATCCAGTTTTTAGTAGTAGGATCGATAGAGATTTCTACAGCGTCACCTTTATCACCCTTGTCACCTTTGATAGTTTCAATGGTACTTGTAGAATTGTCATTCCAAGTAATAGTAATACCATCACCGGCTTTTGTTATGTTGGTAACATACTTACCAGCATCTACTTTGGTTTGCAAAGCATCCAATTTAGACTTCAAATCGTTCAACGTATTGTCGATACGATCGATGTCTTCGTCATAGTCTTTACAAGACACAAATGTTCCCGTTGACGAAACCATTAAGGCTCCGAACAGGATTGCACTTAAAAACTTTTTGTTCATAATAGAAAAACTTTAAATTTATAAATTTAAAAAACTAAAATTGGTTATACATATTGAGCTTATTATTAACAGCTTGCCTAATTGGTTATCGGTATTCGCTGCCTCCTCCTTTCTCTTGACTGGTACGATAAAGGCGATACCCCCACAACACGACTGAAAGCCGAATAGAAAGCACTCTTCGACGCAAAACCACAACTACCGGGAAGTTCATTCAATGCACAACGGTCGGAACGAAGAAGCTCCTTGGCATATTCCACACGGTAACCATTCACAAGCTCCTTCAGATTGCACCCAAAGTACTTGTTCACTACATTACTCAGGTAAGTCTGGTTTGTCTCAAGCAGGTCGCTCAGCTTTTTCAAGGAAAGCGAGGTATCCAGAAATACCTGACGTATCTCAAGCTGGTACAATATACCTTTATATATATGGCAGTCCACCTTACGAGCGTCCGCTTCCTTTCCGGCAAACTCTTCCTTCCATTGCCGCTCGGCAGCCTTGAAAAGCAAAGTCCGTTGCCGCTCGGAAATGGCAGTCGTTTTTTTACGTCGTAGAAATAGATATTCCATCTGCTTTATGTTGTTTTCATTTAATTTCACAGCTTCAAGAACCAAGGTTGTCCCATATATAAAAAGGTCTTAAAAGCTACTTTTTTGTAGATCTCTTACTAAGAGATCTATATACACCCATTAACACGCATTATATCAATGAATTACGTTATATTCTAACAGATAGAAAAAGAAGATCAAAGAGATTCGGAAACTGATTTTTTATATAAATTCCTATTTTTTTTGCCAAAAATGTATTAGTTCTCAAAACTTTGCTTATTTTTGCACAGAAAATGTATATCTCTTAGTAAGAGATACATTAATAATCCGCTAACATTCTTCATTAAGCAGCTAGTTTTCAAGCAATTAAGCACAAGAAAAGTTTTTACCCTGTTCATACGATGGCATTTTGTGCGTTTACAACATTCCAAAACCAGACTTTCAGAAATATATCATTCAATTGGTGCCGGAAGACCCGTTCAATCTCTGAAGAAGAATATTCGGGTAAGAAATGCCCTGGTATGACTTTTGATAAAAGTTATGTAGAAAAGTAAGTTAAGTTCGTGGAGTAAGTAAGATAAGTAACTTGGCAAAGTAAGTTAAGTTCGTGGGGCAAGTAACATAAGTAACTTTTCCAAGTAACTTAAGTTACATAAAAAAGCGTACCGGCTTCGCCCGGCAAGCATTATGTATAAAATAAATCCGGGCTGCACTTTCAACGAATGAAAGCGCAGCCCGAACAGTGACTATCTTTTGTTTATAAACAAATATTCAAGCCTATCTGACCAGATCCTTTGGATAAACAGGAGGCATTTTCACCCGTTTCCAAGTTTCATAATACCAGGAATTAATCTCATTTCCGTCCTTATCCGTTTTCACAAAAAACTTCAGCACCATGACATCGCCCCCCTTCATCTCAAATTCCAGAATATTATCCACACCTACCAATTGCGGAAGATGCAGGTTTTTCTCCACATGCTCCGTATAAGCGTTAGGCGCTGTCTGCCGGTAAGTACCGGAACCAATGATAATAGCCCCATGATTGGGAATCATGGTCATATTGGTAAACTTGCCGTCATCCGACAAGATCTTAAAAGAATTACTTGGTTTCAACTCACCCGGAACCTGAGGAGTTCCTGATACATAAAAACACATCTGCCAGATACCTTTCAGGTTGACAGGGGCAGCGTCCGATTTTTCCTGTCCCACTACACGCGAAGTACCGATAAGCAAAAATGCTATCATCAGTAGGAATAAATTTTTCCGTTTCATAGTTGTATATATTTAGTTAACAATTTGCGTAATGTGGATATACAAAATTAGAAAAATTTTTCAAACTTCCTGCTTTTTTAATAACTTTTTTACAGGTAAATGCAAAAAAAATCCTGCTCTATGTTATAGGGCAGGATTTCTTGAATTATTTCCAGCAATTAGAATTCAGCATTGCGCGGAGTACGTGGGAAAGGTATCACATCGCGAATGTTGGTCATACCGGTAACGAACAGCAACAGACGTTCAAAACCAAGTCCGAAACCGGAGTGAGGACATGAACCGAACTTACGGGTATCCAGATACCACCACATATCTTTCATCGGAATTTCCAATTCCTGAATACGGGTCATCAGTTTGTCATAATCCGCCTCACGTTCAGAACCACCGATAATCTCACCAATCTTCGGGAACAATACATCCATGGCACGGACAGTCTTGCCATCCTCATTCTGCTTCATATAGAATGCCTTGATTTCCTTCGGATAATCTGTCAGGATGACAGGACGTTTGAAATGATCTTCCACCAAATAACGTTCGTGTTCAGAAGCCAAATCCACTCCCCAATATACCGGGAACTCAAACTTATGACCTTTTGCTACAGCCTCTTCCAGTATCTTGATACCTTCCGTATAAGGCAGACGGACAAAATCTTCTTTCAGCACGCCTTGCAAACGCTCTATCAATCCCTTGTCGAACATGTCGTTCAGGAATTTCACGTCATCATAGCAGTTGTCAAGCGCCCACCGCACACAGTATTTGATGAAGTCTTCGGCCAAATCCATATTATCAGTAATATCATTGAAAGCAACCTCAGGCTCAATCATCCAGAACTCGGCCAAGTGACGCGGCGTATTGGAGTTTTCGGCACGGAATGTAGGACCAAAGGTATAAATAGCCCCCAAGGCAGTAGCCGCCAGTTCACCTTCCAACTGTCCGGATACCGTCAGACTGGCTTGTTTGCCAAAGAAATCATCCTCATAAATAATCGCTCCGTTTTCATCTTTCTTCAAATCATAGAGGTTCTTGGTAGTAACCTGGAACATCTGTCCCGCACCTTCACAATCGGATGCCGTGATAATAGGTGTATGGAAATAGAAGAATCCCCGTTCATGGAAGAACTTATGGATAGCGATAGCCATGTTATGGCGGATACGGAACACAGCGCCGAATGTATTGGTACGGGGACGCAAGTGAGCGATCTCACGAAGGAATTCCATCGTGTGACCTTTCTTCTGCAACGGATAAGTGTTATCGCAAGTACCCAGCACCTCAATTTCGCGCGCCTGAATTTCGGCAGCCTGACCAGAGCCAATGGATTCGGTCAGCTCACCGTTCACACTGATACATGCACCGGTGGTGATCTGCTTCAGCATTTCTTCGTCGAAGTTTGCCAAATCAACCACAATCTGCACATTATTTATTGTAGAACCGTCATTCAGGGCGATAAAGTTTACCTGTTTGCTACCACGGCGGGTGCGAACCCAACCTTTTACATTGACCATCGCACCAAAGTCACGGCGCTTCAGCAGGTCAACAATCTTTGTTCTACTAATTTTTTCCATTGTTTTGTCTCTTTATTATTTATTATTCAAATGAGCCCATGCGGAGCATGTTCACTTCTTGTTCTGTCAGGTAACGCCAGTCACCGCGGCGCAGACCTTTTTTAGTCAGACCGGCAAAATAAACACGGTCCAGCTTGATCACCTTATATCCCAAGGATTCAAAGATACGACGCACAATACGGTTCTTTCCGGAATGGATTTCAATACCGACTTGTGACTTGTCTGTTTCTGACGCATAGCTGATGGCATCTGCATGGATTTCTCCATCATCCAATGTCACACCTGCTGCTATCTGATCGAGATCCGCCTTGGTTACATTCTTATCACAATATACATGATAAATCTTCTTCTTCAAGTATTTAGGATGAGTCAGCTTGGAAGCCAAATCACCATCGTTAGTCAGCAGCAATACACCAGTCGTGTTACGGTCCAGACGGCCCACAGGATAAATACGCTCCTTGCAAGCACCTTTCACAAAGTCCATGACCGTCTTACGTTCCTGAGGATCGTCGGAAGTTGTCACACAATCCTTCGGCTTGTTCAACAAAATATAAGTCTTGCGCTCAATGCTTACCGGTTCGTCATGGAACTTCACTTCATCAGTGCGCTTGATCTTAGTACCCAGTTCGGTCACCACTTCACCATTCACACTGACCACACCTGCTGTGATAAATTCATCAGCCTCACGACGGGAACATATACCGGCATTAGCAGGAACTTGTTCAGACGGATCGGCTCGTTCGGATCTGTCAATATATCTTTGTATTCAATCTGCTTCTTCAGACTATATTTCGCATTCGGATTATAATCAGCCGTACGGGTACGGTAAGGACGATTGTATCCACCGCCTTGATTGTAACCGCCACCTTGGTTATAGCCACCGGTACGAGGACGATAAGGACGGTCGCCACCCTGATTGTAACCTCCGGTACGGGGACGCGGTGAGTAAGAACGCTGATCGCCCCCTTCACCACTGTTGAAACGGGGACGCGGAGAATAAGGACGCTGATCGCCGCCTTCACGATTGTAACCTCCGGTACGGGGACGCGGAGTGTAAGAACGCTGATCGCCGCCTTCGCGGTTATAATTCGTGCGGGGACGATACTGACGCTCACCACCTTCCTCACCATTAGGATTAAAGCGGGGACGCGGAGTATAGGAACGCTGATCGCCGCCTTCACGGTTATAATTCGTGCGGGGACGATACTGGCGCTCACCACCTTCCTCACCGTTAGGGTTAAAGCGGGGGCGTTGCGGACGGTCACCGTTATTGTTATAGCGATTATAGGAAGGACGGTCACCGTTGTTATAAGAAGAACGGTAGGGACGGTCTCCACCTTCGCGGTTATAGCTGTTCATACGGGGGCGGTAGGGACGCTGTTCGCCGTCGTTATTGTATCTGTTGTAATTACTGTCTCTGTTATAAGACTTATAACCACCATCACGGCTTACATTCTGGTTTTCCTCATTTGCAGCGCCTTCTTGTCTGCTTTCATTTTCTGTACTCATGGTTTCCTTCAATTTTTTAATTAATGTATAACGCCCTCTCGGGCTTTTGGATTAAAATCTAACTAACTATTTTTTAAATACCTGTATAGTTATGCGGTGTAATCACCCGCAATTCTTTTTTAATGTCTTCGCTTACATTCAATGTCTCAATGAATTCTTTAATGGATTCTTCTGTGATGGCCTGGTTTGTACGGGTCAAAGCTTTCAACGCCTCATACGGATGCGGATAGGCCTCACGGCGCAGAATAGTCTGGACAGCTTCCGCCACCACACTCCAGCAATTATCCAGGTCGGCATAGATTGCTTTTTCATTCAGCAACAGTTTGCGCAGACCCTTCAGAGAACTCTGGACAGCAATGACTATGTGGCCGAAAGGTACACCGACATTACGCAACACAGTAGAATCAGTCAAGTCACGTTGCAAGCGGGAGACAGGCAACTTAGAGGAAAGGTGTTCCAGAATGGCGTTTGCCATCCCCAGATTACCCTCGGCATTTTCAAAGTCAATAGGGTTCACTTTGTGCGGCATGGCACTGGAACCTACTTCGCCCGCTTTAATCTTCTGCTTGAAGTATTCCATAGAGATATACTGCCAGAAGTCGCGGTTCATGTCAATCATGATGGTATTGATGCGCTTCATGGCATCAAAGATGGCTCCCAGATTGTCATAGTTAGAAATCTGAGTAGTGTATTCCTCACGTTCCAACCCTAATTTTTCAGCTACGAACTTATTGCCGAATGTTTTCCAGTCATACTCGGGATAAGCTACATGATGCGCATTGTAGTTACCCGTCGCACCACCGAATTTGGCCGTGATAGGACAAGCCTTCAATGCAGCCAGCTGACGGTTCAGACGATAAACGAAAACCATGATTTCTTTACCCAGACGAGTCGGAGAGGCAGGCTGCCCGTGAGTTTTTGCCAGCATCGGGATGTTTGCCCATTCCTCAGCGTATGTAGTCAGCTGGGCAATCAGTTCTTCTATTTGCGGATAATACACTTGCTCCAATGCTTCCTTGATGGACAGAGGAACGGAGGTATTGTTTATATCCTGTGATGTCAGTCCGAAATGAATGAATTCCTTGTATTCCTCCATTCCGCCCAACTTATCGAATTCTTCTTTGATGAAATATTCTACAGCCTTCACATCGTGGTTTGTCACACTTTCTATCTCTTTGATACGCTGTGCATCAGCCTCTGTAAAGTTTTTATAAATAGCGCGCAACGCATCAAAACGTGCCTGATCAAAACTTTTCAGCTGTGGCAACGGTAGTTCACACAGGGTGATAAAGTATTCAATTTCTACCTGCACACGGTACTTGATGAGTGCAAATTCAGAAAAATAAGAGGCCAAAGCTCCCGCTTTTCCTCTGTATCGACCGTCAATAGGCGATATTGCCGTGAGTAAATCGAGCTCCATATTATATTCTTTGATAATTATCAGACTGCAAAATTAATTCTTTTTCTTGAGTTTAACAGTCTGAAGACGCATAAAGTTTGCGAAAATAAAGATTTATTTCACAAATCCCTTTTTTGCCCATTTCAAACTGTTCCAACGCTTCACAAAGATAATGCCGCGCAGATTTTCATCCAGCACGAATGCGCACCACATACCAGCCAGCCCCCACCCCCAATGGATGCCGAACAGATAGCCACAACCTACGGCCACCCCCCACTGGACGACAAGTCCCACATAAAACGGATAGTTCACATCACCCGTTGCGCGCAAAGCATTCGTAGCGTAAATATTAATCGCCCGGCCCACTTCCAAAATCACATCAATAAACAGGATGATAGTACCCAAACGGACAATCTCCGGATTGTCTGTCAACCAGCCGAACAAGGTATACCCCATCAAAGCCCAGATACAAGACAGGACAAGAGAGACCAGAATGGAGATACGCATCACATATTTGCCCAGCAGATAGGCTGCACGAATTTTCTTCTCGCCTACCAGATGTCCGATGCAGATGGCTCCCCCCTGCGCCATGGCGATGGCAAACAGATAGACGAACATCACTATATTCACCACGTATGTACGGGTAGTCAGCGCTTCATTCCCTAACATATTAATAAAATAGGTCAAGACTACCTGAGAGAAACTATAGGACATATTCTCTCCAGCCGAAGGGATCCCGATTTTCAACAGGTTTTTCAACTCGACAAACGGGAAAGGATGAAAATAGGACAACGGGAACTTGGGAATATGTTTCCGGAAAAGAATCACAAAAAGGATCACCATAGACACTCCCCGGGCAAATGCCGTAGAAATGGCCGCACCTTCCACCCCCAAAGCCGGCATACCGAACTTACCGAATATCAGCGAATAGTTGCCGATGATATTCAGAATATTCACAACCACCGTCACCATCATGGGATAAACTGCTTTGTCGGCACTTCGCAAAGAAGCGGAAATAGTCAAAGATATGGCCTGAAAGAAAGCGAACGCTCCTACTATTTCCATGTAACTCACTCCATATTCCATCAATTCGGGACGAAGCCCCATCATGGTCAGCAGAAAAGCGGCCCCGTAATGCAGAACAGCACTGACAAGCAGGCCGAACACTAAATTAAGCAGTAACGACACCCCTACTACTTGCACCATATTTTTCCGCATCTTCGCCCCCAGGTATTGGGAACAAAGCACGGAAGTTCCTATATTAATCACCTCAAATATCAGGAAAGCGAACATAACAAGCTGGTTGACTACCCCCACGGCGGCCACGCTATTGTCTGAATACTGACTCAGCATCACGGTATCCACCGCCCCCAGCATCATGATCAGTAATGTCTCTATGAAAATAGGAACCGCCAGCCTGGTCAGGTTCTTTCGCACACTCCTCGGTTCTTGAATTACGTCCACTTGTCTTCTTTTGATTTTCGGGGTGCAAAGGTACGTACTTTTCACGATGTAACGGTTTGATTTATATCAAGAAATACAAAGTTGAGATTTTTATAAAAAGATAAACAGGAGTCTGGTGTTTTCTTTTTATCTTTAGAACCGAATCTTAAATCAACAGAACAACATGAAAAAAGGAATCCTTTTGTTATCTGCACTTCTTGCATGGGGCTCCCTGTCTTCACCCGCCCAAAGAAGAACGGCCAACATGACCGGCGAAGAAATGTACCTGGATGCCATGCATCGTAACATCACCACCGAAAAAATTTTCGGTTATGTAAAGCAACTCTCAGACCCGGCTCTGGAGGGACGGCTCGCCGGTTCGTCCGGAATGGCCAAAGCCGTAGACATTGTAAAAGGATATTTTAAACAGTGGGGGCTGCTCCCCGGTGGTGAGAATGGTTCCTACATACAGCAATTCCCCCACCCTTGTGTGGAGATACAACCGGGAAGCACCATGGACATCTTGTTCCCTGTCACCCAGAACAAGAAAGAAACGGTATGGATTTCCAAAGCATATCCTTGGGCGGACGGCTGGTTTGCCGGAGGAATGACGAGCGACGGGGAAGTGACAGCCGATGTGGTATATGCCGGATTCGGCGTCACAGCGCCCGAGTTGGGATATGATGATTATAAAGGTATAGACGTAAAAGGCAAAATTGTACTGATAGAGGGAGAAACTCCTAATGTAAGCCGTAATCCCGATTCACTGGCCATGTGGTACAAACATACCTTGCACCAGACCAAGCTGAACAATGCTGCTGCCCATGGTGCGGCAGGCTTGTTATATAAATGGGTTCCCGGACCGAATGCCCCTATAATCCGGGATTTGTCTATTGCCATGTCACAGACACGGTGGTCAATGACATTTTCAGGGGAACTGGAAAAACGTATAAAGAAACGGTCAGGCAAATTTATAAGACTCAGAAGCCTGCCTCTTTCCATACCGGAAAGAAAGCCCACATCAAAATGAATGCTACCTATCATCGATGCTACAGGGAAAAATATTTTCGGGGTGATCAAAGGCAGCGACCCTATATTATGTAATGAATATGTAATCATCTCCGCCCATCTGGACCATCTGGGAATGATTCCTTTCCTGATTGAAGGAGCAAATGACAACAATTCTTCTTCCGCTGCCATGCTGGGAGTCGCCGAAGCACTGGCCAAATCAAAAATAAAGCCGAAACGCAGCATCATCTTCATGAGTGTGGACGGTGAGGAAGCCGGACTTACCGGCAGCACTTATTATACGAATCATCCGCTTGTGCCAAAGGATAAAGTGGTGGCAATCCTGAATCTGGAGCAAGTGGGTGTAGGCAGGATGCTAGGAGCGAATTACCACCATGAATACCCCGAGCTGGCCGAACTGTCAAAAAAAGCCAATGACAAGTATGTGCATCGACGTCTGTTCACGAATGAGACTCATTTCCTGACCCGCCCTCGTACAGACGGTGCTGTCTTTATGAAAGCCGGTTATCCATGCATGGATTTATGGGCATTAGGAGGCGGTTATTACCATCATCCTAAAGATAATACCCGGTCTATCAATCCCGATATCCTCCGGGCAGCGACCGAATGGTTATACTGGACTGCTATTTTTATAGCAGACAAGTAACCGGATATAATAAATCCCGGCAAGTCATCGCTCTGCCGGGATTTCCTTATTCAACCGATGTCATGTCTGCATTGTTCCGTATATGTGTTGTGTTATTGTTGAGTCAGATATTCCTTGTACATTTTCTCTATCTCCTTCATGGGAACATCCAATGTCTTCATTTGTCTGAAAAACTCGGGCAGGTCTTCATGCAGGAATGTATCTTTGCGCAAAGCAATGATCCGTTCCTTGGCCCCTGCCGATACAAAATAACCGATACCGCGTTTATTGTAAATAATCTCCTGTCCTTGAAGATAATCATACGTGCGGACTACCGTATTGGCATTCACCTCCACTGTGGCAGCGTATTCCCTGACCGATGGAATACGCTCTTCTTCGGCATATTGCCCTTGCAGGATTTCATCACATATCCGGTCGGCTATCTGCAAATAAATGGATTTACTCTCTTTAAAATTCATAGCAAACGGAATTTGGGTTTAACAACTTGCGAACGGGTAAAGAGCCGGTAACTCAGCCACCAGTTAAACAGGGTGAACGCACTGAAGAATGCCACTCCTAACGAAAGTAACTTGTTCAAAGTCATCCATTGGAAATTGGCTTCCAGCCATTCCGCGAAGCTACGCATACCGTCATCGCCTACCCATGATATGATTTGCACCGACAAGACCGAACACAGAATAGAAATAAGTGTCAATGTACCCAATGTCTTGAAAAAAGGTTTCTTGTACCAATAACTGCCCCCTAGAATATACAGTGAGTGCGACCATACCAGGAAAGCCCATCCGCACAGTTCGCCCAGCCACTTCTGGTAGGACATATTCATGGCATAGCCTCCGTATGCCTGCTCACCATCTGCCGAAAGCATAGAAAGAAGGTTATACAGAACAGATTGATGGAATGTTTCAGGCACATTAAATAAAGGAAGTAACAGATAACGGGTAATTTCCGCCAATGACGCCGCAACAAAGACAGCCACCGCCAGTCCTACCGTAACAAGTAAGAACCGTGCCACAAATTTCTCTATCATAGTTGCCGGAAGCATCAGAAAAGCGATGCGTTTTTCTTTGGTAATCATGTTCTCCATAATGTTGGCAGCATAGACAATGCCGAAAATACCGATGATCAGAGCAAACGCCCCCAGCACATTAGAACAGTAATGCTGGAAAGCCGTCTGAGGATCATAATACGACGACGCCTGTTTCAACATTGTAAACACCATCACCAATAAAAATCCGGCATAAATCCCGATCAGACGATAAAGATTTGTTTTCCAATTTTCCATTATCTCGCGTTTCATGACCATTGCAATACGCGGAAAGCTAAAGAATTTATTCGTATCCATAGTGTTTGTGTATGTTACTTGTTAAACATTGACTGCATTTTTTCTCTCTCTGCCAGCATAGCGTTGAACAGTACTTCCAGATTCAGATTCGTCTCCTCATTATGTGTATTCGGAAAGATGACGCTGTTTCCCTGGACGGACGGCTGAACATACAGTGCGGTGTCTGTCGGTTCATTCATGCCTTGCTCTGCAAAATAAACCTTGTCACAGATGGTCTTTACCGACGCATCCAACAATACACGGGTTCCGTCAATAATAACCACATGATCCAGCAGGCTGTCAATATCCCTCACCTGGTGCGTAGAGATGATGACTGATTTTTCATCGGTCATGCCCGAAGCGATGACTTTGCGGAACTGACTTTTAGAAGGAATATCCAATCCGTTGCTGGGTTCGTCCATGACCAACAAAGAGGTATTGGTAGCTAATGCAAAGCACATAAATGCTTTCTTTTTCTGCCCCATCGAAAGCTCGCCCAGATGAATATCTTCATTCATATCAAAATCACGGAGACAGGCGTTCAACAGTTCTCTACTGAAATTCGGATAAAACGGAGTATTCAGTTTTAAATATTGTTTCAAACTGACTGCCGGCAAAGCAAATTCCTCAGGCACTAGAAACATGTCCTGCAAAGTCAGTGGATAGCGCATGGAAACATCCATCCCTTTGTAAAGCACCCGTCCGGACTGAGGACGAAGCAATCCCGTCATTAAATAGAGCAAAGTAGATTTGCCTGTGCCGTTCTTTCCCAGAAGACCGTAAACTGAACCTTTGTCCAATGCCAGCGAGAAGTCATCAAAGACTTTCTGTTTTCTCTTTCCATAACTGAAAGACAAGTTCTTTACTTCAATCATCATTGTGTTTATGGTTTTATTAGTTATTTAGTGTATTAGTTAATTAGTACACTGCAAATGTATATAGTTTATTTGAATAAACAAGAAGGACAACGGATATTTAATATTCATTAACCATTAAACGAATTAAGCGGGCAGCAACCAAGTGCTGTCCGCTCAACTCAAAATGATAAATGAAAAAAAGAAGGACTATTTAATTCCTCCCAGTGCCTTGGTGGCAGTCTCGTTTCCTGGATCAATTTCCAGGATCTTATTCCAATACAGTTTGGACTGGTCATAGTCTTCTTTTACAAAATAATAATATCCCAAATAGCTGTTACATTCCACCAACACCGACTTAGTAGCATCCGGCTTTTGCTCCAGAATGCCCAATGCAGCCTCATAATAAGGTTTTGCCAGTCCCTGAGCTGTCTCAGGATCACGCAACGAATTAACACGGGCACGCCAGAAGTTTCCTAAATAGTTATCGGGAACTTTAGCAGCCACTTGTGCAAAGACAGTATCGGCTTCTGCCAAATAGACCGGTTGCTTATCCTGACAAGCCGAATCGGTAGCCGCATAATAGTTCAGACGACCATACAAGAAGAGGTCACTGATATCCGGAGAGTTTTTCATTCCGTCCAGATAATTCTTATAAGCTTCTATCGCTTTCGGGAAATCACGTTCCTTCTCGTACACATCTGAGATCTCTTTATAAATTTCCGTATGCGACTGATCCATGGACAATGCTTTGTCAAACTGTGCCACCGCTTCTTCGTATTGCTTGTCCGCTTCCAGCAAACGGGCAAAATAGATATAGTCCAAGTACACATAATCCGGATTAGCGGGATTGGCAAAGAAGGTGGCAGCCGCTTCCAAGCCTGCCGTGTAGTCTTTCAATTCCAGATTATCATACATTGCCAGACGTTTCAGCACATGATTTTCCGGAGCAAGCTCCAGACCTTTCTCCGCCATGTCCAAAGACGGTGCGTAGTCTTTATTCAGATACAACAGCATGGCGTAGCGGGTATAGTCCTGCTCAGTGGGAGTGCCTGCTTTCAGATAACTTTCGTAAGCCTCTTTTGCCTTGCCATACTGCCCCATCGTATAATAGACGTCTGCCATCTCCTTGCTGATCCGGTTATCCTCCGGAGTCTTGGCCTGTAAGCGCGTCAGCATATCCAGTGACAGTTGAGGGTCTACCCCTTTATATACCTGTGCATATTTAAAATAAGCTTCGCCGCAATCCTCGTCCAGATAAATAGCCTGGTTATAATCACTGCTGCTTTGTTCACATCATTCAGTTCCAGTGCCACATCCCCACTCAGCAGATAGGCTACAGCACATTTGCTGTTCACATCTTTAGCGCGCTGTGCATATTCGGCGGCTTCTGCCGTTTTCCCTTGGTCCAGATAAGCCCGGCCTATCTCTACCAACAAGGAAGTATTCTTCTTATTTTTACCTTTCAACAAGGCCTCAAAAGCCTCAGAAGCTTTTGCCGGATTCTCCTTTATCATCGTGGCAGCCTGTTTCACCTGCGGTGACCATTCACTGCCCGCCGATGTCTGTCCCCACATCGTTACAGCCAGGCACAGGCTCATCACGGTTAATGCTAATTTCTTCATGGTTCTTCTTTTTTTGATTCATTTATTATTCCTCTTTTACATCCACAATCCTCACGGCAGCCGTTGCAGGCACCAGCCTGACTTCAAGATGATGCGCTGCCCCCGGAAGTCCGTCAGAAATGAAGTCAGACCACTGGGAAGGCCGCTTTTAGGATCATTGAGTAAAATATACACATTACGGGTTAGCGGATACTGGTTCATAGCCAGATAAGCTTGATAAGGCTTGAAACTATTTCCTACTGTAGCCGAATCCGCACGGCTGACAGCCATTATCCGAATGGCGTCATTGAAAGAGAGTCGTGTACTATCCGTAGGATTTCCTATCCAGTTGACACCGATAACCCCTAAAGCTGCGGGATTCCTGGCCACATACGAAATCACCTCCGGATTTGTTTTCTGCGCCTTCAGGTCCTTCGACAAAGGCTTACCCCCGCAGATCGAGTCGAGCACATAATGTACGGTGCTCGAATTGGGATTATCAAATACCAGTTGGAGTTTACCCAAACGGGAAGCGGGATTCAGCTGTTTCCAGTCAGTAACCTTCCCCGTCAGTATATCCTTGAACCGGTCAACCGTAATTAATGAATCTGTATTTTGCTTGTTCACGATCAAGGCCAGACCATCTGTCGCCATCTTCACCGATACGGGAAAGAATTTCTTGCCGTTGAAATACGCCGTTTCCTCCTGGGTCAGCTGCCTCGTGGTGACAGCCAGACGCACACTGTCCGCCAGCAAAAGTTTCATGGCTTCCACTTCACTGCAATAAACGGGATGCACGGTGGCATCCGGTGTCAATGCGTGAAACACCTGTAACTCCTCTTCCATAATGGGACGGAAAGTTTCGTCCACCGCTATCGTGATAGTGCCTGAGATCAACGTATCGTCTTCCCCCGGCCCGGGCTTGTTGCCGCAGCCCGAAAGCAGCAGCAACAAAGCAGCCAACAATGCAATATACAGTTTCATCATCATATATAGATATTATTGTAGCTTAAAAGTAATAGGAACGGTATAGTACACGGGAACATTGCGTCCGTTCTGCCTTCCCGGAATCCATTTCGGCAATGACTGGATGACACGGACTGCCTCTTTATCACAATATGGGTCCAGCGAGCGGAGCACCTTCACATCCTTCACCTCGCCTGTAGCCGAAACCACAAAGCGGACAAACACTTTACCCTGTATCCCATTTTCCTGCGCAATGGTAGGATAATGCAGATTCTTTGCTATAAAAGACAGCAATTCTCTGTCACCCCCCGGAAACTGAGGCATCTGTTCTACCATAGTATATGGTTTTTCTTCTGCTTCGGGGGCTTTGGTTATCACTTCTTTCAGTTCGGCAATATCTTTACCATTCAGTTCATCATTACCTTTCACATCGGCAATGGAGATAGCCACTTTGGTCTGAGTCAGTTCTTCCTGGCTCTTTATCTCTTCGTCATCACGCACCTCTTCATCCTTTTTGATGACAGGAGCGGTAAATTTGATAGAGCTTTTCAGAGCGGGAGGCGGAGCCACCGGTTCCACTTTCTTGAACTCCTCCTGCTTCACCTCGGGCTCTTCCAGTTGCGATAAGGTAGTCACTTCCGTCATCACCTCTTTCTGCTTCGGAGTTGCCAGTTTTACCAATGCAGGTATGCTGAAACCTATGGCGGCAATAATCACTACAATTACCATCGCCCACGTGTGGCGTTTCGGTGAATTGGCACGCATCTTATAGGCACCGTATGCCTTGTTCTTACCTTGGAATATCAGTTCACACCATTCGGGTGAGGTCAAATCTATTTTTGTCATTTTCTTTTCCTCCTTTTAAAAGTGTGTCACTATTCCGCGATGTCTTTACTCAGATCGCCCTTCGTATCATAATTCTTGATCAGAAACTGATCCGCATCGGCCATATCCGTTATCACATACTTACCTATATTGCATATCTGCATTTCATCCAGAGCATCAATCAGATTCTTGTAGGAAGAGTCGTCCGTCGCCTTTATGATGACCGTCGGAGTATCCTTTCCGCTTTTTATTTCAGAAAGTTTCTTCGTGTAATCTTCCTCTGATATCTTTAGGTCAGCTTTCTGCTTTTTCAGTTCGTTTACTTCACGAACTGCCGCCGAGTTCTTATCAAGAAGGATGGAACGCAGACCATCCGCCTGATAGGAAGTCTCCTTCAGCGATGTATAGTCTTTGTAATTAGGTTCTCCTTCATAATAATACAGTTTATCTCCTCCAGCCAGCAACAGGGTTATTGCTTGTGAAGCCTTCACCTTGCTCTGCTGCTCTTCAGTGATGTTCTTGTCATTGCTCGGCATACTTATTTCCATCGTCTGAGGTTTGCTCAGCGTGGTACACAGCATAAAGAAAGTAATCAGCAACATGTTCATGTCCACCATAGGCGTAAAGTCCACACGAACAGTCATCTTCTTTTGTTTTGATCCTTTTCCTTTTTTGCCGCTTTCTTGTACTTCAGCACTCATAATTATTCGGTTTTATTTATCAGAAGTAGTCTTCAGAGAAGTAATCAGATTATATCGGTTCTCTCTGAGGTCCTGAAGTGAGCTCATTACGTTTTTAATCACAGCATAGGGAGTTGAGGCATCAGCTTTGATGGCAATGCGCAGATCCGGATTCACCTGACGGGCATTACGTACCCATGATTTAAACTGATTGTCCGTACTGTCACAGGGGATACCTTCGTTTTTCAACAGTTTGTCCTGTTGTTCGGAAGGCAGATCCAGATATTTCTGCATGCTTCTCATCGGAACGCCAAATGCAGAAGCGGTCGCAAATTTCTTCTCCTGTTCGGGAGTAAACTCAACTCCATATTCCTCACCCATTTTCTCCAATACAGCCTTCATGTCGGGCTGTTTGTCGAGGCTCATAAATATTTTCCCTTGCGGGTCCACCAGAATCTGGAGGATATTCGTTTCCGGAATCTTGATTTCGGAAACGGAGGCGGGCGTAAACACCTGTACCGGTTCTTTCTTTACGAATGTCGAAGTCAACATAAAGAAAGTAAGCAGCAATACAGTGACGTCACTCATGGCCGTCATATCTATGAACGTACTTTTCTTTTTAATCTTTGCTCTACCCATAGCAGTTCATTTTAAAGGGTGGCACGATTATTTATGAGAAGCCGCAAAGGTCTGTACAATAGAGAAACCTACTTCATCGAGGCTGTAAGTCAATTTATCAATCTTATTAGTATAGTAGTTATAAGAAATAACCGCCAACGCACCTGTCAGGATACCGAACGCCGTATTGATCAACGCTTCGGAAATACCTTGTGACAATGCCATGGAGTCCGTACCGCCACCGGCAGACAAAGCCGCAAACGAACGGATCATACCGATTACCGTACCCAGCAGTCCCATCAGGTACCCAGCGTGGTGATAGTACCGATAACCGGCAAGTTCTGCTCCATCATGGGAAGTTCCAGCGCTGTGGCTTCTTCCAGTTCTTTTTGGATGGCCAGTACTTTCTGGTCTTTTGATAGTGTAGAGTCGTTCTCCACATCGGCATACTTCTTTAAGGTGGAAGTAACGACATTGGCTACAGAGCCGCCTTGTT
Organism: Phocaeicola sartorii JCM 17136 = DSM 21941; assembly: GCF_000614185.1. Taxonomy (GTDB): domain Bacteria; phylum Bacteroidota; class Bacteroidia; order Bacteroidales; family Bacteroidaceae; genus Phocaeicola; species Phocaeicola sartorii. The sequence continues at coordinate 1,157 of NZ_BAKM01000027.1, read as the reverse complement.
TATCACAAAGTTCCTGTGCTTTCTTCATATCCCCGGCAGCCAAAGCCGATTTGATATTAGCGACAAATTTCACCAACGAGCCTTTACCGAAAGCCGAACGGATGGCGAAATAACGCTCGAAACTCAAAGCAATGACAGTGAGCAAGAGGGTTTGAATAATAGGGACCACAATCCCCCCTTTATAGATAGTTCCCAGGAAATTACCCGGCAACGGATGATTGTTAGGATCATTGTTCATAAAATTAGCTGGGTTTCCCAGTAAAAAGTTGTATATACAAACCGCTATGATAAAGCAGCATACAATTACCCAACCTGCATTTTTTATACCTGCAATCTTATGAGTGGTTTTATTTTGAATAGCTTCCATGATATGTTTTAATTAATCGTTATAGTTAAGAAAAAGACAATTCTATACCAACCCCGACACTCTGCAGGGCGCCGGAGGAGGTTAAACAACTAAATTTATAACGATTAATTAAATCAAGATGCGTCTCAGCGTGAACACAAAATAATGACATGCCGGAGACACACAATGAATGGGGTTAGAGGGGAAGATTCTGGCGCGGTCAACAGCCAGTAGTCCCTCCCGTAGTGAAAAACGATTTATGAGAATTTTTAAGAAGTTCTGTTGAAGTTCCTCCGCCCTACGGATCCGAAGATCTTCAGGCATCAGTTTAACTAATACCTGCTGCTGCCCCGTTAGTAAAGAAGTAGTGAAACCCATCGTATCCAATGTTCCGTGATCAGAGTGCAGAGATTCCGTAGTAACAGCATATCTGTCAACAGCGGAAGAAAAAACATCCGCATTGACTCCCTGATAATTCAGCATTAAAAGCAGGGTGATTAATCCTATTTTGACGATAAGCTTCATTGGCTACTGATTTCGCAAGATTCTAGGTTTATATTATACAAACAATTCTGTTGTCTTTTTGTTCATGCAGACCTGAAATTATTCAAGTGTTTTTTTATACGAAGTTTTTCTTTTATCCTATAAGGTTTCTCTCATGAATGATTCGAAATGCACGTAACAAATGTAGCCAATATATTCGGTTATCATCAAGGGATGATGAAATAAAATCCCTTGTTTAACTCCTTTTCTGATTCCAGACGATAAAGAGCATTCTTTTCACTTTAATTAAAGATGCATCATACGAATA
>NZ_BAKM01000028.1 GCF_000614185.1 Phocaeicola sartorii JCM 17136 = DSM 21941 | reverse complement strand
ACTATTGAACTAAACTTTTCTAAAGAGAGCTTTGAATCCAAATATACTTTTCTGATTTCTAGGTTATACAAAATGCTTTTATAGATTTCAAAATCAACTTTTCTTCCGGACGCTCCTTTCTCAGAGGACAGTATATTCCACTGCCGTTCTGCATCTTTAAACAGCTTTTCTTTCTGCGTTGTAGTAGAAAGCTCATTGCTTTGCGTTTGAAATAGAGCATCCATATTTTAATCTGTTTCTATAATAGCCATAATTTCATCGGACAAAAGTACCCATTTTACTCTATTCTGCAAGAGTTTCCACTAAAAATCTTTATAAAATACAGGAATATTTTAAGAAATAGGAATATCTATATATTCTTTACCTCACAAACAACTATAGAAAGCCTTAAAAGTACATTAAAGTCAGTAATTACTTTCACTATATACCTTAATATATATAGTATAAACACATTGGCAAAGCAAGGCTTACAACAGACAAAACGCACTTTTTTTCTCGACAAAAAGAAAACCGGAAGTCTGATATTCTCCTTTTATACAACAATTTTGACCAGTAAAGGCCAGCAATTGCTACATAATATCATGTCATCTATTTTCCGGTTAAAAATTATTTAACCTCCATAAACACAGGCTTTTTATTGTTCACCGATAAGCATAATTTAACCTACATCTACTACTGTGTCACTTCTATTAACAGAAGCCATAGGATATCATTCCGACAATCATATTTTACATTCACATTATAATAATCCTCGATATACTTGTACATCTTATCTATATATTGGTTACCTTTGGACAAAAGTCACTATATTTGCGTCTATGAAAACATATACAAGCAATCACATCGTCTTTTTTTCGCCTACACATACGTCCGCGAAAATAGCCCGTGCCATCGGAGAGAGTATAGGTATGGGGAGAAGAATAGAAATAGACCTCACTACAGATGAGAATAGTAGCCCGATAGAAATCAAAGATTCTATCACTATCATTGCAGTTCCCGTATATGCAGGAAGGGTAGCCCCAATAGCATTACAACGGTTACGAAGATTAAAAGGGAGTAACGCTCCGGTTATTTTAGTCACAGTATATGGCAACCGCGATTACGAAGATGCATTGGTCGAATTAAGAGATGAAACAATTCAATTGGGATTTATCCCGTTGGCAGCCGGTGCCTTTATTGGTGAGCACAGCTATAGCCGTCCGGATATGCCCATCGCAGAAGGCCGTCCGGACGCCACCGATTTACAGATTGCAGAACAATTTGGGAAAGACTGTTTGGCAAAACTGGAGAAAGACGAAACATTGTCCGATTTCTACATGAGAGGAAATGTGCCTTATCGCTTTGTAGGCCCCTCTACTCCTGCCGCCCCAGTCTGCACGGAAGAATGTTTCGCCTGTGGCGAATGCATCGAAGTATGCCCTACTCATGCCATTGCATTAAGCGATGAAGGCAAAATAGAGACAGAGATTGCCCAATGTATCAAATGCTGTGCTTGCGTAAAAGAATGCCCCAATGGCGCACGGGTTTTTAACACTCCTTACACCCCCATGCTACACGAAAAATGTGCGGCACGTCGTGAACCTGAATTATTTATATAATGAGTAACAGAGATAAAAGAGTCCTGGTAGGGATGAGTGGCGGAATAGACAGCTCCGCCACCTGTATCATGCTGCAAGAACAAGGATATGAAGTGGTAGGAGTAACCATGAGGACGTGGGATGTCCCTTCCCGCTTTTCCACTCCTGGCCAAAATGAACCTGATGATGTATTGGAGGCAAGAGCTTTGGCAGAACGGCTGGGGATAGAGCACCATGTAGCGGATGTGCGGAAAGAGTTCAAACAGATTATCGTAAAACACTTTATTGATGAATATATGCAGGGAAGAACCCCCAACCCTTGTGTGCTTTGCAACCCGCTATTCAAAGAACGGATTCTCTGTGAATGGGCCGACCAGACGAATTGTGCACATATCGCTACCGGACATTATTGCAGATTGGAAGAACGTAAGGGGAAACTGTATATCGTAGCGGGAGATGACCAGACAAAGGATCAATCCTACTTTTTATGGAAACTTCCTCAGGAGATACTTCAACGCTTTCTCTTTCCATTGGGAACTTATACCAAGCAAGAGGTACGGGAATATCTCCGTCAGAAGGGATTTGAGGCAAAGGCCCGTGGAGGTGAAAGCATGGAAATCTGCTTTATAGAAGGAGATTATCGGGACTTTCTGCGCGCACAATGTCCGGATATTGACGCACAAGTAGGTCCGGGATGGTTTGTAAACAGTAAAGGGGTCAAAATAGGCCAGCATAAAGGGTTTCCTTATTATACGATAGGCCAACGCAAAGGTCTGGAAATAGCCTTAGGGCATCCGGCATACGTATTACGCATCAATGCTGAAAAAAATACAGTTATGCTGGGGGATGCCGAAGAACTTAAAACAGAATACATGCTGGTGGAAGACTACCACATAACAGATATGCAGGAATTATTGGACTGTAAGGATTTGGCTGTACGCATCCGCTATCGTAGCAAACCTATTCCATGCCATGTTCTTGTATTGAATGAAAAGCAATTATTGATTCGTTTTCTTTCCGAAGCATCTGCCATCGCACCCGGACAGTCAGCTGTCTTTTATGAGGGGAAACGAGTACTGGGAGGTGCATTCATAGCTTCACAGCGCGGCATCCGAAAAATGGCCGCCGATAATCAAGATAAACTTTAGATGATGAAAACATATATCGGAAATCTTATTCTTATGTGCTGCTTATTATGCAGCTGTCATCAGCCAACAAACAATCCTCACCTTTATGACAAGGGTGTTTCCCAGGAACTGGCAGCACTACGCAAACAGGAAATTAAAGAGTTGAAGTATAAACTATACTTCGCCATCCCTGAACAAAAATCAGTTCCGGTAAATGGAAAGATTACCATTGAATTTAATCTGGATATGCCACAAGAGATCATTCTCGACTTCAGAGAAGAGTCCGAAAAAATCAAATCGGTATCCGTTAATGGACAAACATCCCATTATGATTTCCGTAACGAACATATCATTCTGCCTAAAAACAATATTATAAAAGGTAAGAACGATATCACCATTCAATTTATTGCCGGAAACCAGTCACTAAACAGAAACGATGAGTTTCTATATACGTTATTAGTGCCCGACCGTGCCCGCACCTTATTCCCTTGTTTTGAACAGCCCAACCTGAAAGCCACATTTACCTTGCAACTGGATGTACCAACGGAATGGAAGGCCGTTTCTAATACCTATATTACTAAAGAGGAGATAAAATCCACCGGCAAGACAGTGACTTTTGCCCCAACCGAACCATTAAGCACCTATCTCTTTTCTTTTGTTGCCGGCAAACTGGAACAGAAGGAATATACAGAAGGAGACCGGAAAATTTCAGCATATTACCGTGAAACAGATCCCGACAAAGTGGCCCAGCTAGATACCATCTTCAAACAAGTGGCTGCTTCGCTGAACTGGCTGGAAGAATACACCGATGTCCCCTATCCCTTTGCCAAATATGATTTCATCATCTTGCCGGGGTTCCAATATGGAGGGATGGAACACACCGGCGCCACCTTATATAATGACACGCAAATGTTCCTAAGCAATAACCCGACCCCTGACGAAGAGCTTCGTCGGACCCAATTAATCGCCCACGAGACCGCTCACATGTGGTTCGGTGATTTAGTAACGATGAACTGGTTTGATGATGTCTGGACAAAAGAGGTTTTTGCCAATTATTTTGCCGCCCTGATTACCGAACCATTATTCCCACAAATCAATCACCAACTGAATTGGATGAAGACTTATACAGCCGCATCCTTGTCAGAAGATCGTACCCCCGGAACCACTGCTATCCGGCAACCGCTGGACAACCTTCAAAATGCAGGATTAATTTATGGACAGATCATTTATAACAAAGCTCCTGTCATGATGGTAAAGCTGGTGGAATTAATGGGAAAAGAAGCATTTCGGGAAGGAATTCAAGAATATTTAAAAACTTACGCTTACGCCAACGCCACCTGGGATGACTTGATACAAATTCTGGACAGTAAGACTGAGCAAGATTTATCTGCTTTCAGCGATGCATGGGTAAACCAGAAAGGTATGCCGGTCATCAATTTTGAAAGATCCGGCAACCAACTGACCATACGTCAGCAAGACCCTTATCAAAGGGGGCTAAACTGGCCTCAGAAGTTTAACATCACTCTTTGCGGAGAGAGGGACACAACAATAGAAGCCAATCTGACAAACAGTCAATACCACCTCACACTGCCCTTTACCCCTACCCATATCCTGCCCAATACGGATGGCAGAGGATATGGTTTGCTTGTTCCTGCAGCAACAGTCTCCATTGGCTGCTGGAGCACTGGCAAGAAATAGAGAATGAAACGACCCGACAGGCCGTTTTAATGATGATGCATGAAAACTATCAGGCAAAAAACATTCCGGATACTGCATGGATAAACGCATTACTCAACGGAATACATCGAGAGAAGAATCCGCTGACAGCCTCAACATTAACCAATTATCTGTCCGCTCCTCTGCAGGAGATATCCCAGGAAGAACGCGACAAGGTAGAAAATGAGCTTTATGCACTCAGCCATTCTCACCCAATCCCTTCTTGCCGCATCCAGTTGTTACGGCTTCTTATTGCAGAAGCAACAAGTCCTGCCCTGCTCCAGCATCTTTATACTTTATGGGAGACTCAAAATTCCAGACAATTGAATGAAAGAGACTATACCGCCCTGGCCTATGAATTGTCCTTACGCATGTCCGGACAAGGAAAAAGAATACTCGAGATACAGCGTCAACGTATCAATAATCCGGACCGTTTACGCCAGTTCGACTTCATCTCACGTGCCATGACTGCCGACACATTGAAATTAGACAGCCTGTTCCAGTCTTTGCTGCAAGCAGAAAACAGAAGAATAGAGCCTTGGGCGGCTACAACGTTAAGCTATCTGAATCATTCTGCAAGAAAAGATTATGCGGTGAAATATATCCGTCCGGCATTAGAAGAACTAGTGGAGGTTCAACGCACCGGAGATATCTTTTTCCCCCGCAACTGGGTAGGAGCCTTATTAAGAAACCACAGCAGCGAGGCGGCATACCGGGAAGTGGAAACTTTTCTGTCAACTCATCCTGACTATCCCCCCTTGTTAAAGAACAAAATTCTGCAAGCCGCCTATCCTCTTTATAGGAAATATGCAGATAAAGAGAAAATGAATTGAGAAAGTCAGGGGTTCATTACGCCTTGATAAACGGCATGGCGTAATGTACCCTTTTCGTCATCACTGTCATAGTCCCAGTACATAGCTCCCAACATCCCTTTCTGATGCAGGAACTGGCATTTGAATGCGATGGACCGAGCATTTTCATAATTAACAACCACACGTCCCTGCGAGTTTATCATATAAGGCACCTGTGCCACACTATCCCAGCAGCTCTGTAAAGAGTCCAAAGAGATAATATGGCGGTAATCCAACAACTCCGGAGCTTCATTCGTCCCATGCCCATAGAACGGAATGCCCAGTACCAGGCGTCCGACAGGAAAACCTGCGGCTACATGGGCAGCAACCGCATCATCACAAGACCATTCCTCAGTCATTTCCGAGTGGTACAATGCAGAGTGGTGATTGGGGGATTCTTCCATATCGTATGTCATGATATTGATGTAATCCACATAAGGTTCAACAGCCTTTAAATTGTAATATCTGGCACCTGCCTGTGTAGCGATGGTCAGCAATTTGTCTTTACCGATGGCATGACGCACATCCCTCATCAGCAAAGAAAAGTTATCAGTATCCTCCGGTGAGAAAGAGATCCCGGCAGCTCCTATTCCCGGATATTCCCAGTCTATATCAATTCCATCCAAGTTGAAATGGTCTATCACCCGTTTACAATCTGCCGCAAATGCCATGCGGGTACTGTCCGTATGCGCCATTTCACTGAACCGGCTGCTTCCCCATCCGCCTACAGAAAGCAAGACTTTCAAGGACGGTTTCTTCCCGCGCAGCCCCACTACCATTTGCAAGCGCGATTCATTATCTATACGTATCCCCTTGAAGTCATCTGTAACATGTCCGAAGGCATAATTAATGTGAGTCAGACACGCCGGATCGGGCGTACTTTCCCCCCATGATGTGACGTATGCCAGAACCACATATTCCGACTCATTCTCCGCTGTCTTAATCTGCGAAGACCGCTTTTTGTCCTGACAGGCCACCGCCAGCAACAAAAAGAAAAGACCTGCAATCAGTTTAAAGATTCTCATACATAAATAAGAGGGATTATAAAACAATCAAAACCATTCGATTTATTGGTAACCGGCAGCGTACTCTTTTGAGATCGAATTATTCAGACTCATGCACACATTAGCACTGAAATCCTTGCCACAACGGATTACATGATCCCAGTCCTCTTCCGACAATTCATCCAGATCATCCCTGCGGATACGGTATTTCAATAGTCCGAAAACTACTCCGGCATTAAAATTATCTCCCGCCCCCACTGTACTGACAGTCTGCAACGGCTCTACCTCATAATATTTCTTTATCCCCTTTGTACAAAGACGGATTTCTTTTCCACCATGAGTACAAATAAAATGAGGACAATAAAATTCAATCTTACTTTTATAAATCTTATCCGCATCCGTCAATCCGAACATGTTCTCAAAATCCTCAATGGAGCCACGAATAATATCAGCATATTCAAAATTCTCAAGAATAGTGGGCAGCAACTTTATCGCCTCATTTCTGTGAGTACTGCGGAAATTCACATCATAATAAATGATAGCCCCTTGCCCGCGAGCATAATCCAACAGCTCTTTCACCTTGTCACGCAACTGAGGAGTAACAGCATAATAAGAACCAATCATCACAATATCATCCGATGGATTTCGGGCATTGTCACATCCAGCCTCAACCGGGGATAATCCTTATAAAAAGATACTCAGCATCATTATGTTCGTTCAGAAAAGCTAAAGATACAGGTGATTTTCCTTCAGGAAACACATTCACATGGTCTGTGCTTACTCCGTTTTCTCTCATAAACTTCAGAATGATATCACCCACTTTATCATTTCCCGTCTCACTGATAAAACTTACATTGACCCCCAAACGTCCCAATGAAATAATTCCATTGAAAACAGAGCCACCAGGAACTGCCGCTGTAGGCTGATTCTCTTTAAAAAGAATATCCAGAATGGTTTCACCTATACCAATTACTTTTCTCATCTTTGTATTTACGATTTAATAGATACATAAAACCCGAACGCGAATAAAACCAATTCTTTCATGAAATTCTATTTGCGTCCTTTGCGTTCCGGTTCTATCTCATTTATCTTACTTACTCAACTCGCGCGAACGTTCACCCAAGTACCTCCGTGATGCCGCTTGCTGTACTCTTCAATGGTAAAACCAGTCTTTTTCATGGTTTCCACCACCAGAATATCACCTATCACAGTCATAACCGTTGTTGAAGTCGTAGGAGTCATACCTAACACACATACTTCATCAGGATGTCCCGTACATAAACAGATATCAGATTCTCTAGCTAATGGACTATCCGCATTTCCAGTAATAACAATATATTTCAAGTTCGGGTTCAAACTATGTGCAAGTTGCGTCAACTCCACAATCTCCCGGGTCTTTCCTGAATTAGAAATCAGAAGCAATAAATCATTCTCCTGCAAAATCCCCAAATCTCCATGCTGTGCTTCACTGGGATGTAAAAACACAGCCGGAATGCCCGTAGAACAAAAAGTCGTAGCTATATTCATAGCTATTTGTCCGGCTTTACCCATACCGGTAGTTACCAATTTCCCTTTTTTACGGTGTATTTGCTCCACAATCAGTTCCACTGCTTTTTCATAAGCGTCAGTTATAGGAATATTCAGAACGGCCTGAGCCTCTTTTTGCAACAATTCGTGTATAGATGTCATCATAATAGGTTTACATGAATATTATTTAAGTAGTTCGATTAGTTCTCTCAAGTTATTGGCCACAGCAAAATAGCTATTTAGCGGATGGTGAGCAAAACGTTTCTCCTCCAATCCGTTCAAAAAGTCGAGAATGCCATTCCAAAAGCCATTTATATTATAAAAAATCACTTTCTTCTGATGATAATCCAATGTAGCTGCCGCCATCACATGAAAAATCTCATCCAGTGTGCCCACTCCTCCCGGCAAGCTACCGCCACATCCGATTCGTTCAGCATCACATCTTTACGGTCACTCAAATTATCCGTCCGGAAAGTCACATCCACCAAGTCACTGGTTCGTCCACGCTCTTCCAATTTGGTCGGAATAACCCCTATTATCATTGAGCCGTTGTCTTTAGCTACCTTGGCGATACACTCCATCAGCCGATATTGGCACCTCCATATACCAACGTCTTCTTGTTTTGTCCCATCCAGATGCCCAACTCGCGCGCTTTTTCAAAGAACACAGGCTCTATATTCTCGGATGCGGAACAGAAAATAGCAATTTTATCCATCATCTTGTTTTCTGTTAGTAAATACAAATATCTGCATTTTTTGAAGAACGGCAATAACTTTTGTTGTATTTTTGCCAATCAAAACTTATTTGAAGCAAAAAACAATGTCATATAACACTTTCACCTTACCCAACGGGTTGCGCATCATTCACGCTCCCAACCAGTCTAATGTAGCCTATTGCGGATTTGCCGTCGATGCCGGAACCCGTGATGAAAACGAACAGGAACAGGGAATGGCCCATTTCGTGGAACACCTTATCTTTAAAGGAACACAAAAAAGACATGCATGGCACATCCTGAACCGCATGGAAAATGTAGGCGGAGATTTAAATGCATATACAAATAAGGAAGAGACTGTGATATACAGCGCTTTCTTGGCAGAACATTTTTCAAGAGCTGCAGAGCTGCTGGCAGATATTGTATTTCACAGCATCTTCCCCCAGCATGAGATTGACAAAGAAGTGGAAGTAATAATTGACGAGATACAAAGTTATGAAGACAGTCCGTCAGAACTGATTTTCGATGATTTTGAAGAATTGATTTTTCCCGATCATCCTTTGGGAAGAAACATTTTGGGGAAACCAGACTTATTGCGTAGATTCAAGAGTGAACATGCCTTGAATTTCACTTCACGTTTTTACAAACCTACCAATATGATCTTTTTCATTCAAGGAAATATAGATTTTAAAAAAGTGATACGCACCATAGAGAAAATAACAGCCGATATTCCTTTTTCCATGACCGAACGCCAACGGGCAGAACCTTTTCTCTATATTCCCAAAACGTTGACACTGAACAAAGAAACACATCAGGCGCATGTAATGATAGGCAGTCGGGGATATAATGCGTATAATGAAAAGCGGACCGGACTTTACCTGCTCAACAACCTGCTGGGCGGACCGGGCATGAACAGCCGGCTGAACGTCTCTCTGCGCGAACGTCGGGGACTGGTCTATAACGTAGAAGCCAATCTGACCTCATACACAGACACAGGGGTGTTCTGCATTTATTTCGGAACAGATCCGGAAGATGTGGAGCGCTGCATCGGACTGGTTCATAAAGAATTGAAAAAGCTGCGTGACAGCAAGCTAAGTTCCTCGCAACTGAGTGCCGCAAAAAAACAAATCATCGGACAAATAGGAGTTGCCGGAGACAATTTTGAAAACAACGCATTGGATATGGGAAAGACGTTCTTGCACTATGGCAAATTTGAAGAGCCGAAAGAAGTATTCAAACGGATAGAAATGCTGACGGCAGAGAGCCTATGGGATATCGCCAATGAAATGTTCGATGAAAATTATCTTTCGACCTTGATATACCTATAATAAAAAGACATTTACCACCCTGTAATCCTTAGATTCTCAAATCTAATTGTATCTTTGCAAAATAAAACCGTTCAAGCCATTTCACTATTATATATCAAAAACCAATATGAATATCATGAAAAAACTGCTACTTATTCTCGCCGGAACCCTACTGACCGCCAATACACAGGCACAAAACTCCGGCTATACCATTTGGTTTGACCAACCCAATACATTGGAAAACCGCGCAATCTGGTTAAAGGCTAGCGGAAGCGGCTACAATCCCGACAAAGAATGGGAAAGCACCTCGCTTCCACTGGGAAACGGCAGCCTGGGGGCCAACATCATGGGCTCCATCTGTGCCGAACGAATCACATTGAACGAAAAGACCTTATGGAAAGGAGGCCCCAACACCGCAGGAGGAGCCGACTACTACTGGAACGTGAACAAACAATCAGCTCATGTATTGAAAGACATACGGCAGGCTTTCACAGAAGGAGACCAGAAAAAAGCGGCAGAACTGACCCGCAAAAACTTCAACGGACTGGCCGAATACGAGGAGAATGCCGAAAATCCGTTTCGCTTCGGAGCTTTTACCACTATGGGAGAGATATATGTAGAAACCGGACTGAGCGAAATAGGCATGAACGACTACCGACGCGCCTTATCACTGGATTCCGCACTAGCCACAGTCTCTTTCCATAAAGACGGAGTGGATTACCAGCGCAACTATTTCATCTCCTATCCGGACAGTGTGATGGTGATGAAATTTACTGCCAACCGCCCGGAAATGCAGAACATCGCTTTCAGCTACTGTCCCAACTCAGAAGCTACGGGGAAAATTCAAGCCGATGGAAACAACGGTCTGCTGTACACCGGAAAGCTGAACAACAACCAAATGAGATTCGCCCTCCGCATCCATGCCACCCACAAAGGAGGAGAAATGACTGTAAAAGACGGGAAAATCATTGTCAACGGAGCCGATGAGGTAGTATTTCTCATCACCGGAGACACTGATTATAAAATCAATTTCAACCCGGACTTTACAAACCCTAAAACCTATGTAGGCACAGACCCTGCAGAAACGACTTTGGCCATGATGAAACAAGCGGCCGCCAAAAGTTATGAGGAACTCTATCGGAACCATCTGGCAGACTATACCAACCTGTTCGGCAGGGTACAGCTGCACTTGAACCCGCACGCTCCCATGACCTTGCAATATCCTGCCGTGAAAGACCTGCCCACCTATCAGCGTCTGGCACGTTACCGCAAAGGACAACCCGACTATCAGTTGGAGGAACTGTATTACCAATTCGGACGTTATCTGCTCATAGCCAGTTCCCGCCCCGGAAATCTGCCCGCAAACCTGCAAGGCTTGTGGCACAACAACCTGGACGGCCCGTGGCGCGTGGATTATCACAATAACATCAACCTGCAAATGAACTATTGGCCCGCATGCTCCACCAACTTGGATGAATGTGTGTTACCTTTGGTTGACTTTATCCGTACTTTGGAAAAGCCGGGCGAAAAGACCGCTCAGGCCTATTTTGGAGCACGCGGCTGGACAGCCTCCATCTCGGGCAATATATTCGGGTTCACCGCTCCGCTTTCCAGCGAAGACATGTCGTGGAACTTTAGTCCAGTGGCAGGTCCCTGGCTGGCAACCCACCTGTGGGAGTACTATGACTATACCCGCGACAAGAAGTTCTTGAAGGAGACCGCTTATGAACTGATAAAGAGCAGCGCGAATTTCACAGTGGACTATCTGTGGCACAAACCGGACGGAACCTACACTGCCGCTCCTTCCACTTCCCCCGAACACGGTCCCATAGACCAAGGGGCGACTTTCTCACATGCCGTGGCACGCGAGATACTGCTGGACGCCATCGACGCAAGCAAAGTCTTGGGAGTAGACGCCAAAGAACGCAAGCAATGGCAGCATGTCTTAGATCATCTTGTCCCTTACCAGATAGGACGTTATGGCCAGCTGATGGAATGGTCGGAGGATATAGATGACCCTAAAGACGAGCACCGCCATGTAAACCATCTGTTTGGCTTGCATCCGGGGCATACGGTCTCACCTATCACCACCCCCCAACTGGCGACTGCCGCAAAAGTCGTATTGGAACACCGTGGAGACGGAGCTACCGGATGGAGCATGGGATGGAAACTAAACCAATGGGCACGCCTGCAAGACGGTAACCACGCCTACAAACTATTCGGCAACTTATTGAAAAACGGGACTTTGGACAATTTATGGGATACTCATCCACCTTTCCAGATTGACGGTAACTTTGGCGGAACCGCCGGTATCACGGAAATGCTGTTGCAAAGTCACATGGGATTCATCCAATTGCTTCCCGCCCTGCCGGACGCATGGAAAGAAGGTGCTGTAAAGGGACTTTGCGCCAAAGGTAATTTCGAAGTTGACATTACCTGGAAAAACGGTGCACTGGAAGAAGCTGTCATCTTTTCCAAGGCCGGAGCAACTTGCCAGGTAAGACATAAAGGCGAGACCCTGACTTTCAAAACGGGCAAAGGAAAGACCTATAGAATAACAACCGAGAACGGAAAGCTGAAGAAACAATAAAGCCCGTTCCTCACCGGAAAAGGAAAACGCTCATTTAGGGGAGGCAAGACCAGCCTGCCCAAGCGTTTTCTACCTTTAGGTAAAGAGCTTAGTCTAAGACTTGAAAATATTAACCTTCACATTTATTTAAATAAAAGAAGACCTGAAAGCTTCCGGATATGGTCTTATCACCGGAAGACATTCAGGTCTTCTTTCTATAGGCTAAAAAAGAGATTACTCTGCTTCCATACTCATCGCTATTCCTCTTTCCAAACCACGAAGTTCGGCCAATCCGCGCATACGTCCCAGACACGAATAACCCGGATTTGTTTTCTTGTTCAAATCATCTATCATCTGATGACCATGATCCGGACGCATCGGAATAGATACTCCACGACGTTGCTGCACTTTCAACAGATTCTTAACTACATGATACATGTCCACATCACCTTCCAAATGATTCGCTTCATAGAAGTTGCCTTCCGCATCCCGTTGGGTACTGCGCAAATGGACAAAGTTGATACGGTCTCCCCAACGTTCCATGATACCCGGCAAATCATTCTGAGCAGATACGCCAAACGAACCGCAGCACAGACAAAGACCGTTTGACGGATTAGGTACAGCTTCCACCAACTGCTTGAAATCTGCCTCCGTACTCATAATGCGTGGCAACCCCAGGATAGCCATAGGCGGATCGTCCGGATGAATAACCAGCTTGACTCCCACCTCATCGGCTACCGGACAGATTTCTTTCAAGAAGAAAATCAAGTTACTACGAAGTTGGTCCGCATCAATATCCTTGTAACGGTCCAGTTCTTTCTGAAATTGCTCCAATGTAAAACTTTCCTCCGAACCGGGCAGTCCTGCAATCATATTCCGTGTCAGACGATGAATCTCTTCCTCATCCATTTGCGCCAGACGAGCTTTTGCCTTTTCTATCTCTTCGGCCGAGTATTCCTTTTCAGCTCCCGGACGTTTCAAGATGAACAGATCGAACGCTACAAAAGCAGCCCGCTCAAAACGCAATGCCTTGGAACCATCGGGCAATGTATATGCCAGATCCGTACGAGTCCAATCCAATACAGGCATGAAGTTATAAGTTACAATATAAATACCGCATGCAGCCAGATTGCGCAAGCTCTGTTTATAGTTCTCGATATACCTCAGATAGTCTCCTGTCTGTGTCTTGATATGTTCGTGTACGGGCACGGACTCTACAACACTCCAAGTTAACCCTGCTTCTTCAATCAATTTCTTGCGCTTCATTATTTCCTCTACCGTCCATACCTCACCGTTGGGAATATGATGTAAGGCATTGACAATACCGGTTGCTCCGGCTTGTTTGATGTCCCACAATGATACGGGATCATTCGGTCCGTACCAGCGCCATGTTTGCTCACATAAAATCATATCTAATCTAAAAATTGAGAATTAAAAAATAAAGACTTGTTACATGGCAAATGCATTGAAGCCACCATCCACTACGGCTACTGTGCCGGTTACAAAGCTGCTGGCATCGCTGATGAGATACTGGATGGTTCCACACAGTTCCTCCGCTTTACCGAAACGCTTGAACGGAGTCTGGCGGATCACATCATTACCACGCTGTGTATATGTACCGTCTTCGTTGGTCAACAAGGTACGGTTCTGCTCGGTCAGAAAGAATCCCGGAGCAATGGCATTCACGCGGATGCCTTCACCAAATTTCGTAGCCACTTCATTGGCCATGAACGCAGTAAAATTAGAGATTCCCGCCTTCGCAGCCGCATAACCGCATACACGGGTCATCGGACGGAACGCCGCCATGGAAGAGAAGTTCACGATAGCCCCTTTCTTCTGTTCCACCATCGGCTTCAAAAAAACCTGTGTAGGCAGAACTGTTCCGGTAAGATTCAAGTTAAGCACTTTCTGAAACTCATCAACCTTCAAATCAAAGAAATTGCCTGTCGGAGCAATCGTAGCACCCGGCATATTGCCTCCAGCCGCATTCAACAATGCGTCCACACGACCGTATGCTGCCAGAATATCCTTCAGGTTCTGCTCCAATACAGCCTCATCCAACACATTGGTTACAAGAAACATGGCTTCACCACCTTTAGCCTTGATCTCGCTTACAATGGCATTCCCTACTTCCTCCTTACGGCCTAATATAACAACCTTGGCGCCTTCTTCCGCCAAATGGGCGGCAATAGCCTTTCCCAAAACCCCTGTTCCACCGGTGATTACCACCACCTGGTCTTTTACACTAAACAAATTATTCATGATATTACTTTTTATGGTTTATACCTTTAACACTATCTCGCAAAACAATCAGGCTCTCCGGCCCCATATTAAACAAAAGATCGACGATGCTCAAATTCGGTAGAAAACCATATTTGGCATCAAAAACTTGATAGTAAGGTTTAGGACAAAAGTCAGCATCCGCCTCACGCCAGTCGCGCTTCGGATGAATAATCTCACGAAAATCAACCTCGCCCGGAACAAATTCCGTGCGATATTCCGTTGTACCTTCCATACAGGGATGGATATCAATCAAATCGCATATCAAGGAACAAATCTCTTGATTATAATCCCACAAGAAGACATATTTCTTTTCATAAAAGACGTGGAAATCATCAGCATAGTACTCAAAGAATGGACTGTTTCTATATGCGGCCACCAAAGCATTCCAATGTATATGACGCCAATTGCCATGATCCGAGATGCGGACATCCTTCATCAGACATTTGGGTGTCTCGCTCTTTTCGGTAGGGATAGTCAGCGCCAACGGACCATCGGCTGCCGCTATGACACAACGGTTGCGATAAGTCTGTTTCACATAATTGTCATACTGTTCCACATAGATTTTCTCACAGGCGAACAGCTTTGTATAATATTCCACCGGGGCCAGATAGGCCGAACTTACATATATCGTATTCTCCATTATTGCACTCGTTGAAAAATGCGTCCTTTTCCGGATGAAAACCAAATGCGCCAAGTTTTACCGATCAAATGATCATCGGGCACCAACCCGAACAAACGTGAATCGCACAGATTCACCGGATTATTGGATGCCATCCAGTAATAATTTTTATTAAACATATAAGCCTCTACAGGTTTCCCCCCCACATACAGGGTATCTCCCCTGACAGAAGCCATTTTCCCTTCGTGACGGACAATAGTGTTGCACAACAAGGTCACATTCCAAGGATATACCTTGACAGGTTTCCCTTTTTCCGGAATCACAAAGGGATGGCTCTTGCTTATATCCTTTTGATAAAGAGGAACCAAATCCACTTTATCTGCCAGTTTCTGTTTCAACAGATAATATTCATAATGACTGAAAGTACGTATGTACTTCCCTCCGGCATACCCTACCAGGCTGTTCCCCTGAATGTTCAATTGCCGCATGACGGCCTGCATCGTTTCTTCTTCCGTATAAGGATAAACATACAAAGATTTACTATCCGGACTCAGTACCTGCTCGTCAGTCACCCACAGTTCATCATTCAGCATCAACGTATCTCCGGGCACTCCTACCACACGGCTTATAAATACCTCCCGATTGCCCACCGAAATCTGCGGAGACCGGGGATTAGGGTTATTGAACAATACAATATCCCCCTTTCCGGCAGTTTTTCCCAGCCACCGCCAAGTAGAAAAAGGCACACGAAACCCATAACTCCACTTATTCACCAAAACCCTTTCCCCTTGATAAAGGCTATTCTCCATACCGGTAGAGGGAATGGTGCAGGAGGTGAAAGCAAATGTCTTTACCAGCAGTACCAGAATGACAGCAGTAAGCATTGCTTTGATCCATACAGGAATACGGGGCATGCTCAATTTTTTTATCCCAACTTATTTAATGTTATCCACAAAGGTAAACAATCGGTTCCAACGTATCTTTCCATCCAGCCAGCCACGGTCATTATCCAGTGACAGCCAGATAAAGATGGGCTTTCCTACCACATGGTCTTCGGGCACGAATCCCCAGAAACGGGAATCGGCCGAGTTATGGCGGTTATCCCCCATCATCCAGTAATAATCCATCTTGAAAGTATATTCATCGGTCTCCTTGCCGTTGATATAGATCTTTCCATCTTTCACAGCCAGTTCATTGCCCTCGTAGGCATGGATAGGGCGCTCGTAAACAGGCAGATTCTCCAACGTGAGTTTCACCGTTTCCCCTTTTTTCGGAATCCATACCGGCCCATAATTATCCGTCGTCCAGTTCTTATACATATTCAGCGGATACAAGCCTCCCGCATCATCAGCCGGTGTGTTTTCAATACCGACCACCACATCCTTACGGGCAAGCAGACCTGCTTTCGCCTTTTCTGTCAGCGGCATATTATAAACAGAAGCATCCGTATAATACATCATCATATCCTCCTTGCTGATGCCTAACTCATGCGCCAAGTCATCGGGAATAGGACGCTTGGTCTTCACCAGATAACGATACTGCACATTATCAGGTTCTTTATTAGCTTTTCCGTCCAGATAAATGATACGGTTCTTTATCTCCAACGTCTGTCCGGGCAAGCCCACACACCGTTTTACATAGTTCTCGCGACGGTCGACCGGACGGCTGATTATCTCACCGAAATTCTGTGGGTTCTCTTTCAGATACTCCCGTCCCAACTGATAATAATAATCATAAACCACCCGTTGCTGCTCCGAAGTCATGGAAGCCAGATCCATCGGTTTCGCCAGTTCCTTGCCTGCGCCATAGCTCAGACGGTAAATATCATCATTGGGTACACCGGTAGCAACTGTATCTCCGGCCGGAAAGTTAAAGACAACGATATCATTCAACTGCACCTCTCCCAAACCTTTCACCCGCTTATAGTCCCATTGCGGATGCTCAAGGTACGATTTACAGTTAAAGACCGGCAGTGTATGTTGCGCCAACGGCATGTGCAGCGGAGTCTGAGGCACACGGGGGCCGTAACTCATTTTGCTCACAAACAGATAATCCCCCGTCAGCAATGACTTTTCCAGTGAGGAAGAAGGGATCACATAGTTCTGGAAAAAATAGAGATTGACAAAATAGACTGCCACCAGTGCGAATACAATAGCATCCACCCATCCCATGACGGTCACTACATGACGGTTCTTGGACTTTCTCCACCAAGTCCATGGAATCTTCTTTGTGATATACGCATCAAAGATAAACGGTACAACCACCAGTCCCAGCCAGCTTCTCAACCAAACAAGAAATATCAGGTAAAGCGCCAGGACAACGGCAAACTTGATCCACTGTGTACGTGTTGCTTTTATCATATCCTAAAACTGAAATAAATCACTCATTCCTAATAACCCCTCATGTCTGGATGTATATTCCGCTGCCAGGACAGCCCCCAAGGCAAAACCTTTCCGGTTCTTGGCGTCATGGGTTATCGAGATGCTGTCCGCCTCGGAGTCGTAACGGATGGTATGGATACCAAACACCTCCCCTTCACGAATAGAGCTGACAGGAAATTCATTCTCTGCGCATTCCGTACTTCCGGAAACAGTTCCGTCCGGTGCAGTCAAAGTTCCTTTCACCCATTTACTCTTACTGTTCATATTTTCCAGAATCCCTTCGGCCAGCGTAATGGCTGTTCCGCTCGGTGCATCCAGCTTATGAATATGATGAGTTTCGGTCATAGAACTTCGTAAGCGGGAAAGTTATTCATGATTTTAGCCAAGTATTTATTTACAGCCGAGAAAATAGCAACACCCAGACTGAAGTTAGACGACCAGAACAGGGTTTTTCCGCCTTTCGTGCATAATTCCTTCACCTCATCGCCATGTTTGTCCATCCATCCGGTACTGCCCGATACCAGTTTGACACCGGCTGCAAAGGTCTTCATATAATTATCGTATGCCACCATCGGATTGGTAAACTCAATGGCCACATCGGCCGATTTAAATGCTTCCGAGTTGAAATCATCTTGATTATCAACATCTATAATACTTACAATCTCATGTCCGCGGGCAACTGCAACCTTTTCAATCTCCTTGCCCATCTTTCCGTATCCTATTAATGCTATTTTCATAATTACGAATGTTATTTTAGCCACAAAGATAGCGTTTTTCGTTGTAAACCATTACATTTGCCAAACATTTACACCTCATTAACATGGAACAACTATTACACTATGTGTGGAAACATAAAATATTTCCTCTTAAAGAACTGAAAACGACAACCGGCCAACAAGTGGAAGTTATAGATACGGGACTGGCGAACACCGACGCCGGTCCCGATTTTTTTAACGCCAAGCTCAAGCTGGACGGTGTACTTTGGGTGGGAAATATCGAGATACACGAGAAATCCTCGGATTGGTTCAAGCACGGACATCATACAGATGCCGGTTACAACTCCGTCATTCTACATATAGCCTCCGATATAGATACCGAAATCAACGGAAGTAACGGGGAAAAGATTCCCCAAATGCGACTTGCCTGTCCGGAGTCTGTCCGCGCCAACTACAAAGAGCTGCTGGAAACAGACAGTTACCCTCCTTGTTACCGCATCATTCCCTCCCTCTCCTCTTTCAGCGTCCATTCGTGGATGTCTGCCTTGCAGATAGAAAGGTTCGAACAGAAAGCAATCTTGCTGAATGAACGGTTAAAACGCTGCCAAGGCAATTGGGAAGATGCCTTTTTTATCACACTGGCACGTAATTTCGGCTTCGGACTGAACGGAGACGCTTTCGAAGCCTGGGCTCGCCAGCTTCCCTTGCGGGCGGTAGACAAGCATCGCGACAACCTGTTCCAGATAGAAGCCATCTTCTTCGGGCAAGCCGGCATTCTGGAAGACCCTGACGGAGACGGATATTATCTCCGGCTGAAAAAAGAGTATGCTTATCTGCAACATAAATTCGAGCTTGTTCCGATGGACGTCTCCCAATGGCGCTTTCTCCGGTTGCGTCCCGCCAATTTTCCGCATATACGGATTGCACAGTTGGCTTGTCTTTATCATCGCGCCTACGGGCTTCTCTCGCGCATCATGGAAACGGAGACACTGCAAGGAGTCAGAGAGGTTCTGAAGGGAGGGACTTCGGAGTACTGGCTCACTCATTACACATTTGGCGGTTCCTCCCCTTCCCGTCCGAAGACTCTAAGCAACTCCTCACTGGATTTGCTCATTATCAACACGGTAGTGACTTTTCTCTATGCTTACGGACTGCATAAAGGAAATGAAACGCTTTGCGCACGTGCCGGCAGTTTCCTAGAAGAGCTGAAAGCGGAGAACAATTACATCACCCGCATGTGGGAACAATGCGGCATGAAGGCCTCCAATGCCGCCGACAGCCAGGCCTTAATACAGTTAAAGAAAGAATATTGCGACAAGAAAAAATGCCTGTATTGCCGGATAGGGTATGCATATCTGAAAAGAAAATAGAAAAGGGAGGATGAAGTCCCGAGCTTCATCCTCCCTTTTCTATCATTAAGATTGTCTACCTGAATAACGGCATCACTTCGACAAGTTCTTCACTATGGTGGAAACGATTTTTGAAGAACTTTTCCGGCTATCCTTACTCAGTTTATCTTTACTTTCCAAATTCATGCTGGTAAAGTAATGATTACCTCGGGTAACTTCTTGCTGATTCTTATCAAACAAAGAATAACTGGTGATATGAAACAAAGTACGCAAAGGCTTTTCCTGCCATTTCAGGTAATGCTGGTTCAAGAATAACACATAATCCGAATCCGTATCCTTTATCAGTTGTTCATACCGGCTGTCATCCACCTGGCTAAGGTCTGCATATTTCTCCTCTTCTTCACCTTCCAGTCTGATCTTATCCAGCAAACTGCTGATGGCCGCCGCCTTTTCTGCAGTCACGAACTGATATTTCTTATTCTTATTAGATGCGATAATATTCCTCGCAATAACCTGATTATATGTATAATCTATACTATCAGTCGGTATCCCTGTCTCCTCAGTAATCATACTGCCGGGGAAATAATTGGATTCCACATTGTCGTGAAGCCCTATGACAAGCACCTTCACCAGACTGTTGTTTGCCTTGTCCGCACCCTCATCATCAACAGACGATGCAGACACAGGACCTGTCACACATAATGCCAATCCCCAAATCCATGAGATTTTCTTTAATAAACCAGCTTTCATACTATCCTTTTTTTATTACAGTGCAAAAGTATCGTATATCCATTACATCTTTATTTGAAAGGAATTACATTTCCATTAAGAATCCCCTGTCAGTTCCCCTGAATCAGTTTCCCGGTTTCCAATGGATAATCGGTGGTAATATAATCCACTTTCCGGTCAATCATTTCCCGGACCATCTCCATATCATTGACAGTCCACACATTCACCTTCATGCCCGCCCGCTGTGCTTCGGCAATCCATTCCGGTTTTTCAGCCAACACCTTGACATAATAATCAATGCCATTAATCCCCTTCGCCTTCAGGTCTTCAGGAACCACATCACTTTTCAGATAAGCTATTTCCGAATCCGGAGTCAGTCTCACCAACTGTTCACAAATGTTCATGCTGAATGAAATGTATTCCACCTGCTTCTCCATCTGCCTCTTCTTTACTTTATCTACAATGATTTTCACCGCTTCATTTTCCGCTTCCTTCGTTCTGTGGGGCTTTATTTCCAATATCAGTTGGATATCGGCCAGCTTTTTGCCCGTTTCCAGATAATCATCCAAGGTGGGCAGCGTCTCGCCATTACTCAGTTTCAATGCCTTCAACCCGGCAAAAGGAGTGTCAAAAATACAAATTCCCTGAATACTGTCGTCATGATTGACTACAATTTCCCTGTCCTTCGTCATTTGTACATCAAATTCCGAACCATACACCTTTGCCTCCGCCGCTTTAGTCAGAGAGGCGATAGAGTTTTGAGCAGAACCTTCACATTTCCAGTATCCGCGGTGGGCAATCACTTTGGTCTGGGCACTCCCGGCCAAAGCAACCACACACATGGCGCAAGCCATCATTAATTTACTTAGTCTCATTTTTATTTCTTATTGAATCATTATCTATTAGAATCCATATCTCAAACCTATCTGAACCTGGAAAGGAGTACCGTTCAGACTGGATACGCCTGTATTGGCATTTACATTATAAGTATATTGTTTGGCGTCTTTATCAAATCCTTTGATACTATAAATCCTCTGTGTCCCCAGGTTATGACCGGACCCCCAATCCTTGTTCAGCATATTGGCCACATTGAAGATATCGACAGACACTTCCAGATTCTGGTTCTTGAAAGTCTTGAACTTCTTGGCCAGACGAAGATCTAAAGTGCCATAGAAACCGTTCACGCCACCGTTCCGTTCGGCCACTTTACCAAAACTCTTGCGGATATAATCTTTCACACTCTTTTCCGCATCCGGATTGTTCAATATCGCATTCATACCTTCACGAATATAATCGGGAGTAGCGCTGTTATTCGGATCATATACATAAGCCAGGTCATTGCTATTCACAAAGTCACCGTTCACATTTCCATTCACAATCATTGAATAGCGTGTTCCTCCGATGCCGGAAAAGCGGGCACCCACGGTAATGCCCCAGAAAGTAGGCGCCGAACCATAAACCACCAGTTTATGACGGAACTGATTGTTGGAGTAAGTCATTTTGCTTAAATCACGGGGATCGTCAACCACCATTTGGGAAAGAGTAGCAGAATTGGCTACATTACCATTATAGGAAGTATTGTCCTTCGTATCGTTCCAAGTATAGCTGAAGGACAGCTCACCGTCTTTATAGTAACGCCATGTTCCATCTACGGTGAAAGCGAACTGATTTACTTTTCCTTCGCTGACCAATTCGAGCACACGGCCTACTTTCCCGCTCTTACGTCCGTCCATCCAGGTTGAAACACCTTTTTCCGAGATATTGGCAACCGGGACATATACGCCACGGTTTCCTTCCGCTGTCAGACGGAAATAAGGATCGTCCACCATGTTGCGGTCTATATACATATAGTTGTTACGTCCCAAAGTCATATATCCGCCGATGCTCATCTTCAAACGGTCACTGAAAAAGTGGGTGTACGAGATATTCGCCTTATAGACCACCGGCACCTTGGCATCTTTGCCATTCATATTGATGGTAGGCACGGCATAGGAAGCGTATTTAGGATCTTTCAGCAAGTCAATACCCGGTGCGGTGGACGGGTCTTTACGATAACTCTCAAAATCAGGAACAGGCACAATGTTCGGATTTTCGTCCGTATTCGTCATATCAACGGACATCACCTTGGTACCATCAAATACCATATTATTAATCATGGCATAGTTGTTGATATCCGATGCGAAGATGCCACCCCCCACACGAAGGATATCCGTATGTTTGTCATTGAAGTCCCAGGTTATCTGTACACGGGGCTGTACTTGGAAAGTAGCCAGTCCGTTGTCTGTACGCAATCCCAGTTCATCATAAACCAGCTGGCTGAAATTGCCTTTATTGAAATAAGTGGCATTGTCCAGACGCAAACCTGCCATCAGTTCAAATCCGGGAAACAGTTTAGTCTGCAACTGTGCATACACCCCTGCATTCAAAATGTTCTGGCGCACACGCTGATTGTCTTCGTTGTTATCTAAATACACCTCACGTACATAACGATAGGGCTGCAATGCCTCAAAGTTATCCAAGCCCGTGAAATAGAAA
This sequence comes from Phocaeicola sartorii JCM 17136 = DSM 21941, assembly GCF_000614185.1. Taxonomy (GTDB): domain Bacteria; phylum Bacteroidota; class Bacteroidia; order Bacteroidales; family Bacteroidaceae; genus Phocaeicola; species Phocaeicola sartorii. The sequence goes on along the minus strand of NZ_BAKM01000028.1, from coordinate 59,322 downwards.
CGGCCGTTGGCTTCGCTGCCGTAACGGGAGTTCAAGTGAGTGTACATCAAGTCGAAACCGTAAGTGTAGTTCACTTTATTGGTATTATAATAATAGTTATCCACCAACTGAAGTACGTGGTTGTAGAAATTCTCGGGACTGTAACGCTGGCCGCCCAGCTGGATGGTGGTAGTCGCGGTCTTTCCCTCTATATCCGAAGCCACGCGTTCCACAATGGCACGTGGAATATTGGCCGAAGGCAGTTCTCCGCCCGGCATCGCCTTTTCGGAAGTATAGAGATGTTGCAGTTTCAGTTCGTTGGTACTCCGCGGACCCAATACAGAACGCAAGGTAGCGGTGGCACTGTTGTTCAGCGACTTCACATCACCATACACCTCATATAAATTGACAGCACTATTATCGCCCAGCCCCATCTTGTTATTGTCACTTACAAAATTATCAGTAAACGACAACAGGTTCGTGGCGTTAATCTGCCAGTCCAGACGGGCAAATACCGCATCGGTATTCTGCTTTTTATCAAAAGAGCCAAACTGAGGATGGTCCGACACACCGTATTTATCGCGGGCTATTTCCAGAAAACGGTCTCTGGTCTCCATAGTCAGATTATAACGCTTTTCATCGGCAGCATTATGAATATCGGCTATATACAGCGGACGTGAATCGGCCTGATGGTCCCAAGAAATAAAGAAGTGGGCGCGGTCTTTCACCAATGCACCACCCAGGGAAGCTCCATACTGATAAGTGGAGAAATCATTGGTCCGCTTGTTGCCGCGGATATCATACCCGCTGGACAACCAGTCGGAGCGCAGGAAAGTGAAAGCGCTGCCATGCAGCTGGTTGGTTCCCGACTTGGTCACCGTACTGATCGTACCTCCTCCGGCACGGCCGTTAGTCACATCATATTCATTTGTCACGACTTTGAACTCACGGATAGCCTCCATCGAAATGGCGTATGGCACCCCGTTGCGGCTGGTTGTACTTCCCCCCGAAGTAGGCCCCTTGGCACTCATGCCATCAATGGTGTAATTGGTAGAAGAAGCCAGCTGGCCGGACAGGCTGGAGCCTGTACTCAGCGGTGACAGGTCAATGAGCGAAGTAAAGTTACGCCCGTTCACCGGCAGTTTGTTCAGGTCATTGGCCGTCACCGAAGTAGCGGCCCCCGTAGTGGCGATAGAATTCTTCAATGAATTAGCCACCACCTGTACGGCCTCCATCACCACACTTTCTTCCTTCAACCGGAAATCCAGACGGAGCACATCACCCTGGTTCAGCGTATATCCTGTCTTTTTCTGGTCGCCATAGCCTATATAGCTGACGGTGACAGAGTAAGGAGAACCCAGCGGAAGCTGCTTCACAATGTATTCCCCCGTTTCATTGGTTATTGATCCGGCACTGAAACCGGTAGATTCGTTCTTCACCATCACCGTGGCCCCGATAACCCCCTCTCCGGTTTCATCGGTCACAATACCTTTTACAATCGCCCGATAATCCTGTGCGGATACATATCCTGCCACAAATAGCGATAAGCATAATAACAACAACAATCTTTTTGCCTTCATAAGAGTTTTCATGTTCAAATGGTTGATAACAGTTTTACAATCATACCTGCTTTTCATTAAATTTAATTTGCAAGTGCAAAAGAATACTGAACGGGTTACGAACAGATTGCCTGCAAATGACAATGCTGTTTCAACGGCAAAGAGATAAAAAAAGTGTGTGGATATGCCCCGCACATCCACACACCGCCTGTGTCTTTATTACAAAAGAATGACGCTTAGAACGCCTTCTTGTAAAGTTCCAGAATAATTTCTTCCGTCACCTCACGAGGGTTGCCCGGCGTACAGACATCGGCGATAGCCGAAGCGGCCAGACGAGGCAAATCCTCTTCCTTTATGCCCAGTTCGGACAAATGCTGGGGGATACCCACCTTGACAGACAAGGCTTTCACCGCCTCGACAGCCGCCTTCGCAGCCTCTTCCTGGCTCATACCGTCCTTGTACACATTCATCGCCTTGGCTATATCCACATACTTGGCCAAAGCAGCCGGAGCATTAAATTCCATGATGACAGGCAACAGCAAGGCATTGGCCACACCGTGAGGAACATCGAAGATAGCTCCCAGCGGATGAGCCATACCGTGAACCACGCCCAGACCTACATTAGAGAAGGCCATACCTGCAATATACTGTGCCACGGCCATACCGTTACGCGCTTCCGCATTAGTCGGTTCGAAAACAGCGGTTTCCAGATAACGGGCAATCATCTCGATAGCCTTAATCTCGAACATATCGCTCATTTCCCAAGCACCTTTGGTAATCAGCCTTCGATGGCGTGGGTCAGTGCGTCCAAACCTGTCGAAGCGGTCAAGCCCTTTGGCAAGGTGTACATCAGTTCCGCATCCACGATGGCAATGGCCGGTATGTCATTCGGGTCTACACAAACCATCTTCTTGTGGTTCTCTTCATCTGTGATTACATAGTTGATGGTCACCTCGGCGGCAGTACCGGCGGTAGTGGGCAATGCGATGATAGGCACTGATTTTTTCTTTGTGGGAGCCACCCCTTCCAATGACACCACATCACTGAAGTCAGGATTATTGGTGATGATGCCAATCGCTTTCGAAGTATCGATAGACGAACCGCCACCGATAGCCAGGATAAAGTCCGCTCCCGATTTTGCAAAGGCCTCAACACCTGCCTTTACATTGCTTACAGTAGGGTTCGGTTTGATTTCACTGAATATTTCGTAGGGAATACCTGCATTCTCCAATACTTTCAACACTTTATCGGCCACACCGAATTTAATCAAATCCTTGTCTGTGGCAACAAACGCCTTGTGCAAACCCAAGCGTTTGATCTCTTGTGGGAGCACTTCACGCGCACCCGGGCCGAAGTAAGATACTTCGTTCAATACAAATCTGTTAATCATGGTTTTATTTCAATTATATGGTTTTGCTGCAAACTTAGCACAAATTCCTGAGAAAACGGCTCTTTAAAAAGATCCTTATCGTATGTTTTTTGGCATTCCGCGCTTTATTTCAATTGCAAGAACGGCAACGTATTCCCGCTGGTGGAAAGCGGCAATTTCCCGTCCCACTTCTCCACTGCCTTGAGCTGGATCAGTTCCGGAGTGATGGATTGTTGCAGAATGCGGTTGGCGTCCGCTTTTCCTTTGGCCGCAGCCACCACTTTCTCGGCCTCCGCTATAGCGGCCTTTTTCTCGTTCTCCACCTTCAGGGCGTTCTGGACAGCGGTGTTTTTAGCGTCGATGGCCGCCTGAAGCACCTCATTCGGCTTCACAGACGACTGGATGTTGGTAAATGTAAAACCACGCTGGCTCAAACGTTCTTTCAACAACACTTCCACTTCCTTTTCGAAAGCGGGACGGTTATTGATCAGCGAGTCCGTCTCGTACATACCCGCCACATCCTTGTAGGCATTCTTCACCTCGGTCAAGATGACGGACTGTTCCAGTTCCTCTGTCGTTTTACGATAACGGAGGAAAACTACCTTGGCGTTCTCGCGTTCAATATAATATTCAATCGTGGGATCAGTCTGGAAGATCGTTCCTTTCTTGTCCTGAATATCAAAAGGCTCATAGTCCACAATCTGTGCGAAGGCGGGATATTCGAAGAGTTGCTTGGTGAAACGGTTGTACATCACCCATCCGGTCTCCACTTTGGCGTCATCCACACCGCGCTCGCTGCCTGCCAGGTTCACAATGATCCCCGTCTGTCCGGAGTCAATGCGCTCTACGGCAAACATCATGATAAACAATACGAGAATGCCGATGACGGCAATTCCACCAATTCCTACTCTCAATCCTGTTTTGGTCTTTGACGTGTTCATGTATTTATCGTTTTGATTAGAACTGTAAATAACGGAAATAAAATCGGTTTTACCAAATGTCAGGACTAAAAGTAACCATATTCCCTTGACACAGACGACAGAAATCCCAAAATGTCACTCCCTGCCGCATTTCACGTATCTTCCTTCAGTTTCCTGTCAGAATACACCTCTAGTTTACAGACGGTTGGATGAGCCGAACGGACTGAAGGGAAGCCCGATTTCCAGGTACAGAGACCCTGTTCCATCCTTACAGCCGGCTCACCGCAGCCAGATACTTCTCCATCGTCGTAGCCTTCTTGATCGCTTTCTTTATCTTCTTGTCCGCATCGGGCAACAGGTATTCCCAATAAGGCTTCATCTTGCCCAGCAGTTGCACCTCTCCCTGCAAGTGAGCTTCATAATAGTGAAGAAGACGCGTGTGAAACACCCTTACCTTATCCAGTAGTTCCCGGGAAGAAAGGGGGGTTCCGTCAGCAAACGCCCGGGCCAAGGCAGGATTGGCCAACAAGCCTCGCCCCAGCATGACGCCCTCCAGACGAGGATATGCCTCTTCCACCTTCCGGATATCATCCACCGTCAGCAAGTCACCGTTATACACCAACGGATGAGCGCATTCCGAATAGAAAGCGGCAAACGACTCCCTATCCACTTCTCCTTTGTACTGCTGCTTCCCGATGCGCGGATGAAGCGTAATCTGCCGCAAGGGGCAGCATTCAGCAAAGGCAGCAGCACGCGCCACTCGTCCGCACGCTCCCAGCCCAGTCTCATCTTTACGGAAAAGCTCAGCTCGGGATAATGCACCAGTTCTCTCAGCAAAGCCTCCACCTCAGCAGGATAGGGCAATATGCCCGCTCCCTTGTGCTTTCCCGCAATCAACGGAAAAGGACAGCCCATGTTGACATCCGCTTCCTTGTAACCGTTCTCGATGAACAGGCCCGCAGCCGTTCCAGTTCGGCAGGTGTGGAAGCAATCAGCTGGGGGATCAGCCGGGACACGGTATTGTTGCCGGAAGCAATCTCCCGGACATCCTTGTTACGGAACTCTCCTCTTTCTATCCGCACAAAAGGAGTATAATAGGCATCTATCCCACCGAAAACCTCCTGATGAAGGTTTCGCCAAGGGGCTTCCGTAAAGCCTTGCAAAGGGGCGGCATACAATTTCATTCGTTTCTTTTTTAAGTTTAGCTGCAAAGTAACACATTTTTCTTATACCTTTGCCTTATGGAAAAGTATATTTATGAACTGAAGATGAAGGTGCGCGACTATGAATGCGACCTTCAAGCATTGTGAACAACGCCAACTATCAGCATTATCTGGAACATACGCGCCATGAGTTTCTCACCTCGGCAGGCGTCAGCTTCGCGCGGCTGCACGAAGAAGGGATCGATCCGGTAGTGGCGCGGCTCACCATGGCGTTCAAGACTCCGCTGCGCAGCGGTGACGAGTTTGTATCCAAGCTTTATTTGAAAAAGGAAGGAATCAAATATGTGTTCTATCAGGATATCTTCCGGCTGCCCGATATGAAAGTCGCTATCAAAGCCACTGTGGAATCCGTATGCGTGGTAAACGGCAGACTGGGAGACAGCGCGCTGTTTGACGAGACTTTCGCACCCTACCTGAGCGAATGACACAAGACGAACAACTTTGCAGCCTGGCACTGACCCGGATACCGGGGCTGGGGCTGACAGGCGCGTTCAGATTAGTCAGCAGCCTGGGAAGCGCCACCCGCGTCTTCGAGCACCGCAAGGAACTGTCGCAACTGGTTCCCGGAGTGAGTACCAAGGTCGTCACTGCTTTGAATAACCCGGAGGCCTTCCGGCGCGCCGAGCAGGAATTAATCTTCTGCGAGAGAAACCACATCCGCTGCCTCACCTTAAATGACGAAGGTTATCCCGCCCGTCTGCGCGAATGTGACGATGCTCCGCTGGCCCTGTTCTACCGGGGAAATGCCGACCTGAACGCACGACATGTCATCAACATGGTGGGGACCCGCCACGCCACACCCTACGGACAGGATATCTGCGCCCGTTTCCTTGCCGACCTGTCGGCACTGTGTCCGGACGCCCTGGTAGTAAGCGGACTGGCTTACGGCATTGACATCCACGCGCATCGCGCCGCCCTGCAGAACCGGTTCAAGACCATAGGCGTACTGGCCCACGGACTGGACCGCATTTATCCCGCCGAACACCGGAAGACAGCCGTCAGCATGTTGGAACAAGGAGGCTTGCTGACCGAATTCGCCAGCGGAACCAACCCCGACCGGCAGAACTTCGTGAAACGCAACCGCATTGTGGCGGGCATGAGCGACGCCACCATCGTCATCGAGTCCGCCGCCAAAGGAGGGGCACTCATTACGGCCGAACTGGCAGAAAGCTATCATCGGGACTGTTTCGCCTTCCCGGGACGATGCAACGATGAATATTCCATCGGTTGCAACAATCTGATCAGGAAAAACCAAGCCATGCTCATCACATCGGCCGAGGACTTGGTGAAAGCGATGGGATGGGAAGGCAAATCCGGAACCGGGAAAACGGTGCAACGGGAATTGTTCCCTGATTTAAGCGCGGAAGAGACAGCCATCGTCACCTTATTGCAGAAAATACCAGACGGATTGCAAATAAATACATTAGTAGTAGAAACAAATATCCCTGTTCATAAAATGAGTGCCCTGCTGTTCGAACTGGAGATGAAAGGAGTCGTTCGCGCATTGGCAGGAGGAATCTACCGCATCATTTAATCCTTTACAGTTTTTTACAACAGTTAAAACTCAACAATTTTGCATTTATATGTAAAATCACAGTCTTTTTTCACATAATCTCTCTTTTTTTTGCTTATTATCTTTAAAATATAAAAAATATATGTATATTTACGGCGCGTCTAATTCGTTAACGTTGGTTTACTAAGCCAAAATAAAGGAATGGTATGTTAATCTATCTTTCGTTTTAAAGAATAAAGCACGCTAAAAAGACCTGCCTCCAAGCTATGTAAAATACGATCGCCAAACGATATTGCCAATAAATACCGAGAGACAAATATATAGTGAAAACCAAGTAACAGAATTTATGAAAAAGAGATTATTCACATTGATTACGATGCTCCTTATCGGAGTTTATGCTGCATTTGCCCAGCAAACAATCACTGTTAATGGTACAGTTGTGTCGGAAGATAATGGCGAACCCGTCATTGGTGCTCCATACTGGTTTTAGGTACCACAAAAGGAACGATCACCGACATTGACGGTCATTTTACATTAAATGAAATCGCCGCCAATGCCCAGCTAAAAGTTTCGTATGTGGGTATGTTGACACAAACGGTTAAAGCCGCCCACAAGCTGACAATTATCCTGAAGTCGGACACCCAAGTCATAGATGAGGTTGTAGTGACCGCATTAGGTATCCAGCGCCAGGCCAAAGCGATAGGCTATTCTACCGCCAAAGTAGATGCCGACCAGCTGACTATGGCAAAAGGTTCGGACGCGACAGCCGCCCTTAGTGGAAAAGTATCCGGTTTACAAATCAACATCACTTCTCCCCGGCTGGACCAGGAGACCCGTATCACGCTGCGTGGAGCACGTTCTTTCAAAGGGGATAACTCAGCCCTGCTGGTACTCGACGGTGTACAGACCCCTATCAACTTCCTTCAGTCTCTGAATCCTAATGATATTGAAAACATCTCGGTTCTGAAAGGAGCGTCCGCAGCCGCCCTTTACGGTTCGGAAGCAGCCAACGGAGTCCTTATCGTAACCACCAAAAGCGGTTCAAAAGGAAAACCCAATATCACTTACTCACTGACCGCCACCATGGACGAAGCCGCCTACCTTCCTAAATTCCAGACCCGGTTTGGCGGAGGCGAACCCGACCCCCTGACAGGATTACCTTTAATGAATGGTTATATAGAAGACGAGAACCAACAATACGGACCCGAATTTAACGGAGAACTGGTAAATGTAGGCAGCCCGATGGCCGATGGCACGGAGGATGGCTTTTATTTACAGCTCCCCTACAGTTACGTGAAAGACGGACGCAAGAACTTTTATGAGAAAGGATATGGCATACAGAATGATATTTCATACGCTTCCAGCGACGACAGAGGCAGCATGTACCTGTCTTACCAGCGTTTGGACCAAAGCGGAATCATCGCCAATGATGACAAGGTGCGACAGACAATACGTTTTAATGCCAGCCGGAATTATAAAAACTTCAAGGCCGGCGCCAAACTGGCATATACCAATACGACTTATGATTTGAACAATGTCACCTCATCCGGTATTTATAACCTTATCAATATCCCCGGAAACATTGATCTGGCCGATTTCAAAGACTGGCACAGAACAGGCATCGGCGCATCACCGGACGAATGGATAAATGACTATTACACCAACCCTTGGTGGCAAACAGAAACCTACCGGAGAAAAATACGTCAGGACCGTGTGGCCGGATCAATCGACTTAAACTTCCAGGCCACCAAGTGGTTACGTTTTACAGCCCGGGCCGGATTGAATCTAAGCATCAACAACCGCAATTACACAACGAACTCCTATCACTACACCGACTGGGCGAAGGAACATATTTATTATGCTTCTTCAGACCTCTTGTCCAGTTACACCACCGACTCGAACTTAAGCAGCAAATTCAACCTGGACTTCATGGCCTTCGCCGAACATAAGTTCAATGATGATTTCACACTGAAAGGCATGATAGGATATTCTTTGCAGGACAATTATTACGAATATAAAGAGGTAGCAGCCGACGCGCTGGCCCTGGACGACTTCTTCAATGTAAGAAACAAGGTGGGCGAACTGGGCGGTTCCAATTCATGGGAACGTTACCGCCGGCTCGGATTATTCGGCAGCGTTGACCTGAACTTCCGGAACTGGGCTTTCTTGCAGCTGACCGGAAGAAACGACTGGACTTCCTTGCTGGACCCGGAACATTGGTCATTCTTCTACCCCAGCGCCAACCTTTCCGTTGTACTGACAGATGCTATCCCCTCCATCAAAAGTGATGTGGTCAATCATCTGAAAGTACGTGCTTCGGCAGCTAAAGTAGGTACGGTAAATGTAGGAATCTACAATTTGGACAACATCGCCAACACAGCCGATTATTTCCCTTATGGAACCCTGGCCGCCTACTCCATCAGTCCCAATCTGCGTACACGTGACATCGAGCCGGAATTTACGACCGAATATGAAGTAGGTGCGGAAATCGGACTCTTCAGAAACAGAATCACCTTTGAAGTGGCTGCTTATGTACAGACTACCAACAACCAGACTACCAATATCAGCATCCCCACTTCCACCGGATTCTCATCCCGTTACATCAATGCCGGCACCATGCGGGGAAAAGGTCTTGAGCTGGATTTACACCTGACCCCTCTCCTGCAGTTCGGTGACTTTTATTGGAATGTAAATGCAAATGCCACCTTTATTGACACCCGTGTGATAGAACTGGCAGGAGATGCCACTGAATTAGTATTGGATTCCGACTATGCAGGCTATGCCATCGTAGGCGAGAGATATCCGATGATCAAAGCTACAGACTGGAAACGCACTCCTGACGGAAAAGTTATTGTAGATCCGGTTACCGGTCTTCCATCGGCAGGTGATATCGTTCCATGCGGCACTTCGGATGCGACAGTCCGTTTAGGGCTGACCTCAACCATGAAATGGAAAGGATTCACTCTGGGCGCTACTTTCGACTATCGTGGCGGTCATTACACCCGTTTTGGGATAGAGTATGACATGTTATTCACAGGAGCTTCCTACATCTCGGGAATCACCGGACGCCAACGCTTCGTATTCCCCAATTCGGCCATACAAGTAGGTTCCGACGCTGCAGGAAATCCTATTTATCAAGACAACACCGATGTGACCGTCTATGACGCGAGCAAAGGCTTCTGGAACGGAGTTTATAAACAAGGACGCGCCAACCAGGTTGTCAGCGCCGCATCATGGAGACTGCGTGAGCTCTCATTAGGATATGACATTCCGGACAAACTGATTAAAAAGACCGGATTCCTGCAAAGAGCATCCGTCAGCATAGTAGGACGGAATCTCTTTATGTGGACTCCATCGACCAATATTTGGGGAGACCCTGATTATACAGCCGCAGGCAGCGGTAACATCAGTGGTATGTCAGGCACAAGAGCAGCCGGTACCCGAAGCTATGGATTCAATTTATTACTTTCATTCTAAATACAGAAAACTATGAGAAGAAAATCATTATATACCTTGATAATAGGTGGATTATTATGCTGTAGCTGTACAGACTGGTTGGACGTGAACCATAATCCCAACTATGCATTGGAAGAGACCGTCACCAAGGACTTGTTGCTTTCTTTTGTAGAAAATGACATGAATGCGGACAGAACCACCTATCATGGTCTGCAGAACATGTGCCAGCACCTTACCAAGTCGGGCACAGTTTCCGGTACTTACGTTTTCCTTACAGGCTTGCTGGCTCCCCAGAACTCAGACTCCTACTGGAGTTCGCGCTATGCCCGTATCATGAACCTGAGGAGTATTACCGCCAAAGCGGTAGAAGAAGAAGATGCCGGATATGAAGGCATTGCCGGCGTACTGACCGTCATCAATTTCCGGGAGCTGGTAGACATATTCGGAGATGTCCCCTATACAGAGGCAGCCCTGGGCAATGATTATCTGGCTCCTAAATATGATAAAGGAGAAGACATCTATGCCAACTTGATACAGGATATCGATAAAGCCATCGCCAAACTGGACGAAGCCATAGCCAACCCCACCTACAGCGTCGGTACATTAAAGAAAGCTGATATTTTCTGTAAAGGCGACTTGAAGCAATGGAGGCGGTACGCTTATTCCATCAAACTAAGTTTGTTGATGAGAATATCCAATGTTCAAGACGTATCGGCACAAGTAGCTTCCATCCAGGACAAAGGGCTCGATTTGAATGAAATCATCAAAGGCAATCCGGGCTATTACAAAGCGGACGACAAAATGAACCATGTTTACGAATACTGGGGATGGACTTACCTTGATTATGAATCTACTTATCACAAACAAGTAGTACCCACCTCGCAACTGGTGGATGCGCTACGCGACAATAATGATCCGCGTCTGCGTGTCTATATAGATCCGCGCACCTCTTTGGCCGATGACAAAAACGGAAGAACCGATTACAAGAAACACGGTTTGGATAAAGAATATTACATTGGCGTTCCTTATGGACAACTGTTCCCCGCCGACGGTCCGAACGCATCCAAAATCGGACTTGGAATATTGGCCAAGTCATCTTCCAAAGTGGATGGCCCGCAAGAAGACATTTATATCATGTCGGGCTCACTGGCAGGTTTCTACCTGGCAGAAGCTGCCTTACGGGGTATGATTGACGGTGGAGACGCCAAAGCCAAGGATTACTATGAGAAAGCTGTGACCGCTGCCATGAAGATGTATGAACGCGCCTTGAAAGATGACGGCTATCCGCTGGCAGGTGTCAGAGCTCCGATCAGCGGTTCTGTAGAAGAAGCTGCCATGCAGTTCCTGACACAAGAGAATAAAGCTGTCAACTGGGATTTGATGGCTACTACAGAAGAAAAGTTATGCGCCATCCAGACACAGAAATGGATCAGTCTGTTCATGATTGACCCGTTGGAAGCCTGGTCTGAACAAAGAAGAACAGACTATCCGGTATTAAAGGTTTCTCATAGCCAGGCTAAAGGTCAGAAACTGATTATACGCTTTCCATACCCAAATACAGAAAGGAATCTGAATCCTAATAATTTCAAAGAAATAGATATTTATGAGTCATTGATATTCTGGGATCAGAAGAATGAAGAAAGAGAAACAGTAAGTGACTATTTATAATAAACAAAAACAGAAGGACATTATGAGAACAAAAGCATATTTATTACTAGTTATGTTCATAGCACTGACCATGAGCTCGTGTCTAAAGGATGATTATCTGGTTGACTGGGAAGACGCCAAGCCCGTTATTGAGCTGCCCTATACCAAGCATACGACAAGCAGCACCGTCACAGCCGGCAAGGAAGTACGGTTCAAACTGTATGTCAATTACACCATCGCCGATTGGAGAAACCAGCATGAAGACATTGTGGTGGGACTGGACATTGATGAAAGCAAAGTAGGAACAAGCACCTTATTGCCCTCTTCATGCTATACTCTTCCCACAACGATGACAATCCTTAAGCAAACCCAGCTGGCAGAAACAGAATTAGTGATCAATACCACCGGATTAAAACAAGGTACATACGCCTTACCGGTAATTATAAAAAGCGTTCCATCGGGTTATACCATCAGTGGTAATTTCGGAATGATGCTTTTTAAAGTAGTCATTAAATAAAGAAAGAGCATAAAAAAAGAGGATGTCAAGACTCTGCTACAGAGAAAAAGGACTTTTAATCCGAGACTTGACATCCTTTAAGAAGCTAAAAAGAGCCGCATCAACGTTGAGTAATGATACGGCTCTTTTATTTTTATTTACCAGTCACAAACTGCAAGTATCCAGCGTGCTCATCTTAGTTTCTACATTCTCTCTTTATCGCCAGATTATTGTATTCCTAATTCGGCAAAGCCCATCGGCCCGTCGTTTTCCACCATTCTCACAGCTTTCAACAACACATACCGGGCTGTTACCGGAGTGAAATAAACCGATTGAAGAATCGGATTGTTCTTGATATTCGAGAATTCTCCGCTGCTCACCACCTGATTCACCGCACCGGCTTCCGTGCCGACCGAAATCTCATAGGCAGCTATCAGCCCCTTGTTATACTCGCTCTGGTCGGGCAGGTAATGGAATGAGGAAACAGTCTGCTCCTTACCCAAATCAATCAAAAGCGTATTGCCATCTACAAAGCAAGTGGTGGCGGCATCCTTGTCCGCACATTTTCCGGCCTCAGCCTCATCTACCTGCGGCAAGGTGAACGGATACGTTCTCAGTTCCTCCGCCTTGGCAGTGAACACGTCATGGGTCTCTCCAGCATAATAAGCCTCTATGTTATTGATGCACAAGCATCCGCGCGACTCTGTAAAGTTGATGCGGAGCTTATCTGTGGTCACTGTCTCAAAACGAAGCAAACGTTTATAACCGATGGTGGTGGTCTCTTCGTTCAGTTTTACGGGCAGCCACTCCCCATCCTTATTGTATTCCACCACAAAGGATTGCACACGCTGTCCCAACGGAATGTATTCTTGCAACAACATACGGTTCACCTTTTGCGGAGCCGGCCATTCAAACTCGATGACAGCCGATGTAACGCTGTCCTCCGTAGCCCAATAAGTATCATAGTCTCCGTCCGTCACAGCCTTTGCCGTGTACTTTCCACCCCGTTCGTTGGAAACTTTCGGAAGAACACCCTTCAGCAAATTGTCCGCCAGCTGCTTCTGCACATTCTTATAAAAATTGACCGCATTCGCCGAATCCACCGGATGAATCAATCCATACCGGTCTACGGGGAAATTGAGCAGCAAAGTCGCGTTATGCCCCACACTGCGATAGTAAAGGTCGGTCAGCTGCTCTACAGTCTTCACCTTGTCGTCCTCCTCGGGATGATAGAACCAGCCCGGACGCATGGAAACATCACACTCGGCAGCCGTCCACTGATTTCCGTCGGCATGTCCGTATTGCAGTTCCCTGTATTTAGGATAACCCGGATACACTTCTCCGGCACGCAGGAACGACCAGTTCGTGGCTCCGGCAAAGCCGCTTTCATTGCCTACCCAGCGGCATCCCGGGCTCCATCCGAAAAGATAACGGCCTGTGGCTGGAGTTCGGCCAGCATCTCATAAATACGGGGATAATCGTAATACGTTTTACGGTCAATCGTACGGCTCTCTTTCGCTCCTCCGTACCAGCCGTCGCCTCCGTTGGCGCCGTCAAACCACACCTCAAAGACCTCACCGTAATTGGTCATCAGTTCGTGCAGTTGCTTATGGAAGTATTCCACGTATTCCGGCGATCCATAGTTGGCCTGATGCCGGTCCCAAGGCGAAAGATAAACAGCGAACTTTATACCATACTTCTTGCATGCTTCGGAAAGATCACGTACGATATCTCCTTTTCCATCTTTGTAAGGTGTGTTTCGGATACAATATTCAGTCAGTCCCGTAGGCCACAGGCAGAAGCCGTCATGGTGCTTTGCCGTCAGAATAACCCCCTTCATGCCCGCCGCCACAAAAGTTTTCACCCATTGCTCGCAGTCCAGCTTGGCAGGATTAAAAGTTGCGGGATCAGAATCACCGTAACCCCACTCACGGTCATTAAAAGTGTTCAGTCCGAAATGTACGAAAGCGTATGTCTCCATCTTCTGCCATTCCACTTGTTTCTTTTCTGGAACAGGGAAAACCGGTTCCGGAGCATTCACTGACGGAGCGCAAGCATTCAGCAATGCCACGGCAGCTCCCAAACATAAAAGGTTAGTGTGTCTTTTCATTAGGTTATAAGTTAGTTATATCATCGCAAAGATAGGAAAAAATCAATGAATAGAAACAAGATATAGCATATTTAAAAAGAGCGGCAGCCTGAAGGGGAGCACAAGAACAAGAAAAACAAGGGGCTTAAAAAAGAAAAAGGAGCAACGCCTTGCTCCAACCTTTGTTAACCTTAAATCTAATACTATGAAAAAAATCACATGACAAATGTACAACTTACACCCATTCTCTCCAACTATTTGATTCAATTTCGCTTTTTATTTAGTATTATTTCACAAACACGTCCGTTTTCGCACACAAGATTACAATTAGATTGAAAAAGCAGGATTAAAAAAGGAATATGAAACATGACCCTGCCAATATAATAGAGCCGCTCATTTCTTTCCCGTTGGAAAATAAGAGCAAAAAGAAATGACTCTTTACCCAGGACATGTCAATAAAAAGAGTGCCCCGCCAGCAGGCAGGGCACTCTCAAATATCAAGTAAAACTAACCGTGATTAGTCTTTCAGCTTCGCAGCAATAAATTCACGGTTCAAACGAGCGATGTTGCTGATAGAAACCAACTTCGGACATTCCGCCTCACAAGCACGAGTGTTTGTACAGTTACCAAAGCCCAGTTCGTCCATCTTGCTCAACATGGCTTTCGCACGGCGGGCAGCTTCCACCTTGCCTTGAGGCAACAGTGCCAGCTGGCTGACCTTTGCAGAAACGAACAACATGGCAGAACCATTCTTACATGCAGCCACACAAGCACCACAACCGATACATGCAGCCGCATCCATAGCCTCATCGGCAACAGGTTTGGGAATAGGAATTGCGTTCGCGTCAGGAATACCACCGGTATTGATTGACACATAACCACCGGCCTGCATAATCTTGTCGTAAGCGCCACGGTCTACCATCAGGTCGCGGATGACCGGGAAACCGGCCGAACGCCAAGGCTCAACAGTAATGGTATCACCATCTTTGAAACGACGCATATAAATCTGGCAGGTAGTAGCACCTGTAGCAGGTCCGTGAGGATGACCGTTGATGTACATAGAGCACATACCGCAGATACCCTCGCGACAGTCGTGATCGAATACGATAGGTTCTTTACCTTCATTGATAAGCTGCTCGTTCAAGATATCCATCATTTCCAGGAATGAGGTATCACCCGGAATATCTTTCATTTGGAAGGTATCAAAATGTCCTTTGTCCTTAGGACCTTTCTGACGCCAAACTTTCAGTGTGAAACTTATATTTTTATCCATGATTTCTATACAATTAATAATTAAGACTTATAGTTACGGGTTTGAACCTTGGTGAACTCATAGTTCAGATCTTCTTTAATCAACTCAGGTTCTTTTCCTTCGCCGGTGTACTTCCAACAAGCTACATACGAGAACTTGTCATCGTGACGAAGCGCTTCACCTTCCGGTGTCTGATGTTCTTCACGGAAGTGACCACCACAAGATTCTTCACGGTTCAAAGCATCGTAAGCCATCAATTCACCGATTTCAATGAAGTCGGCCAAACGGATTGCTTTTTCAAGTTCTACATTCAATTCATTCGCTTCACCCGGAATGCGAAGGTCGCTCCAGAAGGTCTTTCTTACTTCTTTCAGCTGAGCCAGTGCCTTGGTCAAGGATTCCTTGGTACGTCCCATACCTACGAAGTCCCACATGATGTGACCTAATTCCTTGTGGATAGAATCTACAGAACGATGACCCTTAATGTTCATCAACTTCTGAATCTTATCATTCACAGCCTTTTCAGCAGCAGCAAATTCAGGCAGGTCTGTTGAGAAACGCGGAACCTGGATCTGGTCGGCCAGATAGTTCTGGATGGTATAAGGCAATACGAAGTAACCGTCGGCCAATCCCTGCATCAATGCAGACGCACCCAGACGGTTGGCACCATGGTCGGAGAAGTTGGCTTCACCGATAGCATACAGACCCTTGATAGAAGTCATCAATTCGTAGTCAACCCAGATACCACCCATGGTGTAGTGGATAGCCGGAAGATCATCATCGGAGTCTTGTACGGGTTCTCGTCAGTGATTTCTTCGTACATATCGAACAAGTTACCGTAACGGGCACGAACCACGTCCTCACCCAGACGGTCGATAGCGTATTTAAAGTCAAGGAATACGGCCAGACCAGTGTTGTTCACACCGAAACCGGCGTCGCAACGTTCTTTGGCAGCACGTGAAGCAACGTCACGGGGAACCAGGTTACCGAATGCCGGATAGCGGCGTTCCAAGTAGAAGTCGCGGTCGGCGTCAGGAATATCGGTCGGCTTCTTGGTTCCGGCCTGCAATGCCTTGGCATCTTCCAGCTTCTTGGGAACCCAGATACGTCCGTCATTACGCAATGACTCGGACATCAAAGTCAATTTGGACTGCTTGTCACCGTGTACAGGAATACATGTGGGGTGGATCTGTGCGAAGCAGGGATTAGCAAAGTATGCACCTTTGCGGTAGATCTGCATGGCAGCCGAACCATTTGACGCCATCGCGTTGGTAGACAAGAAGTAAGTGTTACCATAACCACCGGTACCGATCACTACCGCATGAGCGGCAAAACGTTCAATCTTACCGGTTACCAAGTTACGGGCGATGATACCACGGGCGCGTTCCACACCTTCGTTATCCTTGATCAGCACAACGTCCAGCATTTCATAACGAGTGTACAATTTCACGTTACCACGCTGCACTTCGCGGCTCAATGCAGAATAAGCACCCAGCAGCAACTGCTGTCCGGTTTGACCGCGGGCATAGAATGTACGTGATACCTGAGCGCCACCGAATGAACGGTTGTCCAGCAAGCCACCGTATTCGCGGGCGAAAGGAACACCTTGAGCCACGCACTGGTCGATGATAGCGTTGGACACTTCGGCCAGACGGTAAACGTTGGCTTCGCGTGCACGGTAGTCACCCCCTTTGATTGTATCGTAGAAAAGACGGTAAACAGAGTCACCATCGTTTTGATAATTCTTAGCAGCATTGATACCTCCCTGTGCAGCAATAGAGTGTGCACGACGAGGAGAGTCCTGGATACAGAAGTTTAACACCTTGAAACCCAGAGCACCCAGTGAAGCGGCAGCCGAAGCGCCTGCCAGACCGGTACCTACCACAATGATGTCCAGACGACGTTTGTTGGCAGGGTTTACCAATTTTTGATGAGCTTTATAATTGGTCCATTTCTCGGCTAAAGCGCCTTCAGGAATTTTAGAATCTATAGTAGCCATATTCATTTACAATTTTATCATTTACAATTTACGATTAGCAAGCACCACAAGCCAGTGATTTCACGAAGAAGATAACGACTACAGCCGCAAAGCCAAGAACGACTACAGTAGAGTAGATGTTACCGATAGTCTTCCAACGCTCGAACCAAACCTTGTTGCTCCAGCCCAGTGTCTGCAAAGCACTCCAGAATCCGTGAGTCAGGTGGAACCACAAAGCTGCTAACCAAATGAGGTAAAGCACTGTAAATACAGGGCATCCGAATGTTTCACGGATGTAAGCGGCACCGTCTGTAGGGCCGAAAGCGCCTAAATCATGCACACCGATGATTTCGGCAAACTGCATTTTGTACCAGAAATTGGCAAAGTGAAGAGCCAATCCGGCAATGACAACAATACCCAGAACAAGCATGTTCTGAGATGCCCATTCCACAGTTTTAGGTTTGACATTCACTGCATAGCGTTCGCTACCACGAGCCGCACGGTTCTGCATGGTCAACCAGAAAGCGTAGATGATGTGGATTACGAACAGAGCGCCCAGTCCGGCTGTTGCAACCAACGCGTACCAGTTAGCTCCCAGGAATTCACAAATCATGTTGTAAGCATCTTCCGAGAAGAGCGCAACAAGGTTCATCGCCATGTGAAACGTCAGAAACAGGACAAGGGCGATACCTGTGACACTCATCACCACTTTCCTTCCAATAGATGAATTACTTAACCACATAAATGATTGAATTTAAATTATTTAATTGTTAGAACTAAAAATTCTGTTAAAAGCTGTGTCTTCACGATGCAAAAGTAAAGGAATTCTAGCGATAATACAAGGAATTATGGAAATTATTCTTTAATCCGGGGAAGGGTAAATGCGGATTACATTATTTTCCTATCTTTGTACCGGACAAAAACCAAACGGACATGGATATACGAAAAATTATTCTCCTCTTTCTGACAGTAAGCTTTACACTTGCCCTTCCGGCACAGAATGCAGACATCAACACTTTAAAAACAATCAACAGCTGGCATGTACACGGCCTCAGCCGGGGGCTGTCCGAAAGCGGCATCATCTTGCCGGTCGGCATTCCTACTGCCATGGGGATCTATGCATTGATCAAGAAAGACCGGCCGATGCTGAAGGATGCCGTTTACCTGGGAACCAGTGTGATTGAGGCGGTAGGTATTACATACGCCGCCAAGCATATCATAGGGCGCGAGCGGCCTTTTGTAAAGTATCCGGATAAGATTCATGCTTACGGAGCACCGGATGCAGACAGTCCGTCGTTTCCTTCGGGGCACACGGCAGCCGCTTTTTCTCTGGCCACCTCGCTCTCCATCACGTATCCCAAGTGGTATGTTATCGCCCCCTCGGCCGTATGGGCTTGCGGGGTAGGCTTTGCCCGGATGAACCAAGGGGTGCACTATCCCAGCGATGTGGTGGCGGGAGCGGCTATCGGTATCGGTTGTGCGTTTGCCAATGTGTATGTAAACCGTTGGCTGAACAAGGTATTGTTCGGGGAATAGATTGCCTCAACAGCCTGCGGGGAACAAAAAACGCATATCCGGCAGCTGATGGATATGCGTCCGCCCCTTGATGGACATGCGTTCAGTGCCTGATGGATATGCGTCCAGCAGGCGCCGGACGGTCAACAGAGGCTGTTGCCACCGGTATTACATATAGTCGTTTCCGATATTACATCTAGTTGTTTCCGATATTACATCTAGTTGTTTCCGGCATTTCATCTGATTCCTCCGGCTTTATCAACCAGTTCAAACATTTGAAAAGACAGCACATCATCGCTATAATCAGGGTTCATCACATGATTAGTGCTGATATATAATTTACCCTTTGTCACAAAACAAAGTCTGGAATTATAAGTATAGGGAGGAAACACATGCTCCCCAATCATAGTAAGCTGTTTATCGAAAATTTGTATAGAGAATTGTTTTCTTCCGCTCCGAAGCAAGGTAAGCGCCTCAACACCAGCCTCTACTTCTTGTGGAATATATACAATGCGGTAATAGATTTCATTGTCCGAATCATAAAGTATGTTTCCATAAGAAGGACTTTCACATATCTGTCTTTGCATGACTTGATCGTCGCCTCCTTGATAAGAAGGACATTGTATGTTATCGACATACTGACTTTTACCTTGTTTATACTCAACACTGCAAGCAATAGGATCTACCACCAACAAATCATCCATATAAGCGAATGAATAAACAAAACGATGCCCATCAAAACAACATTTGTATTCAAAAGCCAAAGAAGAAGCTGCACCTCTAACCAAATGTTCGTCTATTGCAGGAAAAGCGATTGGCAAGGAAGTTGTGTTTCCTGATAATGTATCTATGCAGCACAACAACGAGCTTTTCTCCATCACCTCCTCACCCAGTTGCCAATTAAGGCTTTGAGTCAGATAAAGTTTTCCATTCAAGAACTGGAAAGTGCCGTTTTCTTTAAAACAACCAACCGGCTTATACCCATCTGACGTAACTGCATAATTCATCCGCTTCTTGATATACCCCGTCGTATCCGTTTCATAAAGATTGCAATCTGCCAATCCCGCAATATAAATATGCTCGCAGTCAGACATCATAAATCCATTCAAAAATCCACCTTTTACCGCATTGCTTCCTTCCACCTCAAAAACATTCTTGTTCACCAAACTACCATTATGGACATCATAAATCAACAACTCCGGCAAATAGCTATTTTGAAAATATAAATATTCCTTGCCGTCACTGCTCGTACAAGTACGAATAAACAAAGGCATTTTCACATCTGAATCCAACGCATAAGTCAGAAACGAATCGACAGGATGCAGCAAAAAAGAATAATTCCTCCCATTATGGCTACAAGAACAAAACAAGGTGATAGCAACCCAAAAACAACATAGAATTCTTATCATACAATAGGATTAAACGGTTAAATTAGCTATCTCCTTGAGGATCAATTTATAATCCTCAAGGAATATATGTTATAAATATATGTATCATATTTCAATAGTTTGTAAAACCATATGATAAACCCCAATATTATAAGCCACAATACTTCCCTGTTTATCAATAAACTATATATCGAATAAAGCTTCAAAATACTGACAATCAAACATTCTATTCCTCTTTCTATATAAATTCCAATAAATAAAAAGAAGTTATAGCTAAGCTAATGATTTTAACATCAACAGTTTTACAAACCTGAAACAACGGTAAAATTACCATTCATGACTTCCACAAGGACATCCAGTCCAATCACCACCCGAATAACAAATCATATAATCCACACTATCCCACCAACAATTAAAACCTCCACTTCCTCCTTCATTGCCAGCCAATGCTTCCACATTAGCCAAAGCCAATTCGGACATTTCCATATCCGTCTTTTGGACATTATACACATTCAAACCTACCATTAAAGCAAATACAATAACCAAAGTTACTTTCCAAATACTCTTTTTCATCTCTATTATTTTTTTATAGTTGTTACTTTATTTTCTAATTCTCTTTTTATCGGAAAGAGATACACCGTGGGAAAAAACAGAACTCTTCATTGCTTTTTCTCTATTCTTACTTTTACATCGATCAATCCTCCTTTCCTTTTAAGGAGAGCCAAACAAATATGGAAAAGACATTCGCTAACCCAAAAAGATTATCTTTCCACTCTTTCTTTTTATTCTCCAATTAATAAGCAATAACTACTCCAAAGCTAAAGGTTCTAACACATAAGCAACCTTACTACCATCGGGACAATCCACATTACCGTCTCCGAAACATCTACCAGGTACATATTCAAAATTGGCTAAAGCTTCTATATTGCTTAACATCAATTCATCTATAGCACCTTTGGACTGTTCCAAGACATTCAACACATTCGCTGCAATAACTAGTGCAACCATAAATAACATTCCTACTTTTTTCATTTTTTATCTGTTTTACTATTGCGACAAAAATAAAAAGGAAAAACTAAAAGCTATTCCTTTTTATCCTTACTTTTCTCTTACTTTTCACGGCTTCTCTTACTTTTTCTCTACTTTTCTCCTTATCATGTTGGCACCAGCATAATCCTTCCCTTTTTTAGAAGTTTTATTTCTCTACTTTATTTCCATTTCATACCTTTGCAGAAAAGAAGAAAGATGAAGAGAATAAAAAGAAAAATAACAATAGGTCTTTTTCTGATAATAGGACTAGTGAGTTTATGCGTCTCATTTTTTAACTCCGGAAAGGAAAACATACAAGAACACCTGAATGAAGCCTTGAACAAAACTATTATCGTAGATTTTCACAGGAGAGAACTTAAAGAAATGCGATATACCGGCAAATCACTAAACAAAAAAGTAGATAGAATAAAAATAACAAGTAATGAAGGACCGGAATATATTATATTCGAAGATAGCGTAGAAGAGTATTTAGCTTATCAATGGGCTACACAATACATCTTGGCTCAAATACGTCCTGTGAACCCCGATAAATTTAATACACTATTCAATGAAGAAATAAGCAAGAAAAACATAATATGCCGTACAGGCATTATCTATCGTCACAAAGGGGATATACAATATAGCGACAAAGACTCTATTTCTTATCAAAAATCCATTGCCACACAAGCCGTAATTTTGGACGCTAAAAAAACAGTCACCGTACAGGCGTGGGCGGATTGTGACCGAGCAACAATATGGAAAAACGGAGATAAAAGAATAACATGGTTAGCGGTGTTTTACCTTATAATTGCTACCTTTGTATTCTCCCATTCCCAAGCGAAACAAATAAATACTGAAAATGTAGCCACAAATTCCCCTACAGTCCCCACCAATGTCTTCTTGCAAAAAGGCATAAAGGTAGATGAAAAGGAACGGAAAATATACATAAACGACCAAGAATGCATCACTATGGATTCGGGATTCAAAATTATGCGACTACTAATTGGCAACCCTAAACATTTCGTATCCAAAGAAGAAATCGTCCGAGAACTGTGGCCCGTAGAAATAAACAGTACCGACAAAAACATATTAAATAACAGAATAAACAAACATATCAATACCCTACGCAAAGCTCTTCTGAATTTCCCGGAATACCAAATAGAAACAGAGCACGGGAAAGGATATCGCCTGCTCATTCCAAGCAACCTAACTCCGTATGCCCCATGACGCAAGCCACTTCTCCGCATCCACTCACTGCCGTTTCAGCAGCAAACCCTCAAAGTCCGGCTGTTCCAGCAGTTCCAAGGCTTTTTTGATACTTTCATTGGCGTCATTGATGACGTGATAATATTCGTTCATGTCCCACAAATCACGGGCTATCAATGCCTTCATCTGCAATTTCAACAGAGGCAGGGCCTTTTGGTATTCATCTTCATGATATTCCACTCCCATCTCCTTACCGGTGGCAACCAGTTGCGCCAACATATCAGGAGTAACCTCAAAACGTTTGTAGAACTCATTGAAAGTCTTGTATTTCCCCAGCCATTCCTTGCGATGGGCATCCATGAAATGGAAGTGAGCTTTCATCAACGCGCCTTTATCACGCAACTGACGGTGATATTTAGTATAAAGAGTCGTATCAATCGGCACAAAATAATCGGGCATGATCCCACCGCCACCATATACCGTACGCGCCAGCTTATGAGTCTTGAACTTCAAAGAATCCGGAAAATGAATACTGTCTTCGCTCATCATCTCCCCTTTATTGTAACGGTCTATCAAATCTTCGTTATACTTCTCGATACTCTCGTAGGGTTTCTGTATACAACGTCCGGCAGGTGTATAATAACGCGCCACCGTCAGACGGATCATCGAACCGTCCGGCAAATCAATGGGACGCTGCACCAGGCCTTTACCAAAACTGCGGCGGCCCACCACGACTCCTCTGTCCCAATCCTGAACGGCACCGGTCACAATCTCACTGGCAGAAGCTGAGAACTCATCGACCAATACGATCAGACGACCATGCTGAAACTCGCCCGTACCTTTGGCGAAAAACTCACTACGGGGATTACGGCGTCCCTCCGTATAGACTATCAGTTCCTTTTTGCCCAAGAACTCATTGGCGATATCGATGGCTGCATTCAGATAGCCGCCGCCGTTGCCTTGCAAGTCCAGAATCAAGTCCTTCATCCCTTTCTTCTGCAACTCGGCCAGCGCTTTCTTGAACTCCTCATGGGTAGTGGCGGCAAAACGGCTGATACGGATATAGCCCACCTTATTCTTGATCAGATAGGAAGCATCCAGGCTGTAAACAGGTATTTTGTCCCTTTTCACCGTAAACGTAAGCAGTTCCTTCACTCCGCGACGAAGTATTTTCAAGTTCACTTTCGAGTCTTTCGGTCCGCGGAGGCGGCGCATGATATCCTCGGTACTCATTTTCACACCGGCTATCAGCGTATCTTCCACCATCACGATACGGTCGCCTGCCAGGATGCCCGCCTTTTCGGACGGCCCGCCCGATACGGGCTGTACCACCATCAACGTATCCTCCGCCATGTTGAACTGTATGCCGATGCCTTCGAAGTTTCCCTGCAACGGCTCGTTCATCTTCTTCACTTCCTCCGGATCGGAATAGGTGGAGTGCGGATCGAGCTGTTCCAGCATCTTCACGATGGCTTCCTCCACCAGCTTTCCCTCATTCACTTTATCGACATAGAGGTTGGCAATGGCAAACTCCGCCAATTGCAACTTGCGTGCCGGAGACTCCATAAACTTATTCTCCTGAGCCTGTGCGGCCACGATAGAAAAAAAGCAGGCAATCAAGCCTGCAAGGTACATGGTATATTTCATGATCAGTCTATTTTCATTCCTTCGGGCAAGAACGGGGTCACGTCTTTGCCAAACTGTAACAATTCTCTTACGATGGTGGAGCTGACAGAGGTTAGCTCCGGCTCGGTAAACAGCAGGATCGTTTCTATTCCGGCCAGCTTCCGGTTGATGTCGGCTATGGTTTCCTCATACTCAAAGTCGCGCACCGTACGGATACCGCGGATAATGAACTGCGCCTCCTTGTCGCGGGCAAAGTCGATGGTGAGGCAGGCGTAAGCATCGACCTTTACCCGAGGCTCGTCAGCAAACAACTGTTCAATCATCTCCACCCGTTTCCCGGTAGGAAACCAGGTCTTCTTATTCTCATTGATACCAATGCCGATCACCACCTCATCCATAAAGGTCAACGCCCTCTTCACCACCGAATAATGGCCGATGGTAAAGGGATCAAAGGTGCCCGGAAATATCGCTCTTCTCATATTTTTAATCACTAATCACGCAATATCTTCTTCTATCACAAGGTTATCTATAATAAAATTCTGACGCTCCATGGTGTTCTTGCCCATGTAGAACTCCAGCAGTTCCTTTACCAGGTCGGTCTTGCGGAGGGAAACTTGCTCCAGACGCATGTCTTTGCCGATAAAGTGCTTGAACTCATCGGGTGAGATTTCCCCCAGACCTTTAAACCGGGTGATTTCGGGATTGGGGCTTAACCGTTCGATGGCGGCAACCCGCTCCTCTTCCGAATAACAATATACGGTCTCGTAAACCCCTTTCTTACGGTTGCGGACGCGGAACAAAGGGGTCTGAAGAATATATACATGGCCTTTCTTTATCAGATCGGGGAAGAATTGCAGGAAGAAAGTGATCAGCAATAAACGGATGTGCATGCCGTCCACATCGGCATCCGTAGCCACAATCACCTTGTTATATCGCAAACCTTCCATGCCGTCCTCTATATTCAAGGCAGCCTGAAGCAGGTTGAACTCTTCATTCTCATACACAATTTTCTTGGTCAGCCCATACGAATTCAACGGCTTGCCACGCAGGCTGAATACGGCCTGGGTATTTACATCACGGCTTTTGGTGATGGAGCCGCTGGCCGAATCGCCCTCGGTAATGAAAATGCAG
Source organism: Phocaeicola sartorii JCM 17136 = DSM 21941 (assembly GCF_000614185.1). GTDB lineage: Bacteria > Bacteroidota > Bacteroidia > Bacteroidales > Bacteroidaceae > Phocaeicola > Phocaeicola sartorii. The sequence continues at coordinate 33,946 of NZ_BAKM01000028.1, read as the reverse complement.
CTTTCCTCCTTCTTGTCTCCTTTGGTGTCGTTCAGGTGGAAGCGGCAGTCGCGCAACTTGCGGTTATGAAGATTTGCCTTCTTGGCACGTTCGCGGGCCAGTTTGGTCACTCCGGCTATGGCTTTACGCTCTTTCTCCGATTCCTGAATCTTCTGCAACATCACATCGGCTATGTCCGTATGCTTGTGCAGATAGTTGTCCACCTCAGTCTTGACAAAATCGCCTACAAACTTATTGACGGTAGGACCGCCGGGAGCCATGTTGGTAGAGCCCAGCTTGATCTTGGTCTGGCTTTCGAACAACGGTTCCTCCACATTGACGGCAATGGCGGCTACCAGTCCGTTACGGATATCGGCATAATCCATGTTCTTGTTGAAATATTCCTTGATGGTACGGGCGATATGCTCTTTGAAAGCACTTTGATGCGTACCTCCCTGCGTGGTGTGCTGCCCGTTCACAAAAGAATAATACTCCTCACCATACTGGCCGGTATGCGTAAAGGCTATCTCGATATCCTCGCCTTTCAAGTGGATGATGGGGTATAACCCCACCGCTGTCATGTTGTCGTTAAGCAAGTCCACCAATCCGTTGCGCGACAGGATGCGCTGGCCGTTGTAGATAATGGCCAGTCCTGTATTCAGATAGGTATAGTTGCGGAGCATGGTTTCCACAAACTCCGGACGGAAACTATAATTCTCGAACAAGAGGCGGTCCGGTTCAAAGAAAATAAACGTACCGTTCTCCTCGGTGGTGTCCTGTGTGGTGTCCGTCAGCAAGTTGCCCTTGGCAAAGGTGGCGATACGCACCTTTCCGTCCCGATAACTGCGCACCTCGAAACGCGAGCTCAACGCATTGACGGCTTTCACGCCGACGCCGTTCAGCCCTACGCTCTTCTTGAACGCCTTGCTGTCATATTTACCTCCCGTATTCAGCACGCTCACGGCTTCAATGAGCTTTCCCTGCGGAATGCCGCGGCCATAGTCACGCACGCTGACACGGAGGTTTTCTTCCATTACAATCTCAATCTTTTTACCCGCCTGCATTTTAAATTCATCGATGCTGTTATCGAGCACTTCTTTCAGAAGGACGTAAATTCCGTCCTCGGCATGTGATCCGTCACCCAACTTTCCAATATACATACCGGGACGGGTACGCACATGCTCCATGTCACTGAGGTGGCGGATGTTATCGTCGGTATATTCTACGGCGGGATTGTTTATCAGTTCGTTGTTCTCTTCCATCTTGACTTATCACATTTATATATATCGTTGTTACAGAATACTTTTCTTATAGGCACGGCGGCGTTTATGCTGCTCGGTCTTGAAATATTCCCACTGGGCCTGCACTTTTCCGTTCAGTTCCAGTTCCGGATTGCTTTCGGCATAGTGGAATCCCAGCTGCTGATAAGCCGGAATAAGATCAGAGAATAACAAAGCATTGACACCTTTGTTCTGGTATTCGGGTTTTACCGCCACCAGCAGCAAATCCAGCACTTTGGGGTATTTCCTCAGGAACAACAGTTTGCCCAGGTAATACCATCCCAACGGGAGCAACCGGCCTTTTGACTTGCGCAACGCTTCGGACATGGAAGGCATGGAGATGCCCACGGCCACCAGCTTTCCGTCCGCATCGGTCACCAAAGTCAGCATGTTCAGATCCACAATGGGGAGATACATCTTTATGTATTGGTTAATCTGCCCCTGAGAGAGCGCCGAGAAACCATACAACGGTGCGTACGCCTCGTTCATCAGCTCAAAGATGGCCTGTCCGTACTCGGCCGCCAGTTTCTTGCGGGAGGTATATTTCTTGATGGTCAGGTTGAACTTGCGTTGAATCAGGTCGCTGATCCGCTTATGCTTGTCCGGAATAGCTTCGGGAATGTAAATCTTATACTCCACCCAGTCGGCGTCTTTCTCAAACCCCAGCCGGTCCATGTGTTGCGGATAGTAAGGATGGTTATAGATGGTAGACATGGTGCTCAGTTGGTCGAATCCTTCTACCAGCATGCCTTCCGCATCAAAGTCGGTAAAGCCCAAAGGCCCCTGAATGGTATCCATTCCCTTCGATTTACCCCATTGGGCCACCGCATCCAACAAGGCACGTGATATTTCGATATCATCCAGGAAATCGATCCACCCGAAACGTACTTCTTTTTTATTCCAAGTCTCGTTTGCGCGTTTATTGATAATTCCTGCAATACGTCCTACTACTTTGTTATCCTTATAGGCCAGAAAATACTCCGCCTCACAAAACTCGAAAGCGGCGTTCTTCTTCGGGCTGAACGTATTCAGCATATCATCGTACAAATCGGGTACGGAATAAGGATTCTCTTTATATAACTCGTAGTTGAACCGTATGAACGTCTTAAGTTCTTTCTTCGAACTGACTTTTTTAATGGTAATAGCCATGCTGTATTTTTATAAAATTCAGGGTGTAAAGATAGAAGTTTTTTTGCAGATAACTCATTCTTTTTACAGCTTTTTTACTGTTGGGCAATAAGATAGGCGGTATAAATGACGTAACAGACAACCATCAACGCGCCTTCAAGACGGGTTATGGTGCGTTTACGGAAAAACCAGCTACCAGCCATAACAGCAAGGAAGAAGCGACCAATACACCTAAATCAAGATTGTTGATGTTTCCCATCGGAAGCGGTGATACCGTAGCACTGCATCCCAGCACAAAGAATATATTGAACAGGTTGCTACCGATGACATTGCCGATGGCAATCCCCGGATTCTTCTTCAAAGCCGCCGTTATAGAGGTGGCAAGCTCCGGCAGGGAAGTACCTCCGGCTACCAACGTCAGTCCGATGACCGACTCGCTGACTCCCCATGAACGGGCCAGCCCGCTTGCTCCCTCAACAAAAAACTGTCCGCCGAATATGAGTCCGGCCAGACCACCCGCAATGTACAGCACTGATTTCCATACAGGCATTCCCTTTATCTTCTGCTCCTCTCCCGCCTCATCGACCCCATTACGGGCGATGGCAAAGGTATAGCGCATAAATATGAGGAAGAAAGCCAGCAGGACAAGCCCGTCGGAACGGCCGATGACATTGACCGCTTCCCCGTTCAGCATCGTGTCATTGGCACAGACAAAAAGAACCAGCGAAGAAAGAATGACCAGCGGAATCTCCTTACTCATCGTTCCCTCACCTACCTTGATGGGAAGTACCAGGCGGTACAGCCTATAATCATCAGGACATTGAAAATATTACTACCCACCACATTGCCAATAGCCATCCCGGCACTGCCATTCAATGCGGAAAGCACACTGATAACCAGTTCGGGAGCCGAAGTTCCGAAAGCCACAATGGTGAGTCCGATGACTAAATCGGAAATACGGAAACGTTTGGCTACCGCTGCGGAACCATCTGTCAAACCATTCGCACCGGCTAAAATGAGAGCCAGCCCACCAATCAAAAGGAGTGCATTTAACATAACAAAGAGTACATTTACAGTTTTACACTGCAAATGTACTCTTTTTCCTAAAATAACGATCCCTATCGGGTGCGTTTTACAGTATAGATTACTTTTCCTTTCTTATCAATCATGTGCATATCCAGCTCTTTCTTATCTGCCGCAAAGATAGAGAAACCCGGTTCAGGACTGCAGAACAGAGTGCCTTCCACAGGTTTCACCTGACGGCTCAACGAACCAGACGAATTGACCACATAGTCTATATCGCTGCCCGGCACACGAAGGTGCTGGAAGTTATGAATGTGTCCGCAGGCATAAATATCCACCTTGTGTTTGCGGAGTATGGGATCCAGCCGTTTCTGCATATCGCCGCGTTCGCTATCGTCTTTCGGAGTCTCGGCATAAATGGGATGATGACCGATCACGACCAGCCAGTCTTCTTTGGCGGCAGTCAGCACAGAGTCTATCCATGCCAGCTGGCGGTCCATGTCTTGTTTGCAGGCATCCGGATAAGTCCCGCTCTCGTTACGGTATTTATCAATCAGAGGGGCGGTGTCTATCATCACGAAACGGATGGTAGTTCCTTTCTTCTCAAAAACGTTGGTATAATAACGGTCGGGCATCGACCAGCGACGGCTCACATTGGTATAATCCAGCACAGCCTGCGTGTCACCCCGGTATTCATGGTTTCCCAAGACCGGAAACCAGTCTATCATCAGTTCGGGATGAGTGTAAATCAATTCGTAGTTGGTCATCCAAAGCGGATCATTGACACTACGCACGCCTTCAAAGTGATGCACGTCTCCGGCAGCAAACACACACTCGGGGCCAATAACATCCGCCATCTCCCCCATCAATCCGGCTATGGGCTTCTGGTCATAGTAACCGTTGCGTCCCAAATCGTTAGCCATATAGAAATTCAGTTGTTTCTCCAGTCCCTTCCAGTCCTGCGGAGTCTGGGCACATACATTCAGACAGATGGCCGCACCAATGACGGTAATCCACACCCATGTCAATACTTCTTTCATTCTTCTAATCATCATCAACGTTTTCATATACTTATCTTTAGAAATTTATTTTTAAACCTGCATTCATTCTCACGCCATAATATTCTGCCTGCATGGTGCGGTCCTTGCTCCCCTGATAATAACGGAGCGGCTGGTTCAGCAGGTTGTTTGCCTCAGCATAGAAGGTCATCTTCACTTTCTTGCCAAAGGTATAGCTGGCGTTTACATCCATATAGTTCACAGCATCATAATATCGGTCATAAAAAGTGTTTGGCCCCATTTCATCGATAAAACTGGAAGCATAGTTGTAGCTCAGACGCACATTCAAGCCTCCTTTTTCAAAGTAGAGAGAGGCATTTGCCGTATGTTCGGGAGACCCAGGCAGGCTCAGGCCGCTTTCGTTTTCACGTCCTTCGAAATTAAAGTCTTCCACGCGCGAATGAGTATAGGTGTATGTTCCGTAGAAACCTACACATTTCAAGGCCGGCGCAATGAAGCCGAAATCACGCTGATAAGAGAATTCCAATCCCCACAGATTCGCATTTCCGGCATTCTTGGGCTGGGTAAAACGAGTATATTCTGTTCCTTGATAGTTATAGTTGGTCAGCACCTGATCTACGATGAAACCGTCTATTTTCTTATAGAAGAAACCTGCACTCACCAGTCCGATACTCTTGAAATAATAGTCGGCGCTCAGGTCGAAGTTGTAAGAGAGAGTCGGCTTCAAGTCCGAATTACCGATCTTTATTTCGTTATCGCCACGGTTGATATTCACACTGGGTACCAAAGCCGAATACTTAGGACGACTCAGGGTCTGTGTGTAAGAACCGCGTATCTTGAAATCATCATTCACATCCCATTTCACCAGGATAGAGGGAAGGAAATTCACATAACTGTTGGTCACACGGTCAGTCCGGGTGGTCTTGTCCGTTTCATCGTCATAGTTACGGCCGGTGTAACGAAGGGAAGTATGTTCCATGCGGAGCCCTGCCATCAGGTTTATGTCACGCGTGAACTGATGGTCAAACCGTACATATCCGGAACTTACGGTTTCACGGGCTTCGAAGTTTTCAGCCAGTTCGGCTTGTACCTGTTCTTTATCGAATCGGGAAGCATCACTCAAGTTCAATCCGCCCACATACTCTTTACCGGCAAATGTCCCCACCTGATATTTATCACCCGGCATAAACTTGTCCGTGCTCTGGTCTACCGTATTCTTCAGGCTCCTGGTCAGAAAGGCATCCTCGTCTTTCGGAGTGTATTCGTAGAAATCTATTTCTTTTTCTTTCGTCTTACGTACTACTTTCGCACCGAACTTCAGTTTGGCCCCATTATTTAAACTGGCTTTGAAGTTGGCCGAGAATTTCAGATCCTCTTCTTTGATGTCTTCCTGCTGTTCCGTCAGCTCTTTCAAACTGAACTTATCGCCCAGTGTCAAGGTGGAACCCGCTCTGGGAGTTGCCAACGGCTGGCGCTCATTGCTCAAATCCAAATCAAACTCCTGCTTCTTCAATTGGAAGTCAAGATAACGTTCATTAGGACGTTCTTCTGTAGCTTTTGCATAACTGGCATTCCAGTCCATACCAATCGCCCCCCACAAGTGCTCGCCGCCCAAAGCGAAATCCATGGTACGCTGACGCTCCAGACGGGCATTGCGGTTATCGGGAGTACCTGCCTTGGTCTGGATGCGGACAGTTCCTTTTCCGTTCTCGTCCAAATCCTTGATATTGGTACGGTAACGGTTTTCCCAGTCGTTGCGGTTATTGAAGATGCCTTTGAATGTCAATTTATGGTTTTCATTGAATTCAAAATCAAAAGCCGCCGAATAACTTTGACGTTCACGGGTGACAAAGTACTGACGCATCTGATAATCGCTGACATACACTTTTCCGTCCTCCGTCTGTTCCCACATGAATTCGGTATCATAAGAGCCGGAAGGAGCATTCTGATAGGAAGCCGAAAGCAACATACCCAACTTGTCATGGAAGAAACGGTCGCCGTATGTGAAGCCTAAGTTCAGTTGGGCTTTCTCGCTGATCCAGTTGTAACCGGTTCCCGCCGTGGCGTTGATCGTACGTTTATAAGGAGAATTCTTGGTTATCAGGTTGATGGAACCGCCGATAGCGTCACCGTCCATATCGGACGTAACGACTTTGCTCACTTCGATGGTCTGAATCATATCGGCAGGAATCAAGTCCAACTGCACGTTACGGGTATCTCCTTCAGCAGACGGGACACGATTGCCGTTAATGGTGACGGAGCTTAAATCGGCACTAGTACCGCGGACTTGTCCAAAGCGAGCCTCGCCTTGATCGTATTGCACATTGATGCCACTGATACGTTTCAAGGCATCGCCTATGTTTGAATCTGGGAATTTCCCTACCTGGTCGGCAGATACCACATTCGTGATACCCAGATTATTCTTTTGTGTATTGATCGCTTTCTTCTGACCATGAAAAGCTCCTTTTACCTGCACTTCCTGCAGCTCCACCCCTTCATTCATCACTATATCTTTCTCCAAAGTCTTGCCTTCGGGGACGGTGATTTTCATTTCAATGGGGCTATAGCCACATAAGTCACTTTGACAGTGTAAGTTCCGGGTTTCAGATTGGGCAACGTATAAAAACCGTTCACATCACTGATCACTCCGGTTTTCAGATTTTCAATAAAGATGGAAGCACCCGGCAGAATTTGTTTTCCATTGTCTATCACACGTCCGCGGATAGCACCTTGCCGGACAATGTTTTCATTTTCCTCGGCAAATGCATTTCCAGTCATGCCTGCCATCAATAATAACAAAGAAACTGCTCTAATTACCTTTTTCATATCAGTCTTTTAGTATTTTTTAATCTGATGCAAAGGTAGATGAGCCAGGTTTCGTGAGAGTTACACTTTATTAAAGGTTTCGTGACAAAAGGATTTCATTCCTGCTACAAGGTGCCGGTGTAAGATGAATGCGCAAAATATGGAAAGGATTACAAAACAGCAGATTAAAGTATTTCTTCGGTCTGGCTCTACGCCCTGCCGTAACAGGACGTAGTAATCCATTGCAAGAAAAGAGTGAAATAACAGCAAGAATTCCCTTAGCAACAAAGATGATGAAGCATTCCGCTGCCAACGATATTTACTGGCTGTTTTTAGCTGATAACTCTTCAATATTATTGCACGGAAGAGTGAAATGTGCGGTCTCCCTGTGCACTATTCCGGAAACAAAGCTTCCATTCTCCCAAATAGCGGACCGGTTTAAAATACCAAGTTGTAGTATTGGGCCGTCTATCCTCCTTGTCTGTTTTTGGGAATAGAACAACCTTACAACGCACTTCATTATCAAACGCTTCCTTAAAAATACAATTGCTTATAGTATAATCATATACCGGAAAGGCTTTCAGCCTTTGTAATACGCTTTTTAATTGTTCGTTATCCAATAATTCCGGCTGAGCAAAAGGATCATCCGCTTTCATTTCGTGTAACATCATGGCTGCATCAGCATATCGTTGTTCCTTTACAGCGGTCATAAACTGATTAGTGAGGTCTAGCACCTGTACCGTATCTTTCTGACTCAAAACCATGAGATGTTTTACGGTTGTCCGGGAATCGGTTTCCGGTTTTTTACCAGATTGATTGCACGAAACAATGAATACTGAAATCAGTCCGGCTATCAACAAATTAATTTTTCTCATACATTCTCAATATTATAAATAGAAAAAAAGAGTGCCCGAAAGCACTCTTTTTCTTCAAGTTTATTATAAATAGAGTTACTCACTCAGTTTATTTTACGGTCTTAGCTACGTGGCATACAATGTCGAATTCTACTGTACCCCAAGCATATTCTACTATTACAGGAAGTTTGATATCGAACTCACCTACTTCTGCCTTGTTATTGATGTAAGTCAATGTACCAAAGTTACCCTTAGCAATTTCTTCTGTAGTTGTTCCTGAATATTCAACCTTCATACCAGTAGGCATTGCCTCATATTGACCATTAACGGTGGTCTGAGCTTTGTCTGTATCAATTGAAATTGATTTTACATCATAGTATGTATAGTAGTTGATAGGAGTAGTCTTAAATTCATAATTTCTCCAGTCTGTAAATGCCAACTTCACAGCAATTTCAGAACCTTCAGCGCCTACATCTACACCATCTTTAAAGCTATCCATATCAGCAGCTTTTACTGTAATAGGACGCAAGAACTTCACATCAAACTGATCGTTTTCTACAGCATGCAATGACTTATCGCATCCGTTTACAGTTTCAACAACCACTCTTGCAGTCAGGTTCTTAGCCAATTCGTCACGACCGGCAACATTCAGCAAGTCTTTAGCAGCATCGTTTTCTTCCAATGCAATAACTTCCTTACCATCAGCATTGGCAGTAATAGTAGCGATTACAAAGTTAGCTTTTGCTCTAGAAATAGCGATCAACTGAGTACGGTCTGTATTAACAGTCAATGTATAAACCTCTCCAGATACACCTGTCATTTCAGCACCCTTCGGATCTACAAAGCGGAAATTCTTAGTCAGTTTGGCATCAGCAAAGTCCTTGTATACAGCGTTTATCTCTGAAATAACCACCTTATCATTATTGAATGTTTCCAAAATCACCTTGTTGAAATTCATAATATCATGGCCTGATTCAGCCGGAACTTCAGCATTCACGTGAATTTCGTTATAACCAGAACCTGCCTCATTAGAGTTGGCAGCAAACCAATATTTCTGAATCTTGTTTGCATCAGCAAGTACACCTGTCGGGTTCACATTACGAGGATTAGGCGTCCAAGTCAATGTTACATATACATAATCGTTAGAAATAACCGCATTGTTAGCGTCCTTGTTTTCTTTCGTATAACGAACGATAGCCTTCATGGAAGCATTTGCACTGAAATATTCATAAGCATAGTTTGCAGGAATAGTCCATTTCAATACTTCGGTCATTGTACCGTTGATATCTGTTTTAGTTTGTTCAACTTTAGTAGACAACTTAGTCAAAGGCATAGCAGCCAAAGTTGCTTCACTATATTGAATCATCGGTCCGTCATAGATATAGCTTCTTTCGAAATCTTCTTTAGAGATATTCAACTGAGCAAGAATTTGTTCTTCAATCTGGAACCAAGTTACATTCTGAACCCAATCCTCAGTTCTACAGCTCAATGTAAATTCTTCATTGAATGTATATTCTGTTGTCGCAGTGATACGGTCTTCAGCAGGAGCACCTGTAATTTCCACCTTCAAGTAACCTACAGCTACTTTCTTCTTAGAGTTATTATCATTCAAGAATACACGAACCAACGGCATACGCCCTACAGTAGCTTGATTTTGTTCTGTAGCTCCCCATTCAGCAGCTTTACCATCTGTCGGCAACTGAGGTCTCAAAACAGAGCCATTCAATGCGGCATGTGCACTTTGAGAAGTCTTATTATTACCATCAATATAACCTACCAATCATAAGAATAACTGAATCCGGCTTTTTCTACTGTGCCAGATGCTGCATTTTCATCCCATACTTTATGAGTATCACCGGCTTTACCATAATGAGTTTGAACATATTCGGCCAAATCGACAGTTTCATTCCAAGCAACTTTTACTTCAGGAGCATGATCCTTATCAATAGCAGCGGCAGCTGTAGTAACCAAATGACTTTCACCAGCAACTTTAGCATTACTCAGCACTAAATCTGTAATCTTAATAGCCTTAACCGCAGCGTAATCAGAAGTAATAACCGAACGTTTGTTATCGCCGTTCAAATAATCAGCCTGTAAAGCCAAGACTGTTACTTTTTTATCGGCTGCAATATCTTTAATAGTTCCTTCTGTTAATTTAGCCCAAACAGTCAACTTGCCATCTTTAGGTTCAATCTTAGATATCTCAGGAACTACTACTCCGTCAGCAGCACGAGCATATTCTTTATCGTAAGCCAAGAAAGTCAAATCTTCTTTAGTCAGATTACGAACATCGGCTGTAGATGGATTCATGTGATATGTAGCAGATAATTCAGGAGTAACCTCAGTTGTTGTAGTTGCTGCTGTAGGAGCATCATCCTTATTATCAGCATCTGCACTAACTTCTTTAGCAGTCAAAGCATTATAAACGAATGATTTAACCGCAATAGCTTCAATACCTTCATAATACAATTCCGGTTCAAATACCAAAGCTTTCAAATCAGCGACCAAAGAGAATCTAGCGGATTTGCCATCTAATTCAATGACATAAGCAATGACTTCACCAGATTCATCTTTCACTTCTGAAATAGAACCAACGCTCTGCGGTTTTTCTACACCTGCTATTTTCTCATCTCCGTAATACAAATAACCATCCTTCCACTTCAGCAGAGCAGGATCGAATGAAGTTGCTGCAGCAGGCAAGCTTGCTTCAGAAACAAGAGTATTACCGTTCCACAACTGTACTTTGCCATCTTGAACCTTCAATGTATAAGTAGGAAGTTCAGCAGGCATCGGGAGTTGGAAAGTTTCACCGTTACCACCAGTAACAGTCAACTTACCAGTTGCGGCATCATACTTAACAGCTGTCACATAAGTTCCAGCTTGAGTCTGTAAGTCTGACAAATCTTTAGCCAGCTTGTCTAACTTTTCGTTCAAGCTGTCGATGTCATCATCATAGTCCTTACAAGATACAAATGTTCCTGTCGAGGTAACCATCAAGGCACCAAACAGGATTGCACTTAAAAACTTTTTGTTCATAATAGAAAAACTTTAAATTTATAAATTTAAAAAACTAAAATTGATTATACATAAATCATTGATTCTGAAAGTAAAGCATTCTGTTCACGAGCCTGAAAGCGCAAAGGAGACATTCCGACTATTTTACTAAAAGCGGCATAGAAAGCACTTCTGGAGGCAAAGCCACATCGCTGCGGGAGTTCATCTAATGAACATTTTCCGGCATGGAGCAACTCTTTGGCATATTCCACGCGGTAAGTATTCAACAACTCCTTCAAATTGCAATTGAAATACTTGTTTACCACATTCGACAGATAAGTCTGGTTGGTGTCAATCATTGCGCTAAATTTTTTCAAAGAAAGCTCCGGATCCAAAAAGACTTGCTTTATTTCAAGGTTATACAATATACATTTATATAGGGTACAATCCACCTTTCTCCCTTCAGTCCCCTTGTCGGCGAACTGTAGCTCCCACTGACGTTCGGCAGCCTTAAAAAGCAGGCTTTTCTGCCTCATTGAAGTAGCAGTACGTCTGTGTCGTCTCAAGAATAGATAGTCCATATTTTATTTACTTTTAATCTTCGCTCCACCATTTTCACATCTATACATTATTATATAGCATGTTAGTAGTTATACGATAGATCTCTTATTAAGAGATATACCGAAAAGATATAATTCCTTATAAATCAGTGTACTACATTTAAATAAGAAGGTTTTGGAAGAGTAAATCATGTATTCAGAAAACGTTTTTTTTTGAATCAATTATTAAATTTCCTTGCTAAATTGTTCTAATTCTCAAAACTTTGCTTAAATTTGCGACAAAATATAGATCTCTTAATAAGAGATATACAATATTTCAACTTTGCATTTCTTGTCTAATCATCTTGCTATAAGAGGATTACCTCCTAATTTAAAGAATAAAATCCAAGTAAATCTTACCTTTCCTTTTATTAAGTCAGCGTTTTATTCCGCGTGTGAAAACACATGCTCATACACCTACATAAGCAGGAGGATATACGTACGTATGCGCAGGTCCATACATACGTACATACAGGCTTATGCTGGCTTCCGTGAAATGAAGGACATCCTGTGACAAGACATCCTCTTTTTGCCAAGAAGCTATTCTTTATCCTGTTATCACAAAAACTCTCTCAATACCACCATATTAGCCTTATCAATAACGGTCGTATCCAATGCCGCCAAATAAATCAATGTCGTCTTTTCAGAATCATGCCCCATCCCCTCACTAATCACTGAAAGAGGAATGTGCTTGCCTCTGGCAACACTGGCCCATGAATGGCGCGCCACATACATGGTCAGAGGATGGACAAGCCCCAACGTCCTCCCTATTTCTTTTAATCTCCTGTTTACCAAACAGATGGAATTCTTATACTGTAATCTTTCATCTTTCTTGATATGGGTTATAATGGGGAGAAGGTAAACCGAGAAGTTTCCGGGATATTTATCGACAATATCCTGCATACACTTTTCCCACCGGATGGAAAGTAACTGACCTGTCTTCTTTCTTCTATAAGTCAGCATGCCATTGCTTAAATCCGTTTTTTTAAGAAAAGCCATATCCACAAATGACATCCCCCGGGTGTAGAAGCTGAACATAAACATATCACGTGCAAAATCCATGGAGGGAGAATGGCTTAAATCCATATCCTTCACTTGCTTGATCACCTTGAAGGAAACAGCCCGTTTCACTGTTTTCTCCACTCCCGTATAGACACGTTTAAAAGGAAAACGTTGTCTAATCACTCCTTTATCCACCGCACGATTGTACGTTGCACGTAAAATACGCATATAAAAAGAAACCGTATTCATGCTTGCCCCCTGTGCTTTTAAATAAGTCTCATACCCCATCATCAGCTCGGAGTCCATACTGCTCAACAGTATATCTTTGCCATCCATGAATTTCATGAAACTGTTCAGCGCCGAGCGGTACGTCTCGCTTGTACGCAATTTCCCAGACTGTTTCATACTGGCAATATTCACTTGCATAAAGGAAGACAAAGTCTTCTTACCTGAGAAGGATAATCTTTTACTTCTTACTCTAGTTGATTCCATCATTACACTTGTTTTTAAGTTAATTCTTTTTTTCTGTAAAAACCTCAAGCCAAGATAAGCGATTATTCCCAGCGGTCCTTTATAAGGTTTACAATGGGGGAGATTGTTCAAAGAAACAGGAATTTTTCACTGCTTTTTGAAAACAAAAATGGATGTTTATTCCTTTTAAAGAAGTATATTTGTAGAAGAAAGCCACAAACCGGTATCTATGATGAAAAAAATAGGATTCATATATTTATTGACCAGTTTTTGTACAATTTGCTCGTGTACCCCGAAGACAAATCGTGAAATACAGGAAGTGATAGCGGAGGTACACAATACTGTGACGGAAGCCATAGACGAAGTGGCAGAAAAAGAGATCAAGCCCGGAGACATCCGGCTTGACAAGGAGCTGCTGTATGATAAACATACGTTGGAGGACACCTATCCTTATAAAGATACTACCCGCCATTTCCAATGGGAGAAAATAAAGGAACGGCTGGCGTTGCTGGAGAATATCCGGAGAAAGCCGGCACAATGGTGCATCTTACAGAATTATAAAAACCGGAACGGAGAAGCACCGTTGGTGAAAAACTTCAAAAGGGACGCATACAAACGGATAGCCGACACATTGGGAGTGGAACGCTATCAGGGAATTCCTCTCTTCCTGACAGACGACACCCTTACCGCCGAACGCTACGGACTGGACGGACTGCTCACCCGCCACCTGGGTAAGCAGGGAAAGTTTACCAAAGTAGAACCTATCTTTATAGGCGGCGAATGGTATGCTCCCACCCAATACATAAAACTGATTCCCGACAGCGTGGTGTTCAACAGAGCCGTTTTTGTAGACCGCCATAACCAGAATATAGCCACCTTGGAACGGAAAGAAGAGGGACACTGGCTGATACGCAGCATGAATCCTGCTACAACAGGACAACATCGTCCTCCATACGCTCAGGAAACTCCATTGGGTATGTTCGTCCTGCAAGAGAAGAAGGCCAGGATGATTTTTCTGAAAGACGGTTCTGCCGCCACCGGTGGTTTCGCACCCTACGCCAGCCGTTTCAACAATGGCGGTTATATTCACGGAGTGCCCACCAATGCGCCGGCAACAGGAATCATAGAGTACAGTTATACGCTGGGCACCATCCCCCGCTCGCACATGTGTGTAAGAAACGCCACCTCTCACGCCAAGTTTATTTTCGATTGGGCACCTGTTAATGAGACGATTATATTTGTTTTGGAATAGAAATGTGCGTAACTTTGCGCCCGTTATCCAGTTTTTCCATACGTATGCAAAAAGTTTTTTTATTCCTGTTCCTTTTTCTCTTTCCGGCGAGCAATGTATCGACGCGGACGGCTACACCCGAAAAGAAGGTTGCCACATCTGTCCCTGCATCTCAAAAAACAGACGGTGAACAGTTATTCGAAGACATGCAATTGGGAGGAGTGGTCAACTTCCTGGCATTCCGGCAGGCTGTGGCAGGATACAACCGGATAGAACAGAAAAGCAAACCGATACTGACATTGATTGATTTCACCAAGCCATCCACCGAAAAGCGTTTGTTTGTCTTTGATATGGAACAGAAAAAGATGCTATACTCATCAGTGGTCTCGCATGGGAAAAACAGCGGTGAGAACTATGCTACCTCTTTCTCCAACGAAGTCGGCTCTTACAAAAGTTCCCTCGGCTTCTATCTTACCGGAAATACTTATCAAGGTAGAAACGGATACTCCCTTTTATTGGACGGGCTGGAAAAAGGAATCAATGACCGGGCCCGCGAGCGTGCATCGTAGTTCATGGCGCCGCATACGCCAATCCCTCCGTCTGCCGGTCAGGCAGGCTGGGCCGAAGTTTCGGTTGTCCGGCTTTGCCGCAGGCACTGACCAGGCCTATTATCAATACAATAAAAGGAGGAAGTGTACTCTTTATCTATGCCAATAATAAAGAGTATATGGCTAAAAGCTCTATTTTGCCTAACCAGCAATCACAGGAATTACTGACTGAAGTCCGAGATAGTGAACAGCCCGTTTCAACTCATTTATAGTTCTCCGCCCCCAACGGTTCTTTCATCACTTTCTTGGTTATTTTCTTTTCTTCTGATCTTAAGAATGAATCTTCTTTTCCTTGGTTTTCATTCTATGTTCCCCTTTGTTTTTGATTATTATTTTTCCGATTGTGATCATACTTCTGCGCCTTCACCAGCGCATATACAACAAAAATCAGCGGAACGAACACCGGTACGTATGCAACTATCGTCCACCACTGCATCCAGACGCAAAAATAATAACTACCACTGAGCGCCACCCCCATCACTACCAGGCATCGGCACATGAAAGCCGAAAGCCCCTTAATATCCACATTCTCTTTTTCCTTTGCCGACATGGTGTTATATCCGGAGATGAGTATGGGATAACGCCGTACCAGAAAACCCAGAGCCACCAAAAACAGACCGATAAATAACATTGAATAGTTCATAGTATATCTTTTTAGTCAACCATTGATATAAAAATAGCAGTTTAAGACAAGAAACAAACAAAGATATAAGTTAAAAATCATTTCTTGGCAAGGAAGATAACTACTTTCCAGCATCCGCTTTCCAGATGGAAGAAAGAAACAAGAACTTATCCCAAGCATTTATTTATAAAACGAAGGCATCAAACGCATTTCACGATCAACAAAAGCAATATATCCAAGCAAAAAGACAGCCTTTATGCTGAAAAGCGAACTTCCATCCATTCTATCAACCACCGAGAATCGCTTAAAAAGAAACAACCCCTATCTTTGTCCGAAATACAGGATTTATTCGTACTTTTGTGTGCAAATAAAAAACACATTAAGTTTTATGGTTCTGAACTACATTTGGATAGCCTTTTTTCTGACAGCCTTTGTGGTAGCGTTGATACGTCTCGTCTTTTTAGGCGATACGCAAGTATTCCCCGAAATTATCAATTCCACGTTCAATTCCTCTAAAACCGCTTTTGAGATTTCATTGGGCCTGACCGGTGTACTGTCCCTCTGGCTGGGCATTATGAGAATAGGTGAACAAGGCGGGGTCATTGCCCTGTTTTCCCGGTTACTGGGACCTCTGTTCAGCAAACTTTTTCCCGATATCCCTAAAGGGCATCCGGTAACAGGCAGCATCTTTATGAACCTGGCGGCCAATATGCTGGGGCTGGATAATGCCGCCACCCCCCTGGGGCTGAAAGCGATGGAGGGGCTGCAAGAGCTGAACCCCAAGAAAGATACTGCCAGCAACCCCATGATCATGTTCCTGGTACTGAATACATCAGGGCTTACACTGATTCCTATCAGCATCATGGTATATCGTGCGCAACTGGGAGCAGCCCAACCTACAGACATATTTATACCCATCCTGCTGGCAACTTTCTTCTCTACTCTGGCAGGTATTGTGGCTGTAAGCATTTATCAGAGAATCAATCTGTTCAACCGTACCATCCTCCTCTTTCTGGGAGGGATGAGTGTACTGGTGGCAGGAATTATTTATTTCTTCCACACCTTGTCACGAGACCAGATAGACATCTACTCCACCACCTTTGCCAATGTCTTCCTATTCCTGATCATCATCGGATTTATTGTGGCAGGAATCAGAAAAAGAATCAATGTTTACGACTCCTTTGTCGAAGGGGCCAAAGAAGGATTCAGTACCGCCGTGCGCATCATTCCTTACCTGGTAGCCATACTGGTAGGCATCGGAGTCTTCCGTGCATCGGGAGCGATGGATTATTTGATCGGCGGCATTGGCAGCGCCGTAAAGTTATGCGGCATCAACAGTGATTTCGTCGGAGCACTCCCTACGGCACTGATGAAGCCCTTGAGCGGAAGCGGGGCACGCGGACTGATGGTGGATGCCATGACCACATACGGCCCCGATTCCTTTGTAGGCCGACTGTCCTGTATCTTCCAAGGCTCCACCGACACCACCTTTTATATTCTGGCAGTATATTTCGGCAGCGTGGGAGTGGTGAGGACACGCCACGCCGTTCCTTGCGGACTGCTGGCCGATGCGGCAGGAGTCATTGCAGCCATTCTTATCTGCTATCTTTTCTTCGGCTGAAATACTTTGCGTATCTTTGTGCATTATTAAAAAAGAATCAGCCTATGATAAGTTATCAAACCGAGGGGGTAAAGATGCCCGATATCAAAAAGAAAGAAACCACCGGATGGATTAAAGAAGTAGCCGCCTGTTATGGAAAAAGAGTGGGAGAAATCGCTTATATCTTCTGTTCGGACGATAAAATACTGGAAGTGAACCGACAGTATCTGCAACACGATTATTACACGGATATCATCACTTTCGACTATTGCGAGGGCGACCGTATCTCCGGTGATTTATTTATCAGCCTGGATACCGTCCGCACCAATGCCGAACAATTCGAGCAGCCCTATGACCGCGAACTTCACCGGGTGATTATTCACGGAATCCTGCACCTGTGCGGCATCAACGACAAAGGCCCCGGTGAACGGGAGATAATGGAAGACGCGAGAACAAAGCACTGGCATTGATTTCCCTATAACAGGATATACAAGGCAGAACCGGTAACAGTTTACTTTAAGAATAACGTTTATAGGATGTGGCGGCAGAAACAGATTTCTGCCGCCACCTATTCTTTTTAACCGTATTATCACCGCTTTACAGAGTAAAATTCGTATTTTTGCAATCGGTAAAAAGAAATAAATCAATGGATTTTAAGTACGACGTTATTGTAATAGGCGCCGGACACGCAGGTTGTGAAGCAGCCGCGGCCGCAGCAACATGGGTTCGAAGACCTGCCTGATTACCATGGATATGAACAAAATCGGGCAAATGAGTTGCAACCCTGCCGTAGGTGGTATCGCCAAGGGACAAATCGTAAGAGAGATAGATGCATTAGGTGGCTACATGGGACTGGTTACAGACCGTACAGCCATACAGTTCCGTATGCTCAACCGCTCTAAAGGTCCCGCCATGTGGAGCCCCCGCGCCCAATGTGACCGCGGCAAGTTTATCTGGGCATGGCGCGAGATTCTGGAGAACACTCCCAATCTGCACATCTGGCAGGACACCGTAGAGGAGTTAATCGTGGAAAACGGCGAAGCCACCGGAGTCACGACTTGCTGGGGAGTGACCTTCCACGCAAAATGTATCGTGCTCACCGCAGGAACTTTCCTGAACGGGCTGATGCACATCGGGCATAAACAACTGGCAGGAGGACGCATGGCCGAACCTGCTCCTACCATCTGACCGAATCAATCACCCGCCACGGAATCACCGCCGGACGCATGAAGACCGGTACACCTGTCCGCATAGACGGACGCAGCGTGCACTACGACCTGATGGAAACACAGGACGGAGAAAACGACTTCCACCGCTTTTCGTTCATGAGCGAACCGCGCAAGCTGAAACAACTGCAATGCTGGACCTGCTTTACCAACGAAGAGGTACACGAGATACTACGGAAAGGTCTGCCCGACTCTCCCCTTTTCAACGGACAAATCCAAAGCATCGGACCACGTTATTGCCCCAGCATAGAAACCAAAATCGTGACCTTCCCCGACAAGCCGCAACACCAGCTTTTCCTGGAACCCGAAGGAGAAACCACACAGGAACTTTACCTGAACGGATTCTCTTCTTCACTGCCTATGGACATACAATTGGCCGCATTGAAGAAAGTACCCGCATTCAAAGATCTGGTAGTTTATCGCCCGGGATACGCCATCGAATATGATTACTTCGACCCCACCCAACTGAAACATACGTTGGAATCGAAAATAATCAAAAACCTGTTCCTTGCCGGACAAGTAAACGGAACCACCGGTTACGAAGAAGCAGGCGGACAGGGAATCATTGCCGGCATCAACGCACACATCAACTGCCACGGTGGCGAACCGTTCACACTGGGACGGGACGAGGCCTACATCGGTGTCTTGATTGACGATCTGGTTACCAAAGGTGTGGATGAACCTTATCGGATGTTCACCTCCCGCGCCGAATACCGCATCCTGCTCCGACAAGACGATGCAGATATGCGCCTTACCGAACGCGCCTACAAGCTGGGACTGGTGAAACAAGACCGTTACGAACATCTATGCAGCAAACGTGAAACCGTGAGCCGAATCATCGACTTTGCCAAAACCTTCTCCATCAAAGCCGCATTAATCAATGATGCTTTGGAAAGTTTGGGTACTGCCCGTCTGACACACGGCTGCAAACTAATCGACCTGCTGAACCGTCCGCAGATTACTATCGAAAATATAGCCGGGCACATTCCGGCTTTCAAAGCCCTGCTGGACCAAATCACCGACCGTAAAGAAGAAGTGATTGAAGCCGCCGAAGTGCTGATCAAATACCAAGGATACATTGACCGCGAACGAATGATCGCCGACAAGATACATCGCCTGGAAGCCATCCGCATCAAAGGCAAGTTCGACTACAACTCATTGAACTCGCTCTCTACCGAAGCCCGGCAGAAACTGATGAAGATAGATCCCGAGACTTTGGCGCAAGCCAGCCGCATACCGGGCATCTCTCCTAGCGACATCAATGTCTTACTAGTCCTGCTGGGACGGTGAAACAAAATATGTTTCACGTGAAACAAGTAATTTAATAGACTAACAATAAAACACTGGTTATGAGCAAAGAAACGCTTAAAGCAAACTTAAGAGAGATCCCAGATTTCCCCATTCCGGGAATTCTGTTTTATGATGTGACAACCCTGTTCAAAAATCCCGAGTGCTTGCAGGAAATGCTGGATTCGTTATACGAGATGTACAAGGACAAAGGCATCACCAAAGTAGTAGGTATTGAATCGCGCGGCTTCATTATGGGTGGTGCGCTGGCGGCACGGCTAGGCGCCGGATTCGTGATGGCACGCAAGCCGGGCAAACTTCCCGCAGAAGTAGTAGAGGAAACATACGCAAAAGAGTATGGCACCGACACCATTCAGATACATAAAGACGCCATCGATGAGAACGACGTGGTTCTGCTGCACGATGATTTATTGGCTACCGGCGGAACCATGGCAGCCACCCATCGCCTGGTACAAAGATGTGGCGCTAAAAAGATTTTCATCAATTTCATTATCGAGCTGGGAGGTCTGAACGGCAGAAAGGCATTCCCCGAAGATATCACGGTGGATACGTTGCTTACTTTATAAATAGACAACGATAGAAGCATCATAAAATAACATAGACCATAAGACCGTAACATTATATATCTTCAGCCTGTAAGATATATAATGTTACAACTTGAAGATATAGGATGTTGCACCCGAAAGATATAGCATATCCAACCGCAAGTTCAACCCAAGAAGCAGTTCTTTCAACAGGAATATTCAATAAGCATGTATGGAAAAAGAAGAGATTACAACCAATGACTATCTGAAAGGAATTGTACTAAACCTGCCCGACAGTCCCGGCATTTACCAATACTTGAACTCCGAAGGAACCATTATCTACGTTGGAAAGGCGAAAAACCTGAAGCGCAGAGTCTCTTCTTATTTCAACAGAGAGCATCCCAACGGCAAGACACGATTGCTGGTCAGCAAGATTGCAGACATCCGTTATATCGTGGTAAAAACAGAGGAAGACGCCCTTCTACTCGAAAATAACCTGATAAAGAAATACAAGCCACGCTACAATGTATTACTGAAAGATGACAAGACCTATCCCTCTATTTGTGTAAGCAACGAATATTTTCCACGCATCTTCAAAACCCGGCAGATCATCCGCAACGGATCCTCCTATTATGGCCCGTACAGTCACATACCCTCCATGCTTGCCGTGATGGACTTGATCAAAAAGCTCTATCCCATCCGCACCTGCAAGCTCAATCTAAGCCCCGAAAACATTCGCGCCGGCAAGTTCAACGTATGCTGGAATATCATATAAAGAACTGCAAAGGGCCCTGCATCGGGCAGCAGTCGCACGAGGAATACATGAAGAATATCGGTGAAATCAAGAATATTCTGAAAGGAGACACCCAGATTGTAAGCGACCTGCTGATGGAAGAGATGCAGGCACTTGCCACCGATATGAAATTTGAAGAAGCGCAAAAGATAAAAGAGAAATATGACTTGATAGAAAACTATCGTTCCAAGAGCGAAGTCGTTAATTCCATCATTCATAATGTGGATGTGTTTTCCATTGAAATGGAAGAAAATTCAGCCTATATCAACTATCTGCATATCACAAACGGATGCATCAACCAAGCCTTCACCTTCGAATACAAGAAACGTCTGAACGAAACGAAAGAAGAACTCCTGCAATTGGGCATTATTGAGATGCGTGAACGATATAAAAGCACTTCCCGCGAAATCATCGTACCTTTTGAACTGGATATGGAGATGAACAACGTCTCCTTCACCGTCCCCCAGCGAGGAGAAAAGAAGCATTTGCTGGATCTTTCCGTCATGAACGTGAAACAGTATAAAGTGGACCGCTTGAAGCAGGCGGAGAAGTTGAATCCCGAACAAAGAAGCGTCCGTCTGATGAAAGAAATCCAAGAGCAGCTACACATGAAAAAGCTACCGAACCACATCGAATGTTTCGATAATTCCAATATTCAAGGATCGGACGCAGTGGCCGCTTGTGTCGTTTTCAAAAAAGCGAAACCAAGCAAGAAGGACTATCGGAAATACATCATCAAGACGGTGACCGGACCCGATGATTATGCCTCAATGAAAGAGGTGGTACGCCGCCGTTACAGTCGTGCCATAGAAGAAGGTTCCCCCCTGCCCGACCTCATCATTACCGACGGTGGAAAGGGACAAATGGAAGTGGTGAGAGAAGTGATAGAGGACGAACTTCAACTGGATATCCCCATAGCCGGACTGGCCAAAGACCGCAAGCACCGCACATCGGAATTACTATACGGGTTCCCCCCGCTGACCATCGGTGTGAAGCAAAGCACTCCCTTGTTCCATCTGTTGGAAAACATACAGAACGAGGTACACCGTTTCGCCATCACCTTCCATCGGGACAAGCGAAGCAAGAGTCAGGTGGCGTCCGCCTTGGACAACATCAAGGGAGTGGGTGAAAAAAGAAAGACCGCCCTGCTGAAAACCTTCAAGAGTGTCAGCCGCCTCAAGCAGGCTTCATTGGAAGAGATTGCAGCTGTGGTAGGTGAAGCAGCCGCTAAAAATATCAAAGAAAATCTCACAGAATAAAAGGGATTTCCTACCTTTGCATACATCTGCTACAGGACATGCTCTGCCTCATATCGGTCACACCAAAAAGCCGGCAACATTTTGTCCATTGTAGAAGCGGAGACATTACCGATAAACAACTAGAATTTTTCTAACAAGGAATTAAAGAACATAAATATGAGAGTAGTTATTCAACGAGTAAGTCACGCCTCTGTTACCATAGAAGGCGTATGCAAATCGGCGATAAAAGAAGGATTCATGATACTGGTAGGCATTGAAGAAGCTGATACACAAGAAGATGCCGACTGGTTATGCAAAAAGATAATAGGATTGAGGGTCTTTGACGATGAAAATGGAGTCATGAATAAATCTATCCTGGAAGTAGATGGCAACATATTGGTTATCAGCCAATTCACCCTGCACGCATCTACCAAGAAAGGCAACCGTCCCTCCTACATCCGTGCTGCAAAGCACGATGTAGCCATCCCCCTCTACAATTATTTCTGCCGGGAACTGAGCCTCGGTCTGGGCAAAGAAGTTGGCACCGGAGAATTCGGAGCAGACATGAAAGTCGAACTTCTGAACAACGGCCCTGTTACTATATGTATGGATACCAAAAACAAGGAATAATGACACTGGAAGAAGCACAAAAAGAAGTGGACCGCTGGATTAAAACGTACGGTGTACGTTATTTCAGCGAGCTGACCAATATGGCCGTTCTGACCGAGGAAGTAGGAGAACTGGCACGTGTGATGGCGCGCAAATACGGAGATCAGTCTTTCAAGCAAGGAGAGAAAGACAACCTTGCCGATGAAATGGCAGATGTGCTGTGGGTCCTTATCTGTCTGGCCAACCAGACCGGAGTAAACCTGACCGAAGCCTTCCGTCAAAACCTGGAGAAGAAAACAAATAGAGACAAAGACAGACATAAAAACAACCCCAAATTATAAAGAATTATGGAACATAATCACGAAGCCAACCACAGCAAGTACGAAGAAGCGCTTGCCAAGTATAACACCCATTTGCGCGATGAGGATGTGAAGGCGAAAGCCGCCCTGCTCATCGAGAAACATGTAGCAGAAAACAATACACCGGACGTGAAGAAATTCCTGTTCCATTGCATTGACCTGACTACTCTGAAGTGCACCGACTCGGATGAAAGCGTGATGAAATTCACCGGAAAGGTAAACGAATTTGTTGACAAGTACCCTGATCTGGACAATGTGGCCGCAATCTGCGTATATCCCAATATGGCGGAAGTAGTGAACGACACCTTGGAAGCAGACCATGTAAACATAGCCTGTGTATCGGGTGGTTTCCCCTCCTCGCAAACCTTTATCGAAGTAAAGGTAGCCGAAACAGCCATGGCTCTCCATACCGGAGCCGACGAGATAGATATCGTCATTCCGGTAGGCAAGTTCCTGAGTGAAGACTATGAAGGAATGTGCGATGAGATAGAAGAATTAAAGGCGGTATGTGGCGAGCATCACCTGAAAGTGATCTTGGAAACCGGAGCACTGGGAAGCGCATCCAACATCAAAAAAGCGTCCATTTTATCGATGTATTCCGGAGCCGATTTCATCAAAACCTCTACCGGAAAGGAAAATCCCGCCGCCACTCCCGAAGCTGCCTTGGTGATGTGCGAGGCCATCAAAGAATATTATAAGGTAACAGGCCGCAAAGTAGGCTTCAAACCTGCCGGAGGAATCAACACCGTACACGACGCCTTGGTTTACTATACCATTGTAAAAGAAGTGTTAGGTGAAGAATGGCTGACAAACGAATTATTCCGCCTGGGAACAAGCCGGCTGGCCAACCTGCTTCTCTCAGAAATTGTAGGCCAGGAAACCAAGTTCTTCTAAACAAAGAACCGGTTTACTATTTAAATAACAACCACACTTAAAGTGACCGGAATGAGCCTTATCTATTCCGGTTATTTTAAACGCAGACCTTCCACCAAGGAAAGGCGTATCCCCCAAAAGTTCAGGCGCGGCTCTTATTGCATTAAGAACCACGCCTGATTTTTTTTGAAGTACGCATCTTCAAACAATCGTACTACTTATCTCTTTCGATCACATAATCAATATAAGCGGTCAAGGCATCTTTTACAGTCCGGTCGGCTGATGGTGGAAGTAAAGCCAATGCCTTATTACGATAATCCGCCATTGCCTGTCTGGCATACTCTATCCCTCCCTTCACTTTGATATACTCGATGAAACGGGCAATTTCCTCATCCGAAGCATCCAATGACCGGATGCGCAGCGCCAGTTTCCGCATCTCCCCATCATCAAATGTATTCAATACATACAAAGCCGGCAGTGTCAGCTTTCCTTCACGCATATCGTTTCCGGTAGGTTTACCTATCTCATCAGAAGAATAATAATCGAAGATATCATCCTTTATCTGGAAAGCAATACCAATCATTTCACCAAACCGACGCGCATTTTTCATCATTTCATCGGATGCATGAACCGAAATGGCCCCCGCTTCCGCACTGGCAGTAAACAATGCAGCCGTCTTTTTACGGATGACATCATAATACACTTCTTCCGAGAACTCGGAAGCATTAATATTCGCCAATTGAATAATCTCGCCTTCAGATAAGTTCTGTCCCAAACAAGCCACCAAATCTACAATCCTAATCTGGCGGGTCATGGCAGAATGCTTCAGACTGGTTGCCAGCATATAGTCGCCTACCAGAACCGACACCTTATTATTATAGATCGCATTTACCGAAGACTGCCCACGGCGCTTGTCACTCTCGTCCACCACATCATCGTGCACCAGGCTGGCCGTATGAAGCAACTCCAATGAAAGAGCCGCATGAAGCGTAGAATCATTGATTTCACCGAATAATTTAGCAATCAGCAACGCCAGTATGGGACGCATCATCTTGCCATTTCTCCGCTTAATATAGGATAATACCTCACTAAGTAAAGAATTGGAACTTTGGAGCGAAGAGTCAAACAACCTTCTAAATTCTTCAAACTCCTTGTCAATAGGCAATTTGATTTGCTGTAATTTGTCCATGCAGGTTTATTTGTGCACAAAAATAGTAATAAAAGACGGAATACGGTATTTTTTTGTACTTTTACAATGAAAAAACTAAAGATTTTTAAGAATGGACAAACTTTTTCTATTAGATGCATACGCATTAATATACCGTGCGTATTACGCTTTCATCAAAAGCCCGCGCATTAACTCCAAGGGTTTCAACACTTCAGCCGTGCTGGGATTTGTCAATACGCTGGAAGAGGTGTTGAAGAAAGAAAATCCTACGCACATCGGTGTGGCATTCGACCCCGCCGGCCCCACCTTCCGGCACGAGGCGTATGAACAATACAAGGCGCAACGCGAAGAAACGCCCGAGGTAATCCGTTTGTCCGTACCCATTATAAAGGAAATTATCCGGGCCTACCGCATTCCTGTTCTGGAAGTAGCGGGATACGAGGCCGACGACGTGATCGGCACCCTGGCCACCGAAGCCGGCAAACAGGGCATCACTACTTATATGATGACCCCGGACAAAGACTACGGTCAGCTGGTAGGCGGAAATGTCTTCATGTACCGCCCCAAGCATACAGGCGGCTTTGAGGTGATGGGCATAGAAGAAGTAAAGGCAAAATTCGATATCCAGTCGCCCGCACAAGTCATTGATATGCTGGGACTGATGGGCGATAGTTCCGACAACATTCCCGGCTGTCCGGGCGTGGGAGAGAAAACGGCACAAAAATTAATCGCACAATATGGCAGCATCGAAAACCTCCTCTCCCACTCCGACGAGCTGAAGGGAGCCTTGAAGACCAAAGTGGAAACCAACCGGGAAATGATTGAATTCTCCAAATTCCTGGCAACCATCAAGATTGATGTCCCCATCACATTGAACATGGACGAACTGAAAAGGGAAGAACCGGATGAAGAGGAACTACGGAAGATTTTTGAAGAGATGGAATTCCGTACCCTCATCGACCGCATTTTCAACAAAGACAAGAAAACGGCTTTTGCAAATGCCGCTCCAAAAACGAAAGGAAACGCACAAGGTTCATTATTCGGTGACGGCCCCACTCTTTTTGACCAACCGGACACCACCACCGGACGATCTGCCTCACAGCCCTCCGCACAAGGCGATCTCTTTGCAGAATTTACTGACGGAGGGACGGAAAGCGAGAAATATTCAAGTCTCGCATGTTTAGATAATTTAAAATACGACTATCAACTCATTGATACAGAAGAGAAAAGAAGCGTATTATTACAAAACTTACTTACAAAAGAAATTTTCAGTCTAGATACGGAAACTACAGGAACCGATCCCATTACCGCAGAACTTGTGGGAATGAGCTTCAGCTATGCCGAAAACCAAGCATTTTATGTCCCTGTACCTGCCGATCGGGCTGAAGCGCAAAAAATAGTTAATGAGTTCCGCCCGGCCTTCGAAAAGGAAGGCATACTGAAAGTAGGGCAAAATATAAAATACGATATGCTGGTACTGGGCAACTATGGGGCTGAAGTGCGCGGGCCTCTGTTCGATACCATGGTGGCACATTATGTACTACAACCGGAATTGCGTCACAACATGGACTACCTTGCCGAAATCTACCTGCATTATCAGACGATCCACATCGAAGAACTGATTGGCCCCAAAGGCAAAGGTCAGAAGAACATGCGCGACCTCTCCCCCGAAGCTATTTATAAGTACGCGTGCGAGGACGCCGATGTCACCTTGAAATTGAAAAACATCCTGGAACAGGAATTGAAAACCAACGATGCCGAAAAACTTTTCTACGAAATAGAAATGCCCCTGGTACCCGTACTTGCATATATGGAGCGCAACGGCGTGCGTGTAGATACCGAAGCCTTGAAACAGAGTTCGGAACATTTCACCGCCCGCATGAACCAAATAGAAGAAGAAGTGCACCAACTGGCGGGTACAGATTTCAACATCGCCTCACCCAAACAGGTAGGCGAAGTGCTGTTTGACAAGCTGCGTATCGTAGAGAAGGCCAAGAAAACCAAAACCGGACAGTATGTCACCAGTGAAGAAGTATTGGAAAGTCTGCGAGGAAGACACGAGATAGTAGGCAAGATATTGGAACACCGCGGCCTAAAGAAACTTCTCGGTACTTACATCGATGCTCTGCCCCTATTGATCAATAAGGAAACAGGTAAAATTCATACCTCGTTCAATCAAACGGTCACAGCTACCGGCCGGCTGAGTTCCAGCAACCCGAATCTGCAGAACATCCCCATCCGCAACGAAGACGGCAAGGAAATCCGCAAGGCCTTCATTCCCGATGATGGTTGCGAATTCTTCTCCGCCGACTATTCACAGATTGAGCTACGCATCATGCGCACCTTAGCGGAGACACCAATATGATAGAGGCCTTCAAGGAAGGAGACGACATTCATGCCGCCACCGCAGCCAAAGTCTATAAAATAAGTATAGACAAGGTTACCCGCGAACAACGCAGTAAAGCGAAGACAGCGAATTTCGGCATCATCTACGGCATCAGCGTATTCGGACTGGCAGAACGTATGAATGTAGACCGCAAAGAGGCAAAAGAACTGATAGACGGCTATTTTGAAACTTATCCCCAAATAAAAGAATATATGGACAAAAGCATCGATATTGCCCGCGGACAAGGATATATTGAAACCATATTCGGCCGCAAGCGCTATCTTCCGGATATCAATTCCAGAAATTCGGTCGTGCGCGGATATGCCGAACGGAATGCCATCAACGCTCCTATCCAGGGAAGTGCGGCCGATATAATCAAGGTAGCTATGGTACGCATATACCAGCGCTTTCAATCTGAAAGTATAAAGTCCAAAATGATACTTCAGGTGCATGATGAGTTAAACTTCAGCGTTGTGCCCGAAGAGAAGGACAAAGTACAAAAGATTGTGATTGAAGAGATGGAAAACGCCTACCGCATGCAAGTGCCTTTACGCGCAGACTGTGGTTGGGGAAGCAACTGGCTTGAAGCACATTAAGGTATACAGGCACAGGCCATCTGCAAGACAAGCCTCACTAGATATAAAGTATTTATACCATCAAAGCTCAATGGATTGGAGAAAGTCCGCTGAGCTTTTCATTTGTTATTCCGGACGGGAGCGGAAAAGAGGAAACAAGACAAATGCAATATCCAACCCTTAGTCAACTCTTAATATTTGTTTAATTAGTGACATTTTGCAAAAATATCATCATTTTCTAGCATAAATGTTAGGAGATTCAATTTTCTTTCGTACATTTGCACCGCTTTTGAGAACAATATGAAAGTAACAATCTAATATATCAATATCATGAAGAAGATCAATTTTTTGAAAGGAATGCTCGTTGTAGCAATTTTATTTATTGCTAACCTTACAGTTTTTGCAGGAAATCCGGGTGACAACCTGATTTACAATGCAGAAGAAGTAAATGGAGTAGTTGTTTCGGAAACGATTTTTAAAATGGACGGCAACATGCTCACTAATTACATGAAGCACAATTACAAGTATGACGCCAACAACCAACGCACTGAAGACGAGGCACAAAAGTGGAACAGCAACAAGAACCGCTGGGAAAACGACCTCTGCATCCGTTATACATACGGTAACAAAAGTATGACTACTGAATATTACAAATGGAACTCTAAAAAGAAAGAATATATATTAGTACCTGAAATGACCGTAACTATGGACAGATAAATCTATTCTAACAATCTAACACTTTTCATAAAAACTCTACGAAAGGGCAACCGCGACGGTTGCCCTTTTTGTATATAAAAAGCCAATTCTGACTTTAATATGAAGTCTGATATAAAAAGAATGGTTATCTTTGCAGGCAAATACATAGATAATAATCAAAAAAACAAATAGATAATGGCTTTACAATGTGGCATTGTCGGTCTTCCGAACGTAGGAAAATCGACCCTTTTTAATTGTTTATCGAATGCAAAGGCTCAAGCAGCCAACTTTCCTTTCTGTACTATCGAACCGAATGTAGGTGTCATCACCGTTCCCGACGAACGCCTGACCAAACTTGCCGAACTGGTTCATCCGGGACGTATCGTTCCCACTACTGTAGAAATAGTAGACATTGCCGGACTCGTAAAAGGAGCCAGCAAAGGTGAAGGACTAGGAAACAAGTTTCTGGCAAATATCCGTGAAACAGACGCCATACTGCACGTACTCCGTTGTTTTGACGATGAGAATGTGACCCACGTGGACGGTAGCGTAGATCCGGTCCGTGACAAAGAAATCATTGACACCGAGCTTCAGCTGAAAGACTTGGAAACCATTGAAAGCCGCATCCAAAAAGTACAAAAACAGGCACAGACGGGCGGTGACAAACAAGCTAAACAAACGTATGATATACTTGTTAAATACAAAGACGCACTGGAACAAGGCAAATCTGCTCGTACCGTACAATTTGACACCAAAGACGAACAGAAGATCGCAAAAGAACTGTTCCTGCTGACCAGCAAACCGGTGATGTACGTATGTAACGTGGACGAAGCAAGCGCTGCTACCGGCAATAAATATGTGGAACAAGTACGCGAGGCCGTAAAAGAAGAGAATGCAGAAATTCTGGTTGTGGCCGCCAAGACCGAAGCCGATATCGCAGAACTTGAAACCTACGAAGACCGTCAGATGTTCCTTCAGGAAGTCGGTCTGGAAGAATCAGGTGTAAACCGTCTGATCAAATCGGCTTACCACCTGCTGGAACTGGAAACTTTCATCACCGCCGGAGAAATGGAAGTGAAAGCCTGGACTTACCGCAAGGGATGGAAAGCACCCCAATGCGCAGGAGTCATCCACACCGATTTCGAAAAAGGATTTATCCGCGCCGAGGTGATCAAGTACGAGGACTACATTAAATATGGCTCGGAAGCTGCCGTAAAAGAAGCCGGAAAAATGGGCGTGGAAGGAAAAGAATACGTGGTGCAGGACGGCGACATCATGCACTTCCGCTTTAATGTATAAACGAAAACAGTAGGGCTGCAGGACACCAAAGTAGCTGTTCGTCTGACAGACTACCCTCACTCCTGTTGCTCTACAGCGAAATACAACTAATATGGAAAAATATCTAATCGTAGGAACCGGCGGCGTTGGAGGAAGCATCGCCGGTTTTCTTGCTTTAGCAGGAAAAGATGTAACATGTATTGCCCGCGGCAAACATCTGGAAGCCATTCGTGAAAAAGGACTTCACTTGAAATCGGACTTGAAAGGCAATCATTTTCTGCCTGTACAAGCCTGTACAGCCGAGGAATACAACGAGAAGGCCAACGTAATCTTTGTATGCGTAAAGGGATACTCCCTGGACTCCGTCAAAGACCTGTTGGAGAAAGCCTCGGACAAAGACACCCTGATTATCCCCATTCTGAATGTTTACGGTACAGGCCCCCGCATCGGGCAACTTGTGCCACGTGTAACGGTACTGGACGGATGCATCTACATTGTAGGCTTCGTCTCCGGACCGGGCGAAATCACACAAATGGGCAAGATATTCCGGCTGGTTTTTGGCGCACGTCCCCACCAAGGTGTAGCTCTGGAACGCCTGGAAGCCGTTGCCGGCGTACTGAGAAATGCAGGGATCAAAGTCGAGATCTCGGATGATATCAATCGCGACACCTTCATCAAATGGTCATTCATCTCGGCCATGGCTTGCACAGGAGCCTATCATGAGGTACCGATGGGCCCGCTGCAACATCCCGGAGCAGAACGCGACACCTTTACCGGTCTATCCAAAGAAAGTTCGGAAATAGGTCGCAAGATGGGAATTACCTATGTAGAAGACCCGATAGAATATAATTTGAAAGTGATAGACAAACTGGACCCGGACAGTACCGCCTCCATGCAGAAGGATATCGCCAAAGGACATGAGTCCGAAATACAAGGATTGTTGTTTGATATGATCGCACTGGGTGAAAAGATGGGTGTAGACATGCCCACTTACCGCAAAGTAGCACAAAAATTCAAAATATGAAACATATAGTAGACATTGAAACCTGGGAACGCCGGGACAATTACAATTTCTTCCGCAACTTCCATAATTCATGGATATCCATCACCAGTGAAGTAGATTGCACCGAAGCATTTCCCGCCGCAAAAGCCGCTAAACGTTCTTTTTTCCTGTATTATCTGTACGCCGTGCTACGTGCCGCCAATGAGGTGAAAGAATTCCGTTTCCGCACGGACAAAAACGGACAGGTGGTCTATCATGACCAAGTAGACATCATCTCACCCATCGCCGTCCCCGGCAAGACTTTCTACACCGTCCGCATCCCTTACCACGAGGATTTTGAGCGTTTTTATGCCGAGCATACCACATCGTCCATCATATTCCCGAAGACGGCGACCCGTATGGAGCCGAAAAAGCGATTACAGAGCAAGGTGATTTTGACATCATCCAACTGAGCGCCACGCCTCAGCTTTATTTCACTTCGCTCACCTACACGCAGATGGCTCCCGACCGTCCACTGGACTATCCGCTGATGAATGCCGGCAAAGTAGTGACACGCGAAGGAAGATTGGTTATGCCCATCGCCTTCACCGTAAGCCATGCTTTTGTAGACGGAGCGCACATAGGACAACTCTTTCAGAAAATAGAAATGATACTGAAGGAGCTGGCTCAATGAATAGAGGCTAAAAAGTACGAACGTTTATTTGTAAAAGCAGCGGAAAGAACGTATCTTTGTTTACACTAGTTCAAAGCAGACTCATAAATAAACTGAATTATGGAATATGTATCATCAGACATGAAATTGTTGCCATACGGCATGATGAATTTCGAAGACATTCGTCTTGACAATTATTATTACGTGGATAAGACTTCGTTTATCCCTTTAATAGAACGTTCGGACCGGTATTTCTTCTTTATCCGTCCACGCCGTTTCGGCAAGAGTCTGACACTGAATATGCTGCAACACTATTATGATGTGCGTACCCGTGACAAGTTTGATGCCCTGTTTGGCGACCTCTACATAGGGAAGCATCCCACAGATGACCGCAATAGTTACTTGGTGCTATATCTCAACTTTTCCGGCATTAACGGCGAATTGCACAATTACCGCAGCGGACTGGATGCGCATTGTGGCATTACTTTTGAAAACTTCTGCAAGATATATGCTGAATATCTGCCGCAAGATACATTAGAAGGATTGTGTGCGGCAAATGGAGCAGTGGAGCAATTGGACTTTCTCTATCAGGTATGTGCCCGTGCAGGCCAGAAGATATATCTCTTCATTGATGAATATGACCACTTCACGAATGCCATCCTCTCCGATGCCAACAGCCTGCACCGATATACCGAAGAGACGCACAAGGAAGGTTACCTGCGCGCCTTTTTTAACAAGGTGAAAGCCGGAACTTATTCCAGCATCAAGCGTTGCTTTATCACCGGTGTAAGCCCCGTGACGATGGACGACCTGACCAGTGGCTTCAACATCGGCACCAACTACTCTCTCTCATCGAAATTTAACGAAATGATGGGGTTCACCGAAGCCGAGGTACGCGAAATGCTGGCTTATTATTCTACCAAAATCTCTTTCAATCATACCATCGATGAGTTGATAGGCTGATGAAACCATGGTATGACAACTACTGCTTTGCACAGGAGTGCTATGGAGAAACTACGCTATACAATTCCAATATGGTGCTTTATTTTGTCAAAAACTACATAGACAATAATGGAAGAGTACCGAGAAATATGATAGAAAGCAATATTCGCATCGATTACGAAAAATTGCGTATGCTTATCCGCAAGGATAAGGAGTTTGCGCACGATGCCTCCGCCATACAGACCTTAGTAAGCCAAGGCTACATTACCGGCGAGTTAAAAGAAAGCTTTCCGGCTGCCAACATTGTGGATTCCGACAATTTCGTGAGCCTGCTCTATTATTTCGGTATGCTTACTATCAGCGGAATGTATAAGGGAAACACCAAACTTACTATTCCCAACCAGGTGGTGCAGGAGCAGCTCTACACCTATCTGCTGAACACGTACAATGAAGCCGACCTCAGTTTCAGCAACCATGAGAAAGACGAGCTTGCTTCGGCTTTAGCCTACGACGGGACATGGCAATCTTACTTCGGCTATATAGCGGACTGTCTGAAGCGTTATGCCTCGCAACGCGACAAGCAGAAAGGCGAGTTTTTCGTACATGGTTTCACTCTTGCCATGACGGCTCAGAACCGCTTCTACCGTCCCATCTCCGAAGCCGACACTCAAGCCGGATATGCTGACATTTTCCTGTGCCCGTTGCTGGATATCTATCCTGATATGCAACACAGCTACATCATCGAATTGAAGTATGCCAAGTACAAAGATCCCGAAGACCGTGTGGAGGAACTTCGGAAAGAGGGTATCGCCCAAGCTAATCGGTATGCAGATACCGATACGGTGCAGAATACCGTGGGCAGCACACAGCTACACAAGATTGTTGTGGTGTATAAAGGAATGGAAATGAGGGTGTGCGAGGAAATATAATTCTCTCTGCAATATTTATAAAGCAAACATTGGTATCAAGGCACACGAAAACAAAGATAGCTTTTATGGACTGTGAAGATATAATGAACGCGAAATGAATCAATCCAATAAAAATGGACCGATAGATGCTTAAAGTATATAGTTACGTTTTAGAAAAAGCCGGGCGGCAGAA
>NZ_BAKM01000029.1 GCF_000614185.1 Phocaeicola sartorii JCM 17136 = DSM 21941 | reverse complement strand
ATACAAATTTTGTAACCATTTTTACCTATTCTCTTCCCCCGGTATCCAGCACCTTGTTCATGCTTATTTTCACTTCAATATAAACAGACACCGCATTCTTTAAATAGGGAAGAAATAAACGAATATGAATCAAACGATAGAGACAGGAGATATAAGAAAAGCGGGTTCTAATCTTCATGAAAACGATCTTTTGAGCACTTATACTTTTGTTAAAGTACTCTTATACAGGACTAGTTCTCCGATTACCCCCCGAATTAATGCCGGTTCTTTTCGTGGAGGTCTTTTCCAGAATAGTAAAAAGCCCGTCAACTGCATGTTTGACGGGCTTTTGTTTCATTCAGATTGGAAATTGTTGGACTACCAAGATTCGAACTTGGACAAACAGAACCAAAACCTGTTGTGCTACCATTACACCATAGTCCAATCATTACATGCTTTCCTTGGAAAGCGGTGCAAAGATACGTTTTTCCAGCAATATAGTCCAAATATTTTCGCACTTTTTTTTTGCAATAAAGTGCAAATGCTTAACTTTGCGTACAAACTAAAAGACATAAAGACATGAAAAAACTTCTAACTTGCCTTGCTTTAAGCTTTGTTACAGCAAGTAGTTATGCAGCCACCCCTTTATGGTTGCGTGATGTGCAAATCTCTCCCGACGGAACAGAAATCGCATTTTGTTATAAAGGAGATATCTATAAAGTACCCGCCAACGGAGGAACTGCCACCCAGCTCACCACACAAACCTCATACGAATGCAGCCCCGTCTGGTCACCGGACAGCAAACAAATTGCCTTTGCCAGTGACCGCAACGGCAATTTCGACTTGTTCGTCATGCCTGCCGGCGGTGGAGCAGCCCGGCGTCTCACCACCCATTCGGCATCCGAGATACCCTCAGCTTTCACTACCGACGGCAACTACATCCTGTTCTCCGCTTCCATCCAAGACCCTGCCGGAAGCGCCTTGTTCCCAACCTCGGCCATGACAGAACTATACAAAGTCCCTGTAAACGGAGGACGCACCGAACAGGTACTAGGCACTCCCGCAGAAATGGTCTGCTTCGACCCGTCCGGAAAAACATTCTTATACCAAGACCGCAAAGGTTTTGAAGACGAATGGCGCAAGCATCACACCTCGTCCATCACCCGTGACGTATGGTTATACAATTCAGAGAATGGCAAACATACCAACCTGACCAACCATGCGGGAGAAGACCGTAACCCTGTATTTGCCCCCGACGGACAAACCGTTTACTTTCTGAGCGAACGGAATGGCAGTACATTCAACGTCTATTCCTTCCCGCTAGACGCTCCCCAATCATTAAAAGCAGTCACCGGTTTCAAGACCCATCCGGTCCGCTTCCTGTCAATGGGCAGCAACGGCACCCTTTGCTATACGTATGATGGAGAAATATACACCCAAAAACAAGGAAGCAAACCACAGAAAGTCAAAATTGATATCACCCGTGACGACCAGCATACCATAGCGGATCTGAGCTTCAGCAGCGGAGCGACCTCGGCCACCGTATCACCGGACGGCAAACAAGTCGCTTTCATTGTACGAGGTGAGGTATTCGTCACTTCCACCGACTATAGCACCACCAAACAAATCACCCATACCCCTGCCCGTGAAGCGGGAGTTACCTTCTCACCAGACAACCGCACCTTGCATACGCCAGTGAGCGCAATGGAAACTGGGAACTCTGCATGGCCAAGATAGCGCGCAAGGAAGAGGCCAACTTTCCCAATGCCACCACGATTGAAGAAGAAGTGCTCCTGCCTTCGGACAAAATAGAACGTACCTATCCGCAATTCTCACCGGATGGCAAGGAACTTGCCTTTATAGAAGACCGCAACCGGTTAATGGTTCTCAACCTGGAAACCCAAAAAGTGCGTCAGGTCACTGACGGTTCCACCTGGTTCAGCACTGGCGGCGGATTTGACTATTCATGGTCGCCCGACGGGAAGTGGTTTACCTTGGAGTTTATCGGGAACCGGCATGATCCTTATTCCGATATAGGTATGGTAAGCGCACAGGGAGGAAAGGTGATTAATCTGACCAACAGCGGCTATACCAGCGGCTCTCCCCGCTGGGTACTAGACGGTAATGCCATTTTGTTCATCACCGAGCGTTATGGTATGCGCGCCCACGCCTCATGGGGCTCACTGAACGATGTGATGCTGGTATTTATGAATCAGGACGCGTATGATAAATTCCGCCTGAGCAAAGAAGATTACGAATTGCAGAAGGAACTGGAAAAGGAACAAAAGAGTATCACCGAAACCAAGAAAAACGATAAAAAGAAAGGGGATAACAAAGACAAGTCCGAAGAGAAGAAAGAGGAAAAAACAAAGGATATCGTAGTGGAGTTGGACAACATAGAAGACCGCATCGTCCGCCTCACCCCTAACTCTTCCGATTTGGGAAGCGCCATTATCACAAAGAACGGCGAGACCTTATATTATCTCTCTGCCTTCGAAGGCGGATATGACTTGTGGAAAATGAACCTGCGCAAGAAAGACACGAAGCTACTCCATAAGATGGATGCCGGATGGGCCAACATGGAGATGGACAAGGACGGAAAGAACCTGTTCCTGTTAGGTGGCAGCAGCATGCAGAAAATGAGTACCGACTCTGAAAGTTTAAAGCCCGTCAGCTATCAAGCCAACGTAAAGATGGACCTAGCAGCCGAACGCGACTATATGTTCAACCACGTCTATAAACAAGAGCAGAAACGCTTCTATAATCTGAACATGCACGGAGTGGACTGGGATGCCATGACCGCAGCTTACCGCAAATTCCTGCCGCACATAGACAACAACTATGACTTTGCGGAATTACTGAGCGAATATCTGGGCGAACTGAATGTGTCGCATACGGGAGGACGTTTCCGTCCGCGCCTGAAAGGAGACGCCACCGCCACCTTAGGCTTGTTGTACGACTGGAACTATACCGGCAAAGGTCTGCTGGTTTCTGAAGTAGTGGAAAAAGGCCCCTTCGGCCATGCCCGCTCCAAAGTAAAAGCCGGAGACATCATTGAAAAAATCGACGGTCAGGAAATCACTTCCGAAAATGACTACTCTGTTCTGCTGAACGGCAAAGCCGGAAAGAAAACATTGGTTTCACTTTATAACCCGCAAACCAAAGAACGTTGGGAGGAAGTGGTTGTTCCTGTCAGCAATGGTGTGATGAGCGGTCTGCTCTATGCACGCTGGGTAAAGCAACGGGCTGCCGATGTGGATAAATGGTCGAACGGCCGTTTGGGATATGTGCACATTGAATCCATGGGAGATGACAGCTTCCGTTCCGTTTATTCGGATATTCTGGGTAAGTACAACAACCGTGAAGGTATTGTCATCGACACCCGCTTTAATGGCGGCGGACGCCTGCACGAAGATATCGAAATCCTGTTCAGCGGAAAGAAATACTTCACACAGGTAGTTCGCGGACGCGAGGCTTGCGATATGCCCAGCCGCCGTTGGAACAAACCGAGTATCATGGTACAATGCGAGGCCAACTATAGCAATGCACACGGCACTCCGTGGGTGTATAGCCATCAGAAACTGGGCAAACTGGTAGGTATGCCTGTACCGGGAACCATGACCAGCGTATCTTGGGAAACATTGCAGGATCCGACACTGGTATTCGGTATCCCCGTTATCGCTATCGCCTGCCGGATGGAAGTTACTTGGAAAACTCACAATTGGAACCGGATATCAAGGTTGCCAATGCACCGGAAACAGTGGTGAAAGGGGAAGACACACAGCTGAAAGCGGCAGTGGATGAATTGCTGAGAGAGATAGACGGAAAATAAATTTTAAACCATTAAATAATATATCATGTTTCTGTAATGCAGGTAAATGCCGGGCATTACAGAAACATTTTTATTTTAATCCCTCCCCCCCAATAGGTCATAATCAAGGCAAATATTTCCTAGTGTATATATCTAAAGGCATAACACGCTGATTATCAATTACCCTTTGTATACACCAAAAGAAGGATTTCAAAAGATACTATACAATTATAGTCGTAACTTTGCAAAGTCAAAAAGAAAATATTTATTATAACACAACATATAAACTAGCAAGAGACATGAAAAAATTAATTC
This sequence comes from Phocaeicola sartorii JCM 17136 = DSM 21941, assembly GCF_000614185.1. Taxonomy (GTDB): domain Bacteria; phylum Bacteroidota; class Bacteroidia; order Bacteroidales; family Bacteroidaceae; genus Phocaeicola; species Phocaeicola sartorii. The sequence continues at coordinate 71,365 of NZ_BAKM01000029.1, read as the reverse complement.
TAATAGTATTTACGCTTTTATACACCTCACTAATATTCGCACAAAAAGGGAACAGTCAATTTGCAATATTGGGTGGATACGAAAATTTCCCCAATTTAATAAAAGAAAGCGGTTATAATATAGGAACAGAATTTAAGTATTACACACACAAACGAATATTTATCATTGCCAATTTCCATGCAGGTATAAACAATGGAAAGAAACTTTTACGATACATGAAAAATGACAGACTATATAACCATAATCTAAAAAATACAGCAAAAGATTATATGATAGGATTTGGCTTAGGAGGCGACCTTATACAAAAAGAGAAGCATAAAGCATATATACAAAGTACAATAGGACTAGGCAATTCGGAAGAGAAAAAGACCCACCTTGCCAACATAGATTCAGACACAACAGAAATGACAAAAAAAACATCTACCAGCTATGCTATATCAGCTACAATCGGATACGACTACCAACTGAATGAATGGCTAACTGTCGGGATGCACTATACCGGTTATCAAATAGGTTATCAATATAAAAATTCCTGCAATGTGAAAATAAGCATTCTTTTCAATTCTCTCATTTTATAAAAAAACGAATGAATATAGTATGTGAGGTCTTTCCATTGTAACATTAGACAATCTAAAAAATTAGAGAATTAAAAGAAACTATTTATTGTATAGACTCGCATATCATCTCTAACTGTTGTACTTTTGTATCGCTTAACAAATAGTCGGAATTTAAAATAACTTTCATGAAAAATATTATCGTTCTTATTATAATATTCTTATTAATAGGATGTAGTAAACGACAACCAATCAACCATAAACTTCTACATAAAGCTGAAAAAATGGTCAATATTAACGCTGACAGTGCATTAGCCATTTTAACTAAAATTTCATCACCAGACGAACTGAGTACAAAAGATCTTGCCCATTGGTGTATGCTATCTGGAAAAGTCACAGACAAAATATACACTTCGTTGCCGCCTACCTACCTATTCGAACATGCATACAAATGGTATTCATCACATGGTACAATAGAAGATCAAGTCCAAATGCAACTTTATCTTGGAAGAGCTTATGCAGAAGATGGCGATTACGATAGTGCCATGTCAACCTATACCGAAGCTTTGGAAATAGCATCAAACAATCATTTAGATAATGCTGCTGGATATATCAGTAGCTATATGGGTACATTATATGAAGAAAAAGGGATGCGGGAACAAGCTATTAAGAAATTTAAAATCGCCGCAATATATTTCAAGACTGCAAATAACAATAAAAGTTATGCATGTGCACTAAGAGATATTGGACGTGAATATGCCCGAACTGATTCACTAACCCAAGCATTAGCCATTTTACATACTGCCGATTCCATAGCCATTAATGTAAATCATAAAAATGCTCAAGCATCTATTATCAATACCATAGGTGGCATCTATAGATTACAACAAGAATATGAAAAAGCTAAAAGTTATTACTATAAAGCTATAGCCCTAGGAACCAACAAGATACCTAACTACATGGGATTAATTAACATATATATAGAAACTGATTCTTTAGACAAAGCAAAAGAGTTATTAAAAAATATACCAGAAAATAACCCTAAATATATTTACGGCATCAAACGATTCCATAGCTTTATCTACAGAAAAGAAAAACAGTATGAGAAAGCACTTGACAACCTTGAAGAATACGTTTTCCTTATCGATTCTATAGTAAATGCAAAAAATCAATCCCGAATACTTAATATTGAAGAAAAATATAACGATCTTAAAAAACGAGAAAAGATTAATGAGTTAACAATTAATCAACAGAAGTACATTATAATACTATCAATTTGCATTGCAGGCATTTTATCCATAGTAATAGCAAACATGCTATATCGAAAACAAGTTAAAGATAAAATACAAAAGCAACAAGATGAACTAAGTGAAGTCAGGAATCAATTATTACATCTGTCCCTTGATTTAGAGAAAAAAAAGATAAAACTATCTAGCTTAAAAGAAAAAAATGAGAACTATAACCAAATGAAGAATGAAATCACCCATATTATATCCAATTACAAAAATCTGCAAAATAAGATGATTGCAGATTCAGCTTTATATAAAGAGCTAGTACACCTAGCCAACCAACATATACCAAGAGTTAATAAAACTCTTATCACAGAAAAACAGTGGGGACAAATTATAAAAGAAATAACTGGCATATATCCGAACTTACATTCGTATATATTAGATTTATGTGATACGCTATCTGAACAAGAATGGCAGTATTGTTGCTTTTGTATGTTTGGTTTTGATACAAATGCAGAAGCCAAGCTACTAAACATCAATCTAGCTTCAGTTAGAACTAAACGTCATAGGCTTAGACAGAAACTTGGTATAATAATCCCTACTAGAATATCCTTTCAAGAATATATAGCTGAGCAATTGATATAGCAGCAAGTATATATTTCAATCAGTATATAAAAAAGACATAAAATACCATTAGTCTCCTGTTAAATGATTCTTCTTCGTAACTTATATTTATACAAGGGTCAAAACATGCGTATCCTAATAGTAATACTCATCATCTATTTAGCCAATGTCCCCATATATGCCCAAAATAGCAGAAGCACCATTTCAGGACATATTTTCACCATCGAAAAGGATGGCGGGAAATTACCTTTACCCTATTCCACCATATCCATATTACAACTGCCGGACTCACTCTTCATAGCAGGAACGGCAACCAATGAACAAGGAGCTTTCAAAATAACATATACCCGATTAAAAAACTCTTTATACCTCTTAAAGGCATCCTATACAGCATGCCCTCTCAATATCATACCACAGAACAAATAAAAAGCAGTGCAATAGACACCATTTTTCTTGATAATAATGGAATCATATTAAATGAAATCGTAATCACCGCAAAACAACCTGATATTCAAGAAAAACAAGATACCACAATTATCAATGCAACAGCCTTTAAAACACCACAAAACGCTTACTTACATGAACTGATAAAAAGAATTCCCGGCATAAACTATGATGAGAGAAGTGGAAAATTATCATACAATGGTAAAGCAATCCAAGCAATAGAACTGAACGGAAAACCTTTTTTAACAGAGACACAAAAGTGGCCCTAGACAACTTACCAGCAAAATTTATAAGTAAAATAAGAATATACAATAAAGAAGATAGCAAGAAACTGAATCAAAACACCCCATATTACATTTTGGATTTACAGACAAAAGAAGAATTTAACGGTTCATTCCTAAATTCTGTCATGGCAGGCTACGGAACACGGAAAAAACAAAGTCTGGAGGGACAAAGCAACTATTTTGAAAAAGACGGAGACAATATATCTCTCATCCTAAACAGATCGAACAAGGAACTGAATACCTTGTACGGCAAGAATATGGCAAACTCTTTAGGTTTAAATTTCTACAAGAACATGGGCGGAAAGTTTGATATGTCAGGAAACATACACTACACAAAGAATACAAACAACTCTTTATCAAACATATACAGAGAAGAATATTTACCGAAAGGAAATTTATATTCCTTCTCCACCACTTTCAACGAGAACAACAACCAAGCCTTAAATTCCAGCTTCTATGTAGGATGGAAACCTAATACAAAAACATCTTTAGTTATAGATTTTGGATATACCAATAATCGGACAGACAACAACAGTGAAGATGAGAACTTAATACTGAACCACTTTACAGACTCCATCCAAACGGATTGGAATACTATTCCTGACAGATACAAAGTAAATTCTAACCGCTACGAATCCAGAAATAAAAGTTGGAATAAAGAATACCAATGGTTAGGTATATGGAAACAAGATATAGATAAAAGATGGAAAGCAAATGCTTCTATCCAGTATATTCAAAGACAAAACAAAAACAAGAATCTGTCACAATCTGCCATCCATTATTATCAGAACGCCAACGACTCTCTGTCTGATAGCAATCAATATACTTTATCACCCGGTGACAATACCGAAATGAACGCAAGCATCAACCTTATCCAAACCGTCAAGAAGGACTTTATCTTAAAGTACGCTTATGACTACCATTTCAAGAAAGAACAAACAATGCGAAATATATATGACTTGATGTATTTTGATGATCCATCATTCGATATAAACAAGCTGCCCGCCGATTATCAAAAAGGATATGTGGACAGTTTAAGCAATAACAGTCATAGCAAAACCAATACGCACAAGATAGAATTCAATTTGTCATATCAGACCCAACGATGGAGAATGTATGCCCAATTAACTTACTCACCCCTACAACGCAATATAAAGCAAAAAACAGGTGAGACGAGAACAGACACCACCATCTATTCATCAGATATAAAATCATCCTTATCTGTCGGATGGCGTTCAAAAAAGGATTTTGCCTTCACCGTTTTTTATGACGGAAATACAGCCCAACCCCCTTTATCCATTCTATTACCAGTTAGAAATACAAACAATCCGCTTTATGTAATACAAGGGAATCCGAATCTGAAAAGAAAATTCATACATTCCATAGCAATTAGTATGAGAATAACCGGCCTGTCCCTTTATACTGATTATAAATTCATCTCAAATGATATAACACAAAAAATTACATACAATCCTCAAACTGGATATCGAGAAACATATCCCATTAACATAAACGGAAACAACAGCTTGACCTCTACCCTACAATGGAATAAGACAACCGGTGATTTCAGTTTCAATATAAATGAAAATATCAGCTACAATAATCGGATATCACTTATCGGAAGCAAGGATAAGACGGGAGCAGACCGCAGCAAAACGCGGGAATTTGGCATAGTGAACAAATTCCAGACCGCTTACCGCCCCGATTGGGGAAGCATTGAACTGACAGGAGAATATTTCTTCAAGCAATCACAAAATTCATTGCAACAAACAAATGTTTTCTCACGCGATTATAAAGTAGGAATAACCGGTCATGCCGATTTATTCAAGAATTTCCAGATAAACAGCGACTTCAGCTATACATACCGTAATGGTACAGTTATTGACCAAAACTACAATTCCGAAATATTATGGAATTTTGGAGTTACACTTCTATTATTCAAGAACAAGTCTGCCGAATTGTCTTTTTATTGGGCGGACATACTAAAACAAAGAAAAGATTATATGCGAAATGTGACCACAGACAGTTTTTATGAATATCACATTCAGCAAATACCCGGATATATGCTATTCTCATTGAAATACAATTTCAATATCCAACCATAAGCATACGATACAGGCTGATGAACCTCCAAAAAGCAACCAGTCTCCGAGCCAAGTGGCTTGACTGTAAGTATCGCTTAAAACGCACCTTGTAGAAACAATAGAAATCCCCCTAGCGTTTATTGTGAAACCTGTAACCAAAGCCCAGCATCAAATTGTTGGGGTCTTTAAATTTGCTCAACTGATAACCTACATGCAGGAACAAATTACGCGTAACAGAAGTCTTGAGTGCCAGCACCTGATAAAACCCCGTCGTATCATCGCCCTTACAGATGACATTCCGGCCAATGCCACATTGATGGAAAAAATGGGAAGAACCAGTTCTGCACGTGCAGACATCCCCACGGCAAACTGTTCACTGAAAGGAGGACGATGGAATTTCATATCCCCACCGTTACTTTCATAGACTTTATACTCCTTGATGTTCGCACTCTCGTCATACTGTGCATCCACAGAGACACCTGCCCTGAAATACTTGTTGAAATTATACATCGGAGCAAAGTTCAGACCAAGCACTCCGAAGGAACCGGGCACCAGACAGGTTTCATACTCCGTAGCAAAGCCTTTCTTTCGCGTAGCTCCATATATCACCAGATCATAACTGACATGGGGCTTGATGGCAAGCGGCCGGATAGATGCAGCCACGGCCGGCTCCGTTCCGAAAGTATGCACCACGCCGACTCTTGCTCCTACGGGATTGAGCCCCCCATTCGGATAATGCGTGTTACCGTTAGAATAATGAGTGAAATCCACCCCGCCCGTCAAGTTCCATTGCGGGTGGAACTGCCAGTTAAGCATGAAACCCAAGTTGATGTAAGCATTGATTTCAGACCCTATCACCTCATTCTGAGGATTGGAGTACGAATTGTATTTCTGCCAGCCGAAAGAAGCGCCGAAGTTCCATTCATAGTCCAACGACAAACGAGAGGAAAGCGCCGCCAGGCGTGAACCCTGGAAAGCATAGACCGTCACCGGATCCCCCAGTTCAGAGGAAGCGAAGAAAGTACTGTACGAAACGCCGATACCCTGATAAGCATGCGGATACAGACGCCTCAGATAAGAATCCTCACCAAACTGGAACGCATATTTCAGATGCACGGAAAGCGATCTGTCTATCCTCTTCCGCCTTTCATTATCGCCTTCAAGAAAGCTGTTTGTGGGAGCGACACAACCCGGACGGATCTCGAAACCTATTTTATGAACCAGTCCATGACGGATACTGTCATTCTCCTGTCCGGCAGACCGGAAAACGGTCTGGGCTGCCGCTCCGCCGGATACCGTCAAAAATACCAGCAGACAGATAATGCGCACAACTCCATTCATTTCCAGACTCTTATTCATGGATTATTTCACGTTTTATAAAATACCCTTTGGGCATCCTGCCTTGCAGCAGTCCATTGACAGACCGCCGTTTCCCATTCCGGGGCTGGACAACATGAAGGGTATATTCCGTCTCAAACCAATCATACTCCAGCAGCAAAGTATTCCGCATGGATGTATAAGGCGGGACAACCACCTTGACAGAAATCGTATCGGAAAGCGAAGAAGGCAACGGCAAATCCTGCTGGCTGGTGGCATACACTGCCTGTAAACCATCCATCACCAGACAACCGTCCTTTATCACCGGCACCTCCACAAGTAAATTCTCCTGCCCTAATAATTTGAAAGCTAACGGATTGTCACTGACAAACTCCACCTTATAATATTCATTCAAATAAGGAAAAATCGTATAGGACAATACACCGCTTCCTGCATTATAGGTCACAGAACGACTTTTTTTCCCTCATCTGCTCTTCATAAGAAAAGACATCCAGCGAATAAGTGATCCGCTCCAGCACATACCTTTCGGATGGGTGGATATCAACATTCACAGTCTGGTATTCGTATTCATTGCTTGCTTCCACCACAAGATGGAGCGGAAAGTCCAGCACATTCTCTCTCGCTGTTATTTTCACATCCTGCGGGGTGATGCGTTCCACGGTAAAGTCAACCCAATCCTCGCACTCAATCCTGCCCATTCCCACCAGTTCCGGATATTGCACTTCCTGCATCAGATTTCCATCCGCATCATACACTTTATAGGTGTATGGCAAATCCAAGCCTGTCCTCAATGTCAGCCTGTCCCAACTGGAAGATGCGAAATGAACAACTGCAGAATCTCCGTTTCCATCCAAAGCCAGCTCAGAGACCGACGGACGGATGTCATCGACAAATACATCCCCGTTACAACTATAAAACCCCGATAAGAGAAGGGTGTAGACCACGATATGAACAAATGTTTTCATGTTGTTTGTTTCTTGTGTCCGTTATAAGAGCAAAGATAATTATATTTTCCGAAATATTCTTCCAAATCCCGCTATATTTCAACAGAAAAAGCCCGGAAAAGAGCATCTCCACTCCTCTCCGGGCTTTTTCCCTCTTTTATTTCGTGATGATTATCCGCTTATTTGGCAATCACCAGATAATAATTCTTCTTTCCGCGCTGAACCAGCAGGTATTTCTCGTCCAGCAGGTCGGCAGTGGTAATCACCTGGTCAAAGGCACTTAATTTCTCCTTGTTCAACGAAACGCCACCACCCTGTACCAGCTTGCGCATTTCGCCTTTAGAAGCGAAAACTGCGGCGTTATCAACAAACAGATCTACAGCCTTCACACCTTCGGCCAATGCATCGCGTGACACCTCAAACTGAGGAACACCTTCGAACACTGCCAGCAACGTATCTTCGTCCAGCTTTTTCAACGCTTCGGAAGTGGCGTTACCAAACAGGATGCCCGATGCCTCTACAGCAGCATTGTAATCTTCTTCCGAATGAACCATAACGGTCACTTCCTTAGCCAGACGCTTCTGCAATACACGCAAGTGCGGAGCCTCGGCATGTTCTGCGGTCAACGCTTCCACTTCTTCCTGACTCAGTGAAGTGAAAATCTTGATATAGCGTGCGGCATCCTCGTCGCTTACATTCAGCCAGAACTGATAGAACTTGTAAGGAGAAGTATAACGGGGATCCAACCAGATATTGCCTGATTCAGTCTTGCCGAACTTACCACCATCGGCCTTTGTGATCAACGGACAAGTCAGTGCAAACACTTCACCGCCATTGGTACGGCGGATCAACTCGGCACCGGTGGTAATATTACCCCATTGGTCTGAACCTCCCATCTGAAGTTTGCAGCCCTTCGTTTCATAAAGGTGCAAGAAATCGTATCCCTGCAACAACTGGTAAGTAAATTCTGTGAATGACAAACCGTCACGTGCCTCACCGTTCAGACGTTTCTGTACAGAATCCTTAGCCATCATATAGTTCACAGTGATGTGCTTGCCTATCTCACGGGCGAAATCAAGGAAAGTAAATTCCTTCATCCAGTCATAATTGTTCACCAGTTCGGCTTTGTTGGGAGCATCGCTCTCAAAGTCAAGAAATTTAGCCAGTTGCTTCTTGATGCAAGCCACATTGTGACGCAATGTCTCCTCTGTCAACAGGTTACGTTCCTGCGATTTGCCGGAGGGGTCACCGATCATACCGGTCGCGCCACCCACCAATGCCAATGGCTTGTGGCCGCAACGCTGGAAATGACGCAACATCATCACACCACACAAGTGGCCGATATGCAGAGAATCAGCCGTAGGGTCAATACCCAGATAAGCTGTCACTTGTTCTTTCGCCAATAACTCCTCGGTGCCCGGCATCATTGTATGCACCATTCCACGCCATGTTAATTCTTCTACAAAATTCATCGAATGATTATCTATTTAAATGTTTGATTTATACTTTGAATGCCACAAAAGTACGACTCTTTATCTGAAGAAACAACTCTTATCGCTGAAAAAAGATTTTCCGTGCATTTTCATCTATCCTATCGCACAGAAAGGAAACTTCCACACCTTTCGTCTCCGCCATTCCTCCGATTATCGTACGGATATCCTGCGCGCTCTCATCCGTTTCAGCCAGCAAACGCTCTAAAGGCACGTACCGCAACACATCAGGCTGATACTTTCCTCCCAACGAAAAATAAATATCTTCCTGCATCAGCCGGCAGGCAATATGCAGATTATTACGGAAACCGTGTACCACCCAGGGCATCCGCGGACGATACTTCTTTTTCAGTTCTATCAATTCATTAAACGCCTTCACACAATGAATCACCAACGGTTTTCCTACCGACTCGCTCAATAAAACCTGCCGGACAAACACCTCTTTCTGCAACAGGATATCAGCCGAAGCCAATTTGTCCAGCCCCGCCTCCCCTATTGCCAAAACAGAGGGATGGCCAGCCGCCCTTTCCAACTTTTCCCAATCTTCCGGAGCGGCTTCCGGAACTTTCCACGGGTGAATGCCCACAGAATAATAGCCCCCTTCCGCAGGATCAAACCGTGCAGGCTCTATATTGAGAATGTACTCTCCCGGCACAGCAGTCCGGCGATGTGTATGGATATCCAGCAACATAAGGACAACGGATTTTACGGAACCGGATCATAACCCGACCCGCCCCACGGATGGCAGCGCAATATCCGGCGGACAGCCAGATACAATCCCTTGAAAGGGCCGTGTTTTTTGATAGCCTCGATGGCATATTCCGAACAAGTAGGTACAAAGCGGCAGGAAGGAGGAGTCATCGGAGAGATATATCCCCGATAAAAATAAACGGGCAGCAGCAACAAACAGGAGAGTAGCTTTTTCATTCCAGTCTTTCCGTTATATGAAACAGTAACTTCTTCACCTTCTCCTCCACCTCGGCAGAAGAGTGGACCTGGTTGTCCAGCCAAATAAAGGCGATCACCAGTCTTTTGTTCCGGGAGGCCAGCGCATCCAGCAACAGATGCTTGTTCTTCCGATAAGCCTCGCGTACCTGTCGTTTCACCAAATTACGCTTCACGGCACGCTTGAACCGTTTCTTGGGCACACTGATCAGCATAGAGACCGCCGCCGCATCTTCTTCCGCAGGTTCAACCGGCATATACACCACACGCAGCGGAAAAGCCGGGAAAGACTTGCTTCCACCTGAAAAGAGGCGCTCAATCAATGTCTTACTGTTCAGACGCTCTTTTTTACCGAGTGTATATTCTGCCATAATCTTCTTCCTTTTATTAAAATAAAGAAACCGAGGGTTTCGAATCACAAAGTTACAACTTTATTGATACAAAACCCCCGGTTTTGGGATATAAACTAAAAAAAATTAATCCTTATTGCGCTCACGGATAAACATATCCAACGCCGCAGTCATGGACGGAGCCTCCATAGTAGGAGCTTCCAGATCCAAACGCAATCCGGCATCCTTCACCGCTTTAGCGGTAGCAGGCCCGAAACATCCTATCGCAATTTCCTTTTGATCAAACTCCGGGAAGTTCTTCATCAAAGAATTGATTCCTGCAGGGCTGAAGAACAACAGCATATCGTAATCGAACTCTTCTTCGGGAGTGAAGTCATTGCTTACCGTACGATACATCACCACCTCCGTATGCTGAATTTTATTTTTATCCAATAAAGTCTTGATCTCATCATTGTGCACATCCGACATCGGCACCAGATACTTCTCAGCATTATGCTTTACGATAGAAGGCACCAGATCTGCAAATTTACCGGTCGCACCGAAGAACACTTTACGCTTACGATACTGGACATATTTCTGAATGTACAAAGCAATGGTCTCGGATGTACAGAAATATTTCATTGTTTCGGGTACAGTAACACGCAATTCAGCACACAGACTGAAGAAATGGTCGATAGCGTGGCGCGATGTGAAAATCACAGCTGTATGATCAAGAATAGAGACTTTTTGCTGTCTGAACTCTTTGGCCGACAAGCTCTCAACTTTGATGAACGGGCGAAAATCAATTTTCACACCGTACTTCTCAGCAATATCATAATATGGCGACTTTTCAGAAGTCGGCTTAGGCTGAGATACGAGGACTTTTTTTTATTTTCAATGTACTAAAAATTTAAAACCAAAATGTTGTTCGCTAAGATAATCCCTTTCCACAGAACAATATCAGGGAGTATTTCAAGGGCACAAAAGTACAGAATTAAATGGAAAGCACCATAAAGTTTGTTGAAAAAGTTACTAAAGCACTTATAAAATAGCAGAATTTTAGCAATTATTATAACAAAACCGATAGAATAAGGAGCAATTTGCGGTGACAGATCAAAATACACAATCAAAAGTACAATCGGAAAAAGTAAAAAACCGGCCCCGATTACAACATTAAAGTAAGATTCCAGCCAGATAATATTGCGCGTCTTGTTAAAGAAAATCCAATTTATAAAGCTGTAAAGAAGCCACTTGATGACAAAGAAAAAGACCACATAAGCAATGTAAATGCTCAACAGCAAATAATGAGGCACCGTGCGGAAAAGAATCAGGTCATGATCTGAGAAATAATCGTACACACAAAAACCGGATAATATACAGGTTTGCAAGATCAAGACCAATGTATAACGCACATCGGATGCGGTAGTATCATCAAACAAACTGGCACGCTCTTTAGACAAAGCAAAATTCTTAAATTGCTGTTCAAGGTGTTTCTTGCCATGTGCCAGCACGTATGACACCAGAATAAAGCAAAGAAACAGCACACTGGTCACCATCCAGTCCGAACGCAGCTGATAGGGCAGGGTCATTCCTCTCATCCCGTCTTCCTTGGATGTATGGCACACGCTGTGTGTCAAAGCCGCATCAACACGACTCTGCTCCTCCGCATAAAGCTGGAGAACATACGCTATTCCGGGATGGCAGGTTTCACTCATATCGCTGCAAATTTACGGATTTCTTTGTTCCAAACAGGCGTTGTATAGAGTAAATTTATCGCTTCTTCGGCAGTAGAGGCTACTTTCCAGATAGCACCATGCTCTTTACGCATAAAGTTTTCGTCTACCGCCCTTTGCAGCATGTCGAGTAAAGAATCATAAAACCCGTTGGTATTCAGTATGATGACGGGATTAAGATAGAGCCCCAGCTGCTTCCAGGTAATGATTTCAAGCAATTCCTCCAACGTGCCGCATCCTCCGGGCAATGCAATCACGCCATCGGACAAATCGGCCATCAAGCGCTTGCGCTCGTGCATGGTTTCCGTTTCAACCAGTCGGGTCAGCCCTGTATGGTGCCAGCCCTGCTCCACCATAAAATGAGGGATTACGCCTGTCACCGTGCCACCTGCAGCCAGTGCGGCATCCGAAGTGGCAGCCATCAGACCGATGCAGCCTGCTCCATTGATCAAATTGATTTTCTTTTCGGCCAGAAGACGCCCTAATTCTCCCGCCACATCAAAATAGGCTTTCGCAATCTTTGTGCTGGACGCACTATATACACATACGTTTTTTATATCGTTCATCCTATAAACCTTTATGTTTTCGGGCGGATTCCGCCCGCCCCTACCGGTCAATGATACCCATTACGGCAGAGGCGAATGAAATTCGCCCGTATACACTTATGATCCCAACCGGTTTTTACAAACCGAACGCTTCCTTTATCTTATCCACATAATCCAGTTTCTCCCAAGTGAACAGTTCCACTTCCACTGTCTTCGTTTCATGATACATGGACTCGTATGTCTTGGTCACCATCTTCGGCTCACGTCCCATGTGGCCGTAAGAAGCCGTTTCCTCATAAATAGGATTACGCAGTTTCAGGCGCTCTTCAATGGCTTTCGGGCGAAGGTCGAACAGTTCGTCTATTTTCTTAGCAATCTCACCATCGCTCATTTTCACCTTGCTGCGGCCGTACGTATTTACATAGATATTGATGGGACGGGCCACCCCGATAGCGTAGGATACCTGCACCAGCATTTCATCGGCCACACCGGCGGCAACCAGGTTCTTGGCAATATGACGGGCCGCGTATGCAGCGCTACGGTCTACCTTGCTGGGGTCTTTTCCCGAGAAAGCACCACCGCCATGAGCACCTTTTCCGCCGTATGTGTCCACAATGATCTTACGACCGGTCAAACCGGTATCACCGTGAGGACCACCGATAACGAACTTGCCGGTAGGGTTCACATGATAGACAATCCGGTCATTGAACAGGGCCAGCACCTCTTCATTGTGAATTTCGGCAATGACGCGCGGCATCAGGATTTCAATCACATCCTGACGGATCTTGGCCAGCATCTCTTCGTCGGCCTTCAGCTGCGCCTCTTTGGAGTCGTCGGCCGGAGCAATGAACTCGTCATGCTGGGTAGAAACCACAATGGTATCAATACGTACCGGCTTGCCGTTGTCATCGTATTCAATAGTGACCTGGCTCTTGGCATCGGGACGGAGGTAGGTCATCACCTTTCCTTCACGGCGGATTTCGGCCAGTACCATCAACAGCTTATGTGCCAGGTCCAGTGACAGGGGCATATAGTTTTCTGTTTCATTGGTAGCATAACCAAACATCATTCCCTGGTCGCCCGCTCCCTGGTTCATCGGGTCCTCGCGTTCCACGCCACGGTTGATGTCCGCACTTTGTTCGTGAATGGCCGAGAACACGCCGCACGAGTTTCCTTCAAACATATATTCGCTTTTGGTATAGCCGATACGGTTGATCACTTCACGTGCAATGCGCTGCAAGTCTACATACGCCTTGGTTTTCACTTCTCCAGCCAGCACCACCTGCCCGGTAGTCACCAGGGTTTCGCAAGCTACTTTCGAACTGGGGTCAAACGCCAACAGTTTGTCAAGCACAGCGTCCGATATCTGATCGGCCACTTTGTCGGGGTGTCCTTCAGACACCGATTCGGATGTGAATAAATATCCCATTCTAAATTGAAAATTAAGAATTAAAAATTAAAAGTTAATTCGTTAACCACCTTGGGAAGTTATCAGAGTAGATAGATGTAAATAAGAAAGTCAATGTATTTTTTAGCATTTTTTTCTGTGGTTGCAAGCTACTCAAATCTCTCCACTGTTTTTAACGGTTGCAAAGATAAGCATTATTCCCCAACCATTCTACAGATTACCCGTTCTTTAACATTGGGAACCTCATTATTTAGAAGAAATTAAACTTAGCCTTGATCTATTTACCGTATTTTTGCGCCATGAAAAAAGAGAAGATCGCATTTATACCCAAGCAATATTTTGCTGCGGTAGCCGTATTGCTGGCTATCATGATGTCCGTGCTGGACGGAACCATTATGAATATCGCATTGCCCACGCTGGCCCACGACTTCGATGTCACCCCCGCCACAGCCATCTGGATTGTGAACGCCTATCAGATTGTCATCACCATGACGCTGCTCTCCTTTGCTTCTTTAGGAGATATCTATGGCTACAGGCGAATATTCCTCATCGGCATTTCCGTCTTTGTCGGCGCATCCGTGGCCTGCATCCTATCCAATTCTTTCTGGACTCTGACCGTTTCCCGTATCATTCAAGGTTTCGGAGCCGCTTGCATCATGAGTGTCAACACCGCCCTTATCCGTTTAATCTACCCGCCGCAGATACTAGGACGCGGAATGGGTGTGAATGCCATGGTGGTGGCTGTCTCGGCCGCCGCAGGGCCGTCCATTGCAGGCAGTATTCTGGCATTGGGCAGCTGGCACTGGCTTTTTGCCATCAATATACCGCTGGGACTGGCGGCGCTGGCCATCGGGCACCGGTTATTGCCGCACAATCCGGTTTCAGCCGTGAGACATAAGTTTGACAAGATCAGTGCTATCGCCAACGCATTGACTTTCGGACTGCTGATTTACACGTTAGATGCTTTGCCCATGCCGAGAGCCGGAAATTCATAGCCGTCCAGGCGATATTGCTCGTTATTATCGGCACTTATTTCATCCGCCGCCAACTGAAAGAAACAACCCCTATCCTGCCTGTGGACTTGCTGAAGATTCCTATTTTCGCTCTTTCCATCGGTACCTCCATCACTTCGTTCACCGCCCAGATGCTGGCCATGGTCTCCCTGCCGTTTTTCATGCAGAACGTGCTGGAGTATAATGCAGTACAGATAGGTCTGTTACTTACTCCCTGGCCGTTGGCCACCATCCTGACCGCGCCGCTGGCAGGCAGACTGGTAGAGAAAGTACATCCCGGATTGCTGGGAGGCATCGGCATGGCTGTCTTTGCCACGGGCTTGTTCACACTTTATCTGCTTCCCGCCCATCCGGCAGAATGGAATATCATCTGGCGGATGGCACTCTGCGGCATGGGCTTCGGGCTGTTCCAGACTCCCAACAATGTGACCATTGTTTCTTCCGCGCCCGCCCACAGAAGCGGCGGGGCAAGCGGCATGCTGGGCACGGCACGTCTGTTAGGCCAGACGTTGGGAACCACGCTGGTCGCTTTACTGTTCCGCCTGTTCGCCGAAGGACACCGGGCACAGGCCTGTTTGTTGCTGGCCCTGTTCTTCGCCATTGCAGCAGGGGTGGTAAGCAGCATCCGCATGGCACACGCTTCTCCGACAAAATAATACTTGAATAAAAACACATTAGAAATGGAATTAAAGAAAAGAGAAAACCTGGGATGGATAGACTTGCTACGTGTCACCGCCTGTTTTTTAGTGGTATTCGCCCATTGTTGCGACCCCTTTGTAGCACGTTTTGACACAGACCGTCCTACCTTTTTGCAAGGGTGCGCCCTGGGAAGCGCCGTACGCTGTTGCGTGCCCTTGTTTGTGATGATGACAGGGGTGCTGCTGTTTCCCGTACGCAGCGGCATGAGGGAGTTTTATAAAAAACGGATCGGCCGCATTGTCGTTCCGCTCATCTTCTGGTCGGTCATGCTGCCTGTACTGTATTTCATCTACCTGAATTACATCGCCACGACAGATAATCCTACCATCGACATGTCCACTTTCACTTTAGAAAAGACTGTCACGAAGATCTGGACGTTCATCTTCAATTTCAACTATGACACCACCCCCCTGTGGTACCTGTATATGCTGGTGGGGCTCTACTTCATCATCCCCATCTTCCACGCATGGCTGGAGCGTGCCGATCGGAAAGATATCAAGCTATTTCTTTCCATCTGGGGCATCTCCCTGTTTCTTCCCTATATAAAGATGGCCGCTCCCGCACTGGGGTATATCGGCAACTGGGGCAATATGGATATTCTGGGAGTATGTGACTGGAATGCATTCGGTTCATTTTATTATGTTTCCGGATTCATCGGCTATCTGATACTGGCCTATTACCTGGTAAAATACCCGCTGCAATGGAGTTGGAGAAAAACCCTGGCTATCGGCATCCCTATGTTTGTGACGGGATATGCCATCACTTTCGGCGGCTACCTCCTTATGCAGGAATATTTTCCGGGAAACTACGCCTATCTGGAAATAGTATGGCTTTTCGGCGGCATCAATGTATTTATGATGACATTTCCTGTTTTTGTCTGCATACAGAAGCTCAACGTCCCTTCCTCGCCAGCTCTTTCAAAAGTGGCATCCATGACCTTTGGCATTTATCTGTGTCATTTCGTCTTCGTGCAAATGGGGTATGACTTGTTCGCCTCGCTGTTGCCCCAAGGGACTCCTGCCGTAATACACGTTATTTGCATGGCCGTAACAACCTTTCTCATCAGTTATCTGGTAGTCCGAGGCATGTATGCATGTAAATGGACCAGGAGATTTGTGGCGTAAAAACGATGGATAGTGGCTTCTCCGGAGCAGGAAACTTTTGCCTGTCACCGTTTGTTCATCTCAGGAGAAAGATTTATCTTTGTGATATTGTGTACCAAAGACATATAAAATATGAAATACCCTATCGGCATACAGACTTTCAGTCAAATCCGTGAAGACGGTTATGTTTATGTAGATAAAACCGACCTTATCCATCAGTTAGTGAGCAGAGGAAAAATCTACTTTTTCAGCCGCCCGAGACGGTTTGGCAAAAGTCTGATGCTCAGCACACTGGAAGCCTATTACGAAGGGCGGAAAGAGCTGTTTGAGGGACTTGCCATAGCCGGACTGGAAAAAGACTGGTTGCAATACCCGGTATTCCATATCGATTTTAACGGTGACAACTTTGCTAAAGAAGGAGTGCTGGAAGACAAAATAGAAGGATTCATCGCCCAGGGGGAAAGACGCTACGGCAAAGATCCGGATTTGCTCACCATGGGAGACCGCTTTGAAGCGGTATTGAAACATGCCAGTGAAAAAACAGGACGGCGTGCTGTGGTGCTGGTGGACGAATACGACAAGCCCATCCTCGATGTGCTGGACACCCCTATGGAAGAGAAAAACCGGGATACGCTGAAAGCTTTCTACTCCACCTTCAAAGGAGCAGATAAATACTTACAGTTTGTAATGCTGACGGGAGTTACCAAATTCTCGCAAGTCAGTGTGTTCAGCGGTTTCAACCAGCCCGATGATATCAGTATGGACCCACGTTATGAAGCCCTTTGCGGAATCACCAAAGAGGAAGTGGAACACTATTTCCATGAACCCATTTCCGAACTGGCCGAAAAAGAGGAGAATACTTATCAAGAAATGAAGGAACGTCTGAGGGCACAATATGACGGGTATCATTTCAGCGAGAATATGCTCGACATTTATAACCCTTTCAGTATTCTGAACGCTTTCAACAAACTACAAATCCGTGACTACTGGTTTGCTTCGGGCACGCCTACCTATCTGGTGCGGCTGTTGCAACATAGCAACGAACAGATTAATGAACTTGCGGGGAAATACTATGATGCTTCCCTCTTTGCCGATTACAAAGCCGATGTGGAACAGCCGTTGCCTATGATTTACCAAAGCGGCTACCTCACCATCAAAGGTTATGACAAACGCCGTAACCGCTACTTGCTGGATTTCCCCAATAATGAAGTACGGAAAGGATTCTTGTCTGTCATAGCCTCCAACTATCTGAAACCCAGACATCATGAAATTACCTCCTGGGTTGCCGATGCCGCCATTATGCTGGAAGATGGAAATACCACAGAGCTACGTGACTCTTTCACCGCCTTCCTCTCCAGCATCCCCTACGACTCGCACGACAGCACCAAGAGCCCGGAACTGACCGAGAAGCACTTCCAGTACACCTTCTATCTCATCCTGCGCCTCATTGGAGTGTACTGCCTCCGCATCGAGCAGACACAAAGCCACGGACGGGTGGACTGCATCCTCGAAACTCCTCAATACGTCTATATCTTTGAATTCAAACTAGACGGAAGCGCCGATGAGGCCTTGCAGCAGATAGAAGAAAAAGGGTACGACAAACCTTACCTGACGGACAAACGAAAAATAGTCCGCATAGGCGTGGTGTTCTCTTCGCAGACACGGACTGTTTCCGAATGGAGAGAAAGATAGAGACAATTCAATCAAAAGAGCCTACCGTCGTCAGACTACAGAGAAGATGTATATATTCTATTATTTTCCTTCAAATCCTTCATCAGCCTATTAAACGTTGATAATCAATGTTTTATTATGAATGATTTAGGAGTAAAACCTTCATAATTCCTTCATTTTAATATTTTTAACAAACGATGCATTACCGCTATTATAAATGGTACAAACAAAATGAATTCCGCTCCTGTAATTTGAGTGATTCCATTGATACATTCTCTTATTCCCTGCCTTTTCATTCAATCGTTTCACCTTAGTGATGAAGTTTCATCACTAGAATAATCAAGTTTCATCACATAGGTGATATGAATTCATCACTTTAGTGATGAAGCTTATGGAAAAGGCAGAACAACAGAACACAACAGGCAGATTTCACTGACAGAACAAAGAGTTTTCATGAAATTACTCTGTTTTCGTTATCCGAATGGAATGCGGATTGGGACACCGATGCACTCTATCCAACCTTCACCGATGAAAAGAAAAAAGCTGACCTGCCGATGAAAATTTTCTGGTAAAAAAGGCTCTGATACTGCAACACTTTCACTATCTTTGCAAAATCTGAACACACCCTTATGAAAGCTTTATTATTGACAGGACTACTATTCATTCTCATCCTCTCCGGATGCAAAAAAGAGAGCGCAACACTTCCACTACTGCAATCTGTAGAGGAACTGATTCCCATGTATGCCGACAGCGCTTCTACGCTACTGGACAGCATAAAAGCCCCCGATGAACTGGGAAACAAGGACTTTGCCCACTGGTGTATGCTGCGTGGTAAAGCGACGGACGAAACAGCCACCGGATTACTCCCCATCTACCAATGGCAACGGGCACAAAAATGGTTTATGAAACACGGCACAGCCGAAGAACAGGCACAAATCGCTTTGTATCTGGGACGGGCATACGTGGAAGATGGAGAATATGACAAAGCAATGAAAATCTATGCAGAAGCGTTGCAACTGGCAAAAGAGCATCAAGCATACAATGTGGCAGGGTATATTTGTGCTTATATGGCAGATTTGTATGGCTTTAGAGATATAATCAGTGAACGTCTGGAGAAAAGGGAAGAAGCCTGTGAGTTCTTCAAAAAAGCAGAGAACTACAAAAGCTATGCATACGCTTTAAAAGGTCTGGCATGTCAATGGGCATTGCTCGACTCTTTTGCTTGCACTATGCCTTTGTTGCAAAAAGCCGACTCTATTTCCCAACTGATATTAAATAAGGATTTGGCAGCTGCCATAGCCAATGCATTCGGCCTTGTTTATGAAATGCAAGAGAAATATAAGGATGCTGAAAAATATCATTTAAAAGCTATTGAAACAGGCAGCGAAGAAAGTTATAAGGATTCTATGGCTTTATTATATATATACATACAAGACGACCAATTAGCAAAGGCACATGAAATTATAGAATCAACAACAAAAAAGAAAGACATTTGCTATAACATTAACGAAGCCTACTATCTACTCTACAAGGCAGAGGGAAAATACAAAGAAGCACTGCATTACAAAGAAATCTGCTCCGACATACTCGATTCACTGACATTAGCTCAAAACGAAACCAAAGTATTGGAAATAGAAAAAAAAGTACAACAATGCCAAGATACGGGAAGAGAACGAACTGTTAAAGATTGCACAGCAAAGGGATATGATTATAATCATTATTACCATCTCCCTACTTTTACTGTGTGCGGCAGGATATATCATTTACTGGCAAAGAAACAAAACAACCCTCTACCGGAAACAAGCAGAAATAGACAAGATGAGAATAGAGCATCTCCACTTGTCTATGGAACTGGAAGAAAAAAAACAAGTATTGCAGACTGCCATGGCAGAACAAAACCACAAAGCCGAAGAACTGCAAGCGGAAATAGACATCATTTCTACTAGATACCAACAATTACAACAACAAAGATTGGAATCATCGATCATAGGTAAAAGAATTGCCACCCTTGCTAAAAAGAACAAACTGGAGGACCATCAAACCATTTCCAATGACAAGGCATGGCATCCCATCACCTCGGAAATTGATAAAATATACCCCAGATTCTATTCCCTGTTAAAAGACACATTCCATCCAACCCTTACAGAACAGGAATTCCTGTACTGTTACCTTCATGTTTTCGGATTTGACGGCAATGATGAAGCCAAACTATTAGGCGTTAATCCGGATACAGTCCGGATGAAACGTAGCCGAATCAATCAAAAACGTCCCGAAGCATCAAGAAAAGAAACTTCTCTACGGGATTTTCTTATTAAGAATCTCCTAAAGTAACATCAGGCATATATACCGTTAATAATCAATATATTACACATCTACCCGTACATAATACTGTATATAATCTTATTTGTAACTCTCTGAAAATCAATGCAAGGCGTATATGCTAGAATCAGCATTTTCTATTGTTCTTAGTCCTATACGAAGTACATTTGCACAAAACCAAAAACGTAATATGATTAAACGAGTTTGAATTTTGATAGCTCTAATGGCTTCGTTACTACTATGTGCAAACAAACCATCATATCAGAATAAGAATATGCAACAAAGACATTTGAACAGAGAAACCTACTTCAAGGAACAAGTAAATACCGCACAGGAATTCTACATGGACTATATAAAGAAGTATGTTCTTTTACAGAAAGGAATCAAAGTATTGGAAATAGGATGCGGAGAAGGCGGAAACCTTCTCCCTTTCGCCCAACTAGGATGTAAAATAACCGGAATAGACATCACTCCAAGCCGGATAGAACAAGCCAAACAGTTTTTCAAAGCGGCAAACTATGAAGGAACTTTCATTGCCACAGACTTTCTAAAGGCCCGGGCAGAGGATTATGGCACATTCCGGCTGATCTTGATTCATGATGTAATAGAGCATATCGAGCCTAAAGAACAGTTCATAAAACATATCAAAGCGTTTGCCGACAAAGACACACTCATCTTTTGGGGATTTCCCGCTTGGCAAATGCCATTTGGAGGACACCAGCAAATTTGTAAAAACAAGATTGTCTCACATTTGCCTTTCGTGCATCTCCTTCCCGCCCCTGTCTATCGGTCGTTACTGGATGTTTGTGGCATACCAAGCCGGGAATTACTTGAGATTAAACAATGCAAAGTTACCATAGAATCTTTTGAAAAAATGATGAAAGCGAATCAGCACCAGATTGTCAATCGGAAATTATGGCTCATCAATCCACATTACAAGCAGAAGTTTGGATTACAACCACAGGTGCTTCCCTTGTGGCTGGCGCATTTGCGATATATCCGCAACTTTTTCTCAACGGCTTGCTTTTACCTGACTAGAATAACCTCATGAAGAACTTCTCATTATCACCTTCAATAGCAGTACCACCATTTCGGTCAAACGTGCCACTCCCGGCGGTATTATTAAAATGTTGCACAATTACGAAAGAAGGGAGGGAGAGCCATGTATTCTCTAACATCACCCAAAATCTCTTATCGTTCAGCTCCATTTTTTACCCCCTTTCCGCCAAAGGCAAACGAACAAGCATGTGATTATCATCAAATCAATAAATGATAGTATATGGTAAGCCTAAAATAATTTTATATTCTTGTCGATATAATAAACAAACCACTTCTGCTCTATATTCGTGTGCCAGGCTCCGGAAAAATTCATTACCTGCAAATAGTTTCACAAAACCTCGATATACGCGTAAGCCAACAAGACTATTCCAGCTATACCTATTATTTTCTGCCACTGCTTCATTTTATTTCAGCAATTTTCTATCATTGTTACTGCTTTCCAATACGCCCATCTGATGAATGGCTATCTGGTTCAGCTTCACAAGCCGTTCACCCTGCGTAATGCCCTGCTCGATGAAAACCGCATTGAGATTTTCCATATTTGACAGGCAGATAAGTTCGTTGATTGTAGCGTAGTCGCGTATGTTCCCTTTGAGGTCGGGATTGGCTTCGTGCCATTGCTTTGCCGTTACACCGAACATCGCCACATTCAGCACATCGGCTTCATTAGCGTAGATGATGCCCGCCTGTGCTGGAGTTACTTCCGCAGGGATAAGATTCTGCTTTATGGCATCGGTATGTATGCGGTAGTTGATTTTCGACAGCTCACGTTTCGCCGACCAACCCAACAACTGCTGTTCCTCCGTCTTGAGTCGCTGAAATTCCTTGACGATGTAGAGTTCAAACTCAACAGAAATCCAGCTTGCGAACTTCAACGCAATATCTTTATGCGCATACGTTCCACCATAACGTCCTGATTTAGCGATTATACCAACAGCATTTGTCGCTTCCAACCATTTCTTTGGCGAGAGCGTAAATGCATTCAGCCCGGCCTGCCGTCTAAACCCCTCGAATTCGGTGGGTTTAAAATTCGGATTGTAAAGCTGTTCCCAAATGCCTAAATACTCTATTGTGTTGCGATTGCGCAACCAATTTGCAATCACGGCGTTAGGTTCATCACTTTTATGTCGTGCCAAATCGGTCAACGAAATATAATCATCCCCATTGACGGCGATAATTGTTATATTGGTATTTTGAACTGAAAACAAGATTGTCCCACATTTGCCTTTCGTGCATCTCCTTCCCGCCCCTGTCTATCGGTCGTTACTGGATAGGGGTAGATTCCAATTATGAGATAGAAACCACCTTGTCAAAACATGAAACTATACCGGAGGAAATCTTAGAATAAGAATTTTACTGTAAGCATCTTTCAGCCCGGTTACATATAAGATGCTTCTGAAACATATATGAAGGATTCGTAATGGAATCCTTCATAACAACGCTCTACCAATCAGCCATTTACACCCCCATGACGGATTTGAAGGATTTTCCGTCCCTTTTTAATTCCGGTCTTACAGGCTAAGCTCCCCCAGCCTTTTCCCCAACACGGATGCACCACACCCGGTGCTATTTTCCACTAACGGCATCATGACAAGCCTATATCTGCCTGACGCAGATTCCCCCTACTCTGGTACTTGCAACATCCATTTCCAAACCGGAAGAACCTGAATAGTATGCCCCTGTTCCACAAATTCCTCCTCCTCCTCCATCGTCAAAATAAGAAGCTTACGGCATCCCGTTGCCAAAGCAGCTTCCAATAACCCTTCTATTTCCCGCCGGCGAGTTTCCAGATCATGAATGTCATACGATACTTGTATCAATTGGGAAATCTGTTGTTGTTCTATCACCAAAAAATCACATTCCTTCTTGTTTTTATAATAATGCAGGCTATCCGATAAAGATAAATGACGCCGCAAATGAAGATAGACGATATTTTCCAACAGCTTTCCATGATCATCACTCATCGGGTTCAGCAATATAGAGCGCAATCCATTGTCTATGCAATAATACTTTTTATCACCACTGCTTTCTTTCACCAAAGACGGATCATACTTGGTAAGCGGAAAGAAAAGATAAACAGACTCGGTTTGCACGATAAGATCATAAAGCGTATTTTTACCTATACTGACACCTTGCGATTTCATTTCATTATAAATACGATTGATAGAGGTAGGCTTCGTCAAATTGGCCATCACCCGTTTAATGAAGTAACGTACAGGTTCCGGATTCTTGATCTCGTATCTTTCCACCAAATCTTTATAAAGCATGACAAAAAAATACTCCTGCAAAATTCTTTCCTTATAAATTGTTCCGGCCAGCACCACTTCCGGAAACCCACCCATCGCCAGATAATCCCGAAAAGCCGCAAGTAATTTCGCCCTGTTAGGAAGAGTATAGTAATTTGTATTTATATTTAAGAAACTGCAATACTCCTTGAAAGACAATGGAAATTCTTCATATTGCAAAGTCCTCCCTCTGAGCGAAGTAGAGAGTTCGGAAGATAACATCTTTGAATTACTTCCCGTTATAAAAATATTTTTGCAGGTATGTTCATAAATACGACGTACAAAAGGTTGCCAGCCATCTGCAACCTGTATCTCATCAAAGAACAAATAAGCATTCTTCAAAGATATATCAGGATATAATTCCTGATAAGCCTGAAGGATCTCGTCCAGATTCTCTACATTGAACTGCAAACGCTCATCATCAAAATTCAAAAAAAGAATCTGTTCTTTCTTGATGCCGGAGGATAACAAGTCATTAATAACCAGCAAGAAAAGAGATGATTTTCCACACCGCCTTACACCCGGAACAGTTATTATCTTCCGGCTGTCCACCGGGAGTTTCAACTCACGGGAATATACCGGCACAGGCAATGATTCCTGAAATGTCACTATCAACTCTTTTAGTAATTCTTTCCTTTTCATAAAGACAATATTTATCTAATCTTTCTTTCAGTGAAAGACAAATATAAGCAAAAGTTTCTTTTTAGGAAAGAAAACAAAGAAGTAAAATGAATTAAAGCTCCCCCAGCCTTTTCCCCAGCACCGGATGCACCACACCCGGTGCAATCTCCGCCAGCGGATCCATGACAAACCTCCGTTCCGTCATCAGGGGGTGAGGGATTTCCAACTCCGGCGTATGCAGTATTAAATCGCCGTACAACAGAATATCTATATCAATCAGGCGGTCACTATAATTACCCCCACCGACTTCTTCATCCGGCCCAATTCACGCTCTATCGCCTGTGTTTCCCGCAATAGATCCAAAGGAGGAAGCTCACTCTCCACACAGCAGGCGGCATTCAGAAATGAATTTTCAGAAGAAAACCCCCAAGGGGCGGTTACATAAAAAGCGGAAAGGGCAGTAACCTCCCCTATCCGCTCATTTATCTTCCGGACAGCAACATGCAGATTCGACTCTTTATCACCCAGATTGGTTCCAAGTCCTAAATAAACCTTCATACGCCGCTCCCCAACCGGTATTACTTATCCAAAATCAACATGGCGTCGCCGTATGTACCGAAACGGTAATCTTCCTTCAACGCTGTGTGATAAGCCTCCATCACCAGATCATAACCACCGTAGGCAGCCACCAGCATCAGCAAAGTGGAAAGAGGCAGGTGGAAGTTGGTAACCATACTGTTGGCTACCGAGAAATCGTAGGGAGGGAAAATGAACTTATTGGTCCAGCCGTCAAACTCCTTCAGATGACCGTCCGTACCTACCGCAGTCTCTATCGTGCGCATCACTGTCGTTCCTACCGCACAAATGTTCTTTCCTTCGTCCTTGGCATTATTCACAATACGGCACGCATCCGCATTGACATACATCTGCTCCGAGTCCATCTTATGCTTGGTAAGATCCTCCACATCTATCTCGCGGAAGTTACCCAGCCCGGCATGCATCGTCACAAAGGCAAAGTCTATACCTTTGATTTCCATACGCTTCATCAGCTCGCGGCTGAAATGAAGTCCGGCAGTGGGAGCTGTCACAGCCCCTTCGTTCTTGGCAAAGATAGTCTGGAAACGCTCGGCATCTTCCTCTTCTACCGGACGACGGATGAAACTGGGCAGCGGAGCCTCTCCCAACGCATACAGTGCCTTCTTGAACTCGTCGTGAGAACCTTCATAGAGGAAACGCAGCGTACGTCCACGGGAAGTGGTGTTATCAATCACCTCGGCCACCATGGAATCGTCCTCACCAAAATAAAGCTTGTTACCGATGCGGATCTTACGGGCAGGATCGACCAGCACATCCCACAAGTGAAACTCCTCGTTCAGCTCGCGCAGCAGGAATACCTCGATACGGGCTCCGGTCTTTTCCTTATTTCCATACAAACGTGCAGGGAAAACTTTCGTATCATTAAAGATAAACACATCTTTATCATCAAAATAGTCCAGGATATCCTTGAAGACCTTGTGTTCAATCTTGCCTGTTGATTTGTGAACAACCATCAGACGCGACTCGTCTCTGTACTTCGCCGGATACAAAGCTATTTTATCTTCCGGCAGTTTAAATTTAAATTGCGACAGTTTCATCTTATCTCTCCTTATTCGTTTATAACTTCTTCAATCTCTTGTTGGTCAAGCCATTCCGGGAAACTTTCCACCGACAGGCAGTGCTCCAGTTTCACCTCTCCCACCCGGGTACGTACCAGCCCCGTCAGATGGGCGCCACTATTCAGAGCTTCGCCAATATCACGGGCCAATGCACGGATATAAGTGCCTTTGCTGCACACGACCCTGATTTTAATCTCGCAGATTACATTCCAGCAACTCTATCTCGTCTATAATCAGCGTTTTGGCTTTCAACTCCACTTCCTCACCCTTGCGGGCCAGATCGTAAGCGCGCTTGCCGTCTACCTTGCAAGCCGAAAAAACAGGCGGTACCTGTTCTATTCTGCCGATGAAGCGCTGCAAAGTCTCCTCTACCAGCTCGCGGGTGATATGCTCCGTAGGATAGGTGGCGTCTATCTCCTTCTCCAGATCGAACGAGGGAGTGGTAGCCCCCAGCTGCAAGGTGGCAACGTACTCCTTGGTGTGGTACTGGAACTCCTCAATGCGTTTCGTCGCCTTACCCGTACAAATAATCATCACTCCGGTGGCCAGCGGATCCAATGTCCCGGCATGTCCCACCTTTATCTTCTTCACCCCCAGTTTGCGGCAAATATGGTATCTGATCTTGTTCACCACTGCAAACGAAGTCCATTTCAGCGGCTTGTCAAAGTATAAAACTTCTCCTTCTTTAAAATTCATTCAATTATATCAATGTACACGCTATCGTAACAGCACCGGCAATGGCACAATAGATAGCAAAATAAATCAACTTGCCCTTCTTCACAATATTAATCATCCACTTGCAAGCTACACAGCCTGATATGAAAGCTGCCAAAAAACCTACAACCAGTGACAATACAGATATATCCGACGTTCCGGACGCAGCCCCTTTCACAATCTTCATGCCATCCAGCAACGCCTCACCTAATATGGGAGGAATCACCATCAGGAAAGAGAACTGGGCCAGTTTCGCCTTGTTGTCTCCCAACAGCAGCCCCGTAGCAATGGTAGTGCCCGAACGGGATAATCCTGGTATCACGGCACAAGCTTGTGCCAGACCTATAATAAACGCATCCTTCATGCTAATGTTCTCTTTTACACGAGGTTTTGCATAATAAGAGAAAGTAAGCAGCAGAGCTGTCAGCAACAGCATGCAACCCACAATGAGCAAGCCGGAACCGAAAATCTCTTCCACATAATCTTTAAAAAACACGCCCACAATGCCGATAGGAATCATGGATATCAAAATATTGATCACATATTTTGTCTCCGCATTCATTTCGAACTTGAACAAGCCGCGGAATATCCAGTCTATTTCTTTCCACAAGACAACCAACGTACTGAGTACCGTAGCCACATGCACTGCTATGGTAAAAGTCAGATTGTCTTCCCCTTGTATGCCAAACAATGCCGAACCGATGGCCAGATGACCACTACTGCTGACCGGCAGATATTCTGTCAATCCCTGGAGCAAACCAAGGATCAATGCCTCAAACCATTCCATCCTTTAAATAAAATTAAGAATTAAAAAATTAAGAATTAAAAAATTAAGAATTAATCACTTCTTCCTTGTCCTTCGGTTTGCGGACAATGCCGTAAATCATAAATATAAAACCAAAGAAGCATACGGCAGGAGCCACCTTGATGCGGCGTACACTAAAGATGTCCGGCTCAAAATATCCTTCTGTCGAACTGGGTCCTGTCATCAGCAGGAAACCGACAATAATCACTGCCATGCCTATGGCTAGCAATATAAAATTAATTTTATCAAAGGCGAATTTCTGTCTGTCCATATTCTTTTATTATTAAATGTAATACAACGCACTAGCTTTCATGCGCAAGTATTTGTTGATCGATATATATGCACACATAAAGGTAATAACCACACCAAACACAAAAACAGAACCCATTACCATAAGCATGGTCATAGGAGTAATAATCTCAATCAATTCGGGTTCATATCTTACCAGCCCGTACGCCATTCCTATCAATGCCGCATCCGCCATGGCGGCAGCCAATACACCGATCCATATATTCCGCACCAGAAAAGGACGGCGGATAAATCCCCAGCTTGCCCCTACCAGTTTCATGGTATGAATCAGAAAACGCTTGGAGTAAATGGCCAGACGGATGGTGTTATTGATCAGCGCAAAAGAGATAAGGGTAAGCAGCGCAGCCAGTCCCAGCAGCAAAAAGCTGATTTTCCGAATGTTGCTGTTCACCGCATCCAATAGATCCTGAGGATAATTGATCTCCATCACCTTCTTGTTCTGCATTATTTTTTGCTCTATCCAGGAGATGCTGTCCGAATGGGCATAGTCGGCATTCAGTTTTATTTCAATAGAGGCTGTGAAAGGGTTATATCCCAGAAATTCAGCCGGGTCTGTGCCCATCGCTTCGGTCTGTTCTTTCAAGGCCTGATCTTTCGATATATAGGAAGTTTCTTTCACAAAAGGCTCTTCATTCAATTTTTTCTGGAATTTCAAAGCATCCGTCTCTTTCATGTCATCACTGATGAGTACGGAAAAACTGATGTTCTCGCGTACATACCTGGACAAGTTGTTGGCAGACAGCACGAAGAATACCACCATCCCCAACAAGAGCAACACCAGCATCGTACTGATGCTGGAAGTAATGAACTGCATATCGAAAAAGGACCCTGACTTTTTTCCCATAATCACTTCTTTCTGAATACATAAATCATTGAACTACTGCGTTCTTTTTTCGCCAGTGAACTGAACCAGGCCAACATACCTGTCCACATTCCCTTCAAAAAGGACAAACGGCTGCCTTTATATTTTTCCGTCAGCATGGATACATAAAAAGCATCAAAAGGCATCGGATGCTGTTCCGCTAATTTAAAACCATGCTTGACCCCGAATTGTTGCATGACGGAAGGGGTAAAATGCCATAAATGACGGGGCACATCGTATGCCGCCCACCATTCCTTATACTTTTCCGCGTCATACGAACTGGCATTGGGCACAGCCACTACCAGCACTCCCCTCTCCTTTAACAGTCCGGCCAGTCTCTCCCACGTTTCATTCAGATGTTCCAGATGCTCCATCACATGCCATAGAGTAATGGCGTCAAAAGACTCATCGGCATACCCAGCCAACGCGTCCTCGGCATCTACATCCAGTTCAAAATGTTCTTTGGCAAACGCACGCGCCTGCGGGCTTTTCTCAATGGCTTTCACCCGCCAGCCACGTTCTTTCATGGCATTGCTGAAATATCCGGTACCTGTACCGATGTCCAGCAACGTACCCTTGCTCAGGCCGGAGGTGCGTTTTATCAGCTTGGCTTTGCGCGACAACATATACTTGCGCACCTCGTGATATACACGGTTCATCAGCCCCTTGCGGGTATCGGTGTGTGAAATGTAATCGGGAGTCTCATAATACCGACCTATCTCGGCTTCCACGGGTACGCCTTGTGTAAAGATAAAGCCACAGTCATCGCAGCGAACCAAACTGAATTGTTCGCCCGAAGCATAGTGATCCGTACAAGTGATTGCATGTCCCAAATGTTTTCCGCCGCACAACGGACAAGTATTTATTTTGAGTATATCCACTTTTCGCCCTAATTTGCTGCAAAATAACAAATAAATTGAATGAGAAGGGCTATCCTTTAAGTACTTTTAAGAGTATAAGTTAAGAATTCGTTTTCAGGCAATGCCCAGCAGTTCCACTTCGAATATTAATGTAGAGAAAGCGGGAATCGGCCCGCTTGTACGGCTGCCGTATCCCATGGTATAAGGAATATAAACCACCCATTTATCTCCTACATGCATACGTTGAAGCGCCAGCTGCCATCCCTCTATGACATCACACAGCCGGAAAGCTTCGGGACAGTTACGGTTATATGAATTATCAAACTCTTTCCCGTTTATCAGACTCCCCCGATAATGAACGGTGACAATACTGCGGATCGTAGGTGAAACTGTACCCGTACCTGTCTGCAATACTTTGTAAAACATATTACAAGGCAAAGGGCAAATGCCTTCCTGTGTAGAAAGAACTTGCAAATACTGCAAGTTCTTTTCCTTATATTCTTCTTTCTTCCCCATCAGAACACCTCTTCTCCCTTCAATGTAGCCGAGCTGGCCTCGGTGATGCGTACATGGACAAAATCACCGATACGATGATTGCCACGATCAAAGACCACCACCTTATTTTGCTGTGTACGGCCAAAAAGTTGTTCTCTGGAACGCTTGGAAACACCTTCCACCATCACTTCGAAGGTCTTGCCCACATCACGGGCGTTGCTCTCGGCAGAAAGACGGTTCTGCAATTCAATGATTTCATTCAGCCGGCGTATCTTGATCTCTTCGGGCACGTCATCCGGCAGATGCTTGGAAGCATACGTTCCGGGGCGTTCGGAGTATTTAAACATAAAGGCGGAATCATACGCACATTCACGCATCAAGGATAAGGATTCCTGATGGTCTTCTTCCGTTTCCGAATGATAGCCCGAGAAAATATCAGTACTCAGACCACAATCGGGAATGATACGGCGGATAGCCGCTACCCTTTCCAAATACCACTCACGGGTATATTTGCGGTTCATCAGCTTCAAGATGCGCGAGCTGCCGCTTTGCACCGGTAAATGAATATGCTTGCACACATTGGGCACTTCCGCAATGACCTGCAGGGTTTCGTCACTCATATCCTTGGGATGCGAAGTGGTAAAACGGACACGCATGTCCGGAACCGCCCCGGCCACCGTGCGGAGCAGCATCGGGAAAGTAATCACCTCACCCTCTTTCTCAAAACGATAGGAATTGACATTCTGTCCCAGCAACGTCACTTCTTTATAGCCTTTGGCCGCCAAGTCGCGCACTTCATTCAGAATACTCTCCACATCACGGCTACGCTCGCGTCCGCGGGTATAAGGCACAATGCAATAATGACAGAAATTATTGCAACCACGCATAATGGATACAAAGCCGGAAATATGATTGCCGCAAATACGCGACGGAATCACCTCCCGATAGGTTTCTGTAGTAGAAAGCTCCACATTGATAGCTTTCTCCCCTGCTTCCACCGAAGCGATCAAGTCGGGCAAGGTGAGATAGGCATCCGGTCCCACAACAAGATCTACATGATGGTTCTCAATTAAATCATCTTTCACACGCTCTGCCATACAGCCCAACACGCCGACAATCAGATTCCTACGTTTATTCTTCCTCATGGAGTGGAAAAACTCCAGACGGTTCAGAATCTTTTGCTCCGCATTGTCGCGGATGGAACAAGTGTTCATGAACACAGCGTCCGCCTCATCCAGCGTCTCGCACACATGGTATCCTGCCATCTGCATGATAGAAGCAATCACTTCGCTATCAGCTACATTCATCTGGCATCCGTACGTCTCGATAAACAATTTTTTGTTTTCGGAATCAGTTGCAGATTTAAAGTCTGCTCCTGTTGTTTCTTTCATATTTTCTCTGTTTTATGGTTTCGCAGGCAAAGATACAGAGTTACCGACAAATTAAACGAATAAAAGGGCTGGAAATTGAATATTATAAGAGATTTATGCATTAAACCGTTAAATAATCATAACCGGTGAACAAAAAAGACCGTTAACGTTACCAACGTATGATTATAATTCGCATATTTGCTTTCGAAAAACATTAGATTTTTTCATAGTTAAGGTTTAGGTTAAAAAAATAGGGGAAGACAACTGTGAAGTTCTCTTCCTTTTTTTATGTCCTTTTATAGAGCTAGTTAAGAAATTATTTCCTAACTTTGAGCATTCATTATATAAAAAAAGGAAAGTATGGATATCATTCAGGTTATCATATTTATAGTAATCATTGTTGTGGCCATCGTGCAACAAATCTCAAAAGCCGGCAAAGAGAAGAAAACACCTTCCCCCAAGGAAGTGCTTACAGATATGTTTCCTGAAATAGGAGAGGAGAACATAAGAGAGGAGCTTCCTGTTTCTCCCACCCGGAAAGTCCGCAAACCTCAGACTCACCGTATGCAGCATCAGCCGGTGGTAAAGCAAACGCCAGCCTCCCCCCGGGAAGAAGCCAAAAAGGAAAAACGGACTCCCATCAAACTGAGCACCAAAGAAGAGGCGCGGCGCGCTTTCATTTATTCAGAGATTTTTAATCGCAAATATTAATAACAACTATACTAATAAGAATAACACATTGAATATCATGGGATTTAATATTATTTCCGCAGCCGAAGCAGCCAGCTGTATCAAGCATGGCTACAACATCGGACTTAGTGGCTTCACTCCGGCAGGAACACCGAAAGCCGTAACACCCGAAATTGCAAAAATAGCAGAAGAAGAACATGCCAAAGGTAATCCGTTCCAAATTGGTATTCTCACCGGCGCCTCTACAGGAGATGCTACAGATGGCATCTTGGCCAGGGTAAAAGCAATCCGTTACCGTGCCCCTTACACAACCAACCCTGATTTCCGCAAAGCTGTAAACAACGGTGAAATAGCATACAATGACATCCACTTGTCACAAATGGCACAGGAAGTACGTTATGGCTTCATGGGTAAAGTAAATGTCGCTATTCTGGAAGCATGCGAAATCACACCCGACGGCAAAGTATATCTGACAGCCGCCGGAGGTATCGCTCCTACCATTGCCCGTCTGGCAGACAAAATAATTATCGAACTGAATGCCGCCCACAGTAAAAACGGTATGGGCCTGCATGATGTTTATGAACCGCTTGACCCGCCTTA
This sequence comes from Phocaeicola sartorii JCM 17136 = DSM 21941, assembly GCF_000614185.1. GTDB lineage: Bacteria > Bacteroidota > Bacteroidia > Bacteroidales > Bacteroidaceae > Phocaeicola > Phocaeicola sartorii. The sequence goes on along the minus strand of NZ_BAKM01000029.1, from coordinate 38,281 downwards.
CCGCCGTGAAATTCCCATCTTCAAACCCAGTGACCGCATCGGCTTGCCCTACGTGCAGGTAGATCCGAAGAAAATAATCGGTGTAGTGGAAGTGAACACCCCCGACCAAGCCCGCTCGTTTACCGCACCGGATCCTATCACCGACCAGATTGGACAGAATGTAGCCGATTTCCTGGCAGCCGATATGAAACGAGGTATTATCCCTGCCGGCTTCCTGCCGTTGCAAAGCGGAGTGGGCAACATTGCCAATGCCGTATTGGGTGCCTGGGACGGGACAAGACAATCCCCGCTTTTGAGATGTACACGGAAGTATTGCAGGATGCAGTGGTGGACCTGATCCGCCAGGGACGTGTAAAATTTGGAAGTACCTGCTCATTGACTGTCACAAACGAATGTCTGCAAAGTATTTATGATGATATCGACTTCTTCCGCGACAAACTGGTCATGCGTCCGTCTGAAATCTCAAACAGTCCGGAGATTATCCGCCGTCTCGGTGTTATATCCATCAATACAGCCATCGAGGCAGATATTTACGGCAATGTGAACTCTACCCACATCAGCGGCACCAAAATGATGAACGGCATCGGTGGTTCCGGTGACTTCACCCGCAATGCCTATATTTCCATCTTTACTTGTCCGTCCGTGGCAAAAGAAGGAAGAATCAGTGCCATTGTTCCCATGGTTTCCCATGAAGACCACAGCGAACACGATGTCAACATCATTATCACCGAACAAGGTGTTGCTGACTTACGCGGCAAGAGTCCGGTAGAACGAGCCAAGGCTATCATCGAAAATTGCGCACATCCGGATTATAAGAACATCCTTTGGGATTATGTGAAAATGTCTTCCAAAGGACAGACTCCTCATTGTATTCCGGCTGCACTGGCCATGCACGATACGCTGGCCAAGAAAGGGGATATGCGCCTGATAGACTGGGCAGAATATAAATAGTCATTACTTACTGTATCTCATACGTTTCCGGTCGATACGATGTATCCGGCCGGAAACTTTTTATATAGGCTCTACCTTTTTGTATAAAAAACAATATCTTCCACCTTTTTAATCAAAAAATACACGGACTATTTTCATAATTATTCTATTTTTGCCGTATAACTAATCATTTTTATATTTTACTATGAGAAACAAGATTCTATATTTATTCGCCTCCCTTGTGATGCTGAGTGGTTGCAACAGTCAGCCGGCTTATAAAAACAGCAATTTATCTCCTGAAGAACGGGCAGAAGATTTATTGCAGCAACTTACCTTAGAAGAAAAAGTGGCCTTAATGATGGACAACTCCAAACCTGTCGAAAGATTGGGCATCAAACCTTATAACTGGTGGAACGAAGCCTTGCACGGAGTGGCACGAAGCGGACTGGCTACTGTTTTTCCGCAGCCTATAGGCATGGCTGCTTCTTTTGATCCCGACGCCATACATACCATCTATACCGCAGTATCGGACGAAGCCCGTGCCAAAAACGCCGCATACTCGGCAGCGGGAAGCTACGAACGGTATCAAGGCCTGACCATGTGGACACCCACCGTCAATATTTATCGTGATCCCAGATGGGGGAGAGGTATTGAAACGTATGGAGAAGACCCTTACCTGACAAGTGTCATGGGGGTGAACGTGGTGAAAGGATTGCAAGGCACGGATGCTGATCAAAAATACGATAAAATACACGCCTGCGCCAAACACTTTGCCGTCCATTCAGGACCGGAATGGAACCGTCATGAGTTCAATGCGGAAAATATCAAACCGCGTGACTTGCATGAAACTTACCTTGTGCCTTTTGAAGCATTGGTGAAAGAAGCGAAAGTAAAAGAGGTAATGTGCGCCTACAACCGGCTGGAAGGCGATCCTTGTTGCGGAAGCGACCGGCTGCTGATACAAATCCTCCGTCAGGCTGGGGATATGACGGCATTGTACTTTCAGACTGTGGCGCCATTGACGATTTCTATCGGGAAAAAGGACACAAGACACATCCGGACGCTGAATCGGCTTCTGCCGCTGCTGTATTGAGCGGTACGGATCTGGAATGTGGCTCCAGTTATAAAGCCTTGGTAGAAAGCGCTAAAAAAGGCTTGATCAGCGAAAAAGATATTGATGTATCTGTAAAACGACTGCTAAAGGCACGCTTTGAATTGGGGGAAATGGATGATCCTGACAAAGTGGAATGGACCAAAATCCCTTATTCGGTGGTTTGCTCGGCAGAACACGACTCTCTGGCACTAGATATAGCACGCAAATCAATGACGCTGTTACTGAACAAAAATAATATCCTGCCACTGAAACGCGGTGGACAAACCATCGCTGTCATGGGACCTAACGCAAATGACTCTGTAATGCAATGGGGTAATTATAACGGTACTCCCAAACATACGATCACCTTATTGGAAGGTATCCGCTCGGTCATGGGAGAGAATGACAAGCTGATCTATGAACAAGGTTGCAGCTGGGTAGAGCGCTCACTAATCAGAAGCGTTTTCAACCAGTGCAGTTCTAAAGAAGGTCCCGGATTCTCCGCCCGCTATTGGAACAACAAGGAATATGAAGGAAATGCGGCGGCCACCGCACAACTCACCACACCGTTCCGTCTCTGCACGTCCGGAGCCACTGTATTTGCTCCCGGTGTGAACCTGACTGATTTCTCGGCCATCTATCAAAGTGTATTTACTCCCCAAGAAACAGGTGAGGTTATTTTCAACTTTTATAGCTGCGGTGCCACACAACTGCTGGTAAACGGTGAAGAGGTCAAGAAATTCACTAACAAACACGGGGGTAGGGGACAGACCCATATCATGCACGCAGAAGCAGGCAAACCATACGATATAGAAATCCGGTTCCAATATTTCAGTGGAGACGCACAACTGAATTTCGATCTTGGATTTAAAGAGGAAGTGAACATAAAGAACACTGTGGCAAAAGTGAAAGACGCGGATATCGTAGTATTTGCAGGTGGTATTTCTCCAAGCCTGGAAGGAGAGGAGATGGGGGTTAATTTACCGGGATTCCGCAGAGGAGACCGCACTGACATCGAGCTACCGGCTGTTCAACGCGAATTGATAAAGGCACTATGTGATGCCGGAAAGAAAGTGGTTTTTGTCAATTTCTCCGGATCGCCCATTGCCATGGAACCCGAAACCCACTATTGCCAGGCCATTTTACAGGCATGGTATCCGGGACAATCCGGAGGTAAGGCTGCTGCCGAAGTCTTGTTCGGCGATTACAATCCTGCCGGACGTCTGCCGGTAACTTTCTACCGGAATACGGCACAATTACCCGATTTTGAAGATTACAATATGACAGGACGTACTTACCGTTATTTTAAAGGTGATCCTCTTTTCCCGTTCGGTTATGGTTTGAGTTATACCACTTTTAACTATGGTGACATCAAACTGGATCAAACTGTTAAAGTAGGGGAAACCGCCAGAATTGTTGTTCCTGTAACCAATACCGGCGAACGTGACGGAGAAGAAACAGTACAAGTATATCTGAAAAAACAAGGAGATACGGAAGGACCGGCTAAAACATTGCGCGCCTTCAAACGTGTACAAATCCCTGCCGGAAAAACAGTCAATGTAGAACTGGAACTAACCCCCAAACAACTGGAATGGTGGGACACGCAGACCAATACGATGCGCACCTTGGCCGGAAACTTTGATATAATGGTAGGGGGTAATTCTAAAGATGCTGAATTACAAGTAAAGACGCTGACACTACAATAATTACTCCGAATAAATAATCTGCGGCATTTTTGTTTCAAATATAGAGTTTAAAACAATGCCGCACTTAATAAAATATCAGAATAAAAAATCTATTTATTCAAATGAAGGCAAAGTAACGAAGAAATTAGAATTCGGCGTATGCTGTGACTTGATAATCTCTTTCATTTGCTTTACAATATCCGGATGTCCGGCAGCGATATCATGGTCTTCATGAATATCTGTGGCAAGATTGTAAAGAAACGGCTTTCCTTTTTTCACAACCATCTTCCAGTCTCCCATACGTACACCAATCTGATCGGTTTCGTCAAATTCCCAATACAAGAAATCATGCTCTTTCTGTCCTTCCTGTCCTAGCAAAGTCGGAGCAAAGGAAATACCATCAAAATAATCCACTTTCTTTTTCTTATTGGTATACTTTTTCACATAATTCTTCACACCTGCCAAATCACAGAAAGTAGGCATCAAATCATAGAAAGCCAACTGATGATCATTGACCGTTCCTTCGGGTACTTTGCCCGGCCAACGTACAATGAACGGAATACGGATACCTCCCTCATAACATTGACGTTTCAATCCACGAAGTTTGCCGTCACGACCAAAAAAGGTAGGATCAGCTCCTCCTTCTTCATGAGGGCCATTGTCACTGGTGAAAATCACAATCGTATTATCATCCAGTCCTTTTTCCTTCAACTTTTTCAAGACTTCCCCCACATAATAGTCCAGACGGGTAATCATACCGGCAAACTGTGCATGAGTATGTACCGATGGATTATATCGCGAACCTTCCGAGCCACCCCATGTCTTGTCATTGAAAAACTTCTTCTGATATCTTTCCAGAATGGAATCCTCGGGTTGTGCCAGCTCGGCATGGGGCAGGGTATAGGTAAAGATACCGAAGAACGGCTGCCTGCCGTCTTGTTTGTCCAGCCACTTCATCGCCTCTTCATGAATCATATCCGCCGAATACTGGGAACGCTTGAAATAATCCTTGCCAAACATGGGATAGTTGATGTTCTCATCCATCACCACACGGACCACTGCCGTATCGCCTGCCGACTTGCTATATCGGTTCAAGAAGTTAGGATAATATAAATGAGCCTGAAACTGACAGATATAACCATAATATTCATCAATCCCCCGCTTGTCCGGAGTAGAAACAGAACCTTCATAGCCCCCTGCCCATTTGCCAAACATACCGGTGGTATAACCGTTATCTTTCATTATTTCAGGTATAATCACATGGCCGGGATCGTATGGATGCTGCCCCACCACGGAGTAATCCTCATTTACGCCATATTTCACCATGGGGACATCACGCCAGTATTCTTTATTTCCACGTACTTCACAGTGTCCGGAGTGTTGCCCGGTCATAAATGAAGCACGAGATGGAGCACTTACCGGACTACCGGCATACGCCTGTGTAAAACGCATACCTTCCTTAGCCATATTATCAATATTCGGCGTACTGATGTAGGGCTGACCATAACACCCTAAATCACCATACCCCATATCATCACACATTATATAAATGATATTCGGTTTAGGGGTTTTCTGGGCATAAGCACCTAATAAAGGAAATGCCAGCCCACTGGTTAAAAGAAAGAGGTTTCGATTTTTCATTATACAGTTTATTGAATTAGTTTTTCTTTGAGCAAGATATGGAAAATATTCCAATTGATGAAATAATAAAGTCGCCTCAAATAAAAATTATATAAAGACGACTTTATATTAACATTTACCTATTTACCAACCTGGATTCTGTTCCAAAGCAGGATTCAACAATATTTCAGTTGTCGGAACCTGATATAAATAATATTTCTCCAACCATCCTTTGCCCTCTTTCAATGGGTCATTGAACAAATACAGATATCCCTCTTTCATTGTCCCTGTTGCTCCATCCGAATAGCCTGTCTCCGTGTTATACAAAGTATATCCCGCCGCTGCCGCCTTTTCTTTTGAAAGCCATAATCCTGTTGCAGTCTTATTCAAGAACCAAGGTGCCATTCTCCAACGTCTGATATCATAGAAACCAAAACCTTCTCCCATCAGCTCAATAATTCTTTCACGACGTATCTCCCATAATACAGGATCCACCAAAATGCCATTATCATTGCCTTTAGGGTAGTATTTGCCACGATTAGGATCAAAACTATCATTAATATCAGCAACAACCATTTGAGCAACTCCAGCACGGTCACGCAATTTATTAATAGTAATATCAGCAACCGGTTGATTGAATTGTCCTGCTTCAAACATGGCTTCGGCATAATTCAATAAAACCTCTTCTATCTTAAAAATAGGCTTGTCGGCTGTGTTTTGTGCACCGTTATTAAAACTCTTTTCCCACTGGCTCCAATTCTTCCAGACATAATAGCCCGATCGGCATGTAACAAACGCCCCTGTTCCCAATCGAGGAATTTCAGGAACCAACGAAGCACTCCAGTTCTGACCGGGCAAACGTTTCATACCTGTACCCGGATTAGAACATGATTCATTAGGTTTCATAATATCAATATATTCACGATCGGCAGGATCATCTGTATATGACCAAGTAGGATAGTCTCCTTTACCCGCTTTTACTTTGTAAGGAGGGATTACGGTATGATACAAGCGGGGGTCTCTATCACGGAATGTGGCATACATATCCTTGTCACCATGATAACTGGAAGCATGATTTAAAATAGGTTTACCGTTTTTCATCAAATATAGATCAACGGTCTTTTGATTCATCTCCACATAATGCGAAGAGGTATGCTCCATATAACTATAGTTACAGTTATTGATATCATCGACATATTCCTTATATAGAATCACTCCCGGAATCCCCTTTAAACTTTCCGTTGTCCACATCTCGCCATAACCCGCAGCAGGCTGTCCGTCCGTGCCATAATATAAAGTAGGATAATCATCCATCAATAACTTGGACACACGAATACATTCCGTGAAATACTTATCATAATCTCCAAGTTCATGATATTTGCGCCACGTTCCCTCACGTAATGTAAAACGTGAAATAGCCGCACGAATACAGTCACGATTAATGGTGTTATCACCATCCCTGCTTTGGAAATCGCCTATATTTTCTTCCGCCCATTTCAAACGGTCCAGAACTTTATCCGCCACTTCTTTACGAGCCACCCGAGGACCATACGCCTCGGGAGATTCATCATTCAGAACGGTTTCTATCCAAGGAATATCACCAAAACGATTTATCAGTTCCATATACCAGTAAGAATGGAAAAAATAACCTACTGCCTTCCAATGGTTTTTCTCAACATCCGTCAGATTGGAACCATCAATGTGCGTCAGCATCATATTGATACGACGCAAGTATCCAAAGCTCCAGCCATTTCCCGTAGCTGTGCTTGTTATCTTCTGGTAAGCATAATTATTAGAGCTGGACTCATACTTAGAATCCATAAAACCTGCATTTATATCTCCTTGATAGTGAGAATTTTGCCCTATGCCATTTACAGAGGTAGCGATATCCGTGTTTGAAAACATCTCATAACAAGGCCACATAAATGCCAAAAAATTATCGTATGACTTAAAAACGGTTTCTTCCGTCGGATCAGTTACCGGAAGTTTATCCAAAAAACTATCGTTACATCCCGAGAGCGTAACGCCTGCCAAGATGGCAAAACTTATAAATATCTTTTTCATATTGCTTACTCGATTAAAAGGTGATTTATAATGTAAGGTTTATACCAAATGAAACTGTGCGCGATGCAGGATAGTTCCAATTCAAAGTCTCCGGATCAATTCCCTTCGGTAATGATGAAAACGTAGCCAAATTTTCAATGCTGACAAATGCTTTCAACTGCTTCAATGTCAGCTTCGACACCCATGCCTTAGGAACTGTATAGGACAGAGTTACATTTTTAATACGTAAATAAGAAGCATCTGACAGAAATTTGTCCGATTGACGATAGTTAGAGCCTTGGTTTCCATAATTTCCATAAACACGTGGAAATTCAGCATTCGGATTGCTGCAAGTATAATCACCTGCTGCTAAATCGGCCGGTTTCCAATAATTGCTCAAATCATCATACAAAGGTACAAATTTAAAATCCGCGTATAAAGGCATATTCAATGTATTGGCAATCCAAGCGTCACGTTTACCTGTTCCCTGCAAGAAGATATTCAAATCAAAACCTCCATAACTAGCCCCCAAATTGATACCATATAGATAACGAGGCATATTGTTCCCGATAACTTTACGGTCTCCCGGATTGTCCACTGTGTTATTACCGGAAGTAATGATATTTTCTTTCCCTTCTTCATCTCTCAAGTTTTTAAACTTCAAATCACCCGGCCGCGGTGAATATCCCTCCAAAGCGGTAATTCCATCCTTTAATATCCAAGACGAGGTGCTTTCAAAATCATCAACTGTATAAAATCCATTAGCTTCATAACCCCAGATTTCTCCAATTTCCTTTCCTTCATAATAATTCCAAAAAGTATTTCCGTTGCTCAATGTGCTCGTTAGTATTTTTGACTCATTGGAATTATATTTCATTATTTTAGATTTACTGTCTGACAAGTTGAAACCAACACGATAACTTACTTTACCAATCTGATCTCTCCAGTTCAAATTTAGTTCCCAGCCAGTAGTACGCATGTCGGCCGTATTCTGATATGGGGCGCTCGCACCTACCACCCCCGGTAACTGCATACCTGGAGCAAGCATACCTTTAGTATCCCGTTGATACCAATCAAATGTACCATTCAAACGATTGTTCAGCAAAGATATATCCAATCCGAAATCCAGTGTTCCCACTTTTTCCCATGTAAAGCTGTTGCTGACCAACGCTGGTAATGAACTAATGGCGGTTACAAAATCACTACCTGATAACCATCCGTTATACTTATTATTCAATTCCATAGTCGGAGTATAGGAATAAGAGGGAACATTCTGATTACCAATCTCACCATAAGATGCACGTATTTTCAATCCTCCCAGCCAATCGCGTGTAGCTTCCATGAATTTTTCCTGTGCAATCTGCCAGCCCACAGAAACAGAAGGGAAGAAACCAAACCGGTTTTCTTTGGGAAATTTAGAAGAACCGTCATAACGTCCATTCACTTCTAAAAGATATTTGTCTCTATAATTATAATTCACACGAAAGAAACCACCACGCACGGCAAATTCATCATAAGAGTCATTGACCTTGATGGTAGAAGTTCCTGATCCCATAGCAGGAATATCTGTAATAGCCTGTCCATAAGAGTAGGCATCTAAAGTTTCTTTATATTTCGATTCCTGATTGAAACCAGCCATAACCTTAAAACGATGATCGCCTAAAGAAAAATCATACGTCCCATACAGGTTGAAAGCATTATAGTCTGTATATTGCTTGTACTTACGCAGATAATCATTGGTCGGAGTTACATCTTTACCTCCTTGTATAGTAGTATAGGGCACACTTCCGGTATACCAATGATAATCATATATATTCTTATCAAATGTATATTCAAATGCAATCTCCAACCCTTTCAGAGGCTTCAAAATAGATTTTAAAAAAATACGCGGATTGTCATTAATCGTTTTTGAAGGATTTGACCATTCTACCTGATTCCTCGGAGTAAAATAGGGTAGTCCTTCTCCACCTAAATCATCCGCTCCTCCGGACACACTCCTTCGGGATAGAAAGATGCCAGACGAGTGGAATAAATACCACCCAAAGCTGATGCCGGCAAAGTCTTTTTACTATGTGCATAGCTTAGTGTAGCTTCTTGTGTGAACCAAGATGTAATATCTGCGGAAACAAAACTGCTTACATTCATTCTGTCATATTTATCTTTATTAGTCACTAGAATACCATCATTCGATAAATAACCAGCGGATAATCTATATCTCAATTTATCCGTACCGCCGGTAGCAGAAATATTATGAGTCATCTGAAAACTGGTTTCGAGCATATTCTTCACCAAGTCCTTTTCATTCATATAATAAAGTGACCCATCCGTATCCTTATAAATACCATCCCCCATAGTCTGCAATGAAGAAGGATCTTGTTGATATTGCTTCAACAACTCCATCCATCTACTTACACTAGGAGCCCCGGGAGTCCAAAACTGATCACCGGCAGCATCCGAGTAAGCTTGCAGATAATCCATTAGCGGAGCTTGTTTGGGAAGGTTTATAGCATTCGAAAAGGCAAAATTATTATTATAATTCAATTGAAAGCTAGTACCACCTTTAGGACGTTTGGTAGTAATCAGAATAACACCACCTGCTGCACGCGCACCATAAATAGCTGCCGAAGCAGCATCTTTCAAAACAGTTACCGTCTCAATATCTTCAGGATTAATCATATCAATATCACCTTCCACATTATCAATCAGTACCAACGGTTCAATGGTATTACCATACGAACCATCATCGTTCTTTATACCGACAGAATAAGCTCCGCGAACCTGAAATTTCTTCCCTTGTCCTGGATCATTACCATTACTTGAAACAAGTAATCCCGGCACGGTTCCTTGCAACGCCTCAGCGGCATTAACCAGCGGACGGTCACCAATCACTTCATCCATTTTGACCGAGGCAACAGCTCCTGTCAGGTTTGCCTTTTTCTGTGAGCCGTAGCCCACTACCACCACTTCGTCTAAAGTTTCAGTATCCTCACGCAATACCACCTGAATGGTTTTTGTATCATGCACGGCTATTTCTTGAGACTTATAACCAATATAACTTATTTGTAACTTCACAGGAAATTCAGGAACTTCTAAAGAAAATTTTCCATCAAAATCCGTGATACACCCGTTAGTAGTCCCCATTACCACAACAGAAGCACCGATAATCGGTTCCTTTGCCACATCCATTACTAATCCGGTAATTGTATTCTGTCTTGCTTGCTGAGGCTTATAAACAGAAATATGTTCCCCTTCCACTTTATAGCAGATATTTCTCCCTGCAAACAACATCTCAAGCACTTCTTCCACACTTTTATTTCTGACATCAATAGACACTTTCTCATTCATATTGATATCATTATTGCGAACAAGGAAAGAGTAACCGGTCTGCTTTTCAATCTCATGAAAAACCCGGCTCAAAGCTACTGAATGCTGTTGCATAGAAAACCTTGCCTCCTGAATAGGCAATGCGGCCATAGCGACGTTCCCCCATAGTAGAAATGAAACGACCCATACAAGAGAGAACCTATGTTCCCTACGAACTTTACAAAAGTTTTTTTTCATACTTAGAATTTTTAGTTAACAATTATTTAGGCATGTACTTCTTATTTATCCGTCAACGGTCTGTAACGACTATTGTTTTTCCTTTCTTTCTCCACATAAACTTATTATCCACATCCAGATAAGAAAGGATTTCATCCAAGGTCAGATTCGCATCTATACTTCCTGAAAAATATTCAGTATAGACTTTCCGGGACTGCACAAGTATCTGTACGTCATATTTTTTTTCGATTGATTTCAAAATATCAAATAACTTTTCATTGACAAATACCAATCTTCCTGTAGTCCAAGCTGCTTGAGAAGAAGCATCTATCTTCCTCATAAACAAAACCTTATCATCCTTATTAAAAACAGCCTGTTCATCAGGGGAAAGCAGTATATTCTTTTTAGCATCTGAAGTAGTATAAACATTCACACTACCCTCTACAAGACTCACTTTTATTTCTGCATCATCAGGATAAGAAGCTACATTAAATGTCGTACCCAGCACTTGTATATTCAGTTCCCCCGTATGGACGATAAAAGGTTTGCGCACATTCCTGGCAACTTTGAAATAAGCCTCGCCCGAAAGAAAAACTTCCCGGTCAGCCTGATGCCGCAACAAAGCATCATATTTTAAAACCGTTCCCCCATTCAGAAAAACAATGGTACTATCGGGTAATAGTAATTTTGAACTGGCTCCCTGGGGAATTTCAATCTGACAATAGGAGGGAGCAAGAACCTCTTGACCAGACGAATGATATAAATAAAAGCACGTTATGCTGCAACCAATCAGCAAAGCCCATACAGCCACACTTCCCCAAACGCTTATTTTGCGGAAAAATGAATGTTTACGGGAAGAATGAAAATTTAAAGTATCACGCAATTGTTCTAAATTCCGCTCTTTCCTGCGTGCAAACCAAGAAGAGGAAGCCAATGCATAGGTACGGGATATCTCACGATATTTTTCGCGACAAGCATTGTCTTTTTTTAACAATATAATTAACTTCTGCATATCCTCAGACGAGATCCCGCCTTTCAGATAATCCAGCATTATTCGTTCAAATTCATCTATTTGGCTATTCATTTTATATCTTTAAAGTTACTTACTATAAATAATACACAAGCAACAGACAAAACATTTAAGCCAAAACATGTTTTTTTTCATCTTTTTTTTAGAAAAGAAAAAATAATAGAATCCCTATCCTAGATCCCACTTTTTCTTTTATTTTATCCATGGCGTTTTTTACATGCACCCTGACTGTATTGACCGAAATATTATTTTTATCTGCAATCTCTTGAGGAGTCAGATCGGAATAAAGATATTGTTCAAAAATGAACCTGCATTTATCCGGTAAGGAAGACACTATATCTTGGACTTGTTTTTCTAAATCGGCCAATTCCATTTCTTGCAAAGGAGAACATCCGGAAGCACAATATTCTTCCTGATACTCAAGCAATGCTTTACGGTATTCATCTATAATCCTCTCACGACTGTAAAGTGAACGAAGGTAGTTCAAACACCCGTTCTGAACAACGCGTATCAAATAAGCATGAATAGGAAAAGATAATTCAGCACGTTTATACCATATTTTAGCAAAAGCCTCATTTACTATATCCTGTGCTTCAACAGGGTTAAAGATATAAGAATTAGCGCAAGCACAGAGATAGACAAAATAGCTATTGTACAAAGTTTCAAAAGCTTTCTCATCCCCTTTGTTTATTCTTTCAATCAGATCTTTATCTATTATATTAGTGTTCATTTTCAGCAGGACTATAATATTGCAAATATAGCGTTTCTTAAAATAACTATGCCAATAAAACTATTTCTTATTAAAAAATTCTAGCAATAATCAATAAAAAAAGAAATAAGTTCCAGCTCATAATCTGAAGAATAATCTTTAACTTTGTTTTCGACGAAAATCAAACTATAAATAAAATGAACAAAAAGCTATTATTCTCCCTGTTACTGGCAGGGACAGCTTTCACCGGACATGCCGATGAGGCTAGGTTACTCCGTTTCCCCGCTACCAACGGCTCCGACATTGTCTTTTCCTACGCCGGAGACCTGTACAAAGCACCCTTGAACGGAGGAGAAGCACAGAAACTGACTTCCCATATCGGTTACGAAATGTTCGCACGTTTCTCTCCGGATGGAAAATCAATCGCTTTCACCGGTCAATATGACGGGAACACAGAAGTATACTTGATTCCGACCGACGGGGGAGAGCCGCAACGGCTTACCTACACGGCAACGAACAGCCGGGACGACCTGGGAGACCGGATGGGGCCTAACAACATCGTAATGACCTGGACACCGGACGGGAAAAACATCATCTACCGGAACCGCATCAGCGATGGTTTCGATGGCAAGCTATGGAGCATCTCGAAAAACGGAGGAATGTCCGAAGTGATTCCATTGCCCGAAGGAGGCTTTTGCAGCTATTCACCCGATGGGAAAAAACTGGCTTACAACCGGGTTATGCGAGAGTTCCGTAACTGGAAATATTATCGCGGCGGCATGGCGGATGATATCTGGATTTATGATCCGGCCGCTAAGAAAGTAGAAAATATCACCCATAACGTGGCACAAGATATTATCCCTATGTGGATAGGAGAGGAGGTGTACTTCATTTCCGACCGGGACCGAACCATGAATATCTTTGTCTATAACACCCGGACCAAACAGACCGAAAAGGTAACCGACTACACGGATTATGATGTGAAATTTCCCAGCAGCAACGGACAAATCATTGTCTACGAACACGCAGGATACCTTTACAAACTAGATCCCCAAACACGTAAATCGGAAAAGATCTCCATCACGCTGACCTCGGACAATATCTATGCCCGCAAAGAAATGAAACGGGTAGCAGACAACCTGACTGCCGCCAGCCTTTCACCGGATGGACACCGCCTGGCAGTAACTGCCCGTGGAGAAGTATTCGATGTTCCTGCCGACAAAGGAGTGACCCGTGACATCACCCGCACACCGGGAGCCAATGAACGGGATGGAATTTGGAGTCCGAACGGGAAATATATCGCTTACATCAGTGACCGCACCGGCGAGACCGAAGTATGGCTGCAACCTGCCGAAGGAGGAGACCCTATCCAACTGACCCAAAACAATGATACGTATATCCGCCAGCTGATGTGGAGTCCGGACAGCAAGAAGATACTTTATACCGACCGTAAAAACCGCATCGTAGAAGTGGATATCACCTCTAAAACAAAACGGACTGTCATGCAGAATCCGGAAGGAGAGTTCTATGAAGTAAGTTATTCACCGGACAGCCAGTGGATCACTTATACTAAATCCGGAGCTAATAACATGAGTGTCATTTATGTATACCAACTGACTTCGGGCAAGGAATATCCGGTAACCGAAAAATGGTACAGCTCTTCTTCACCTGTCTTCAGTACAGATGGGAAGTACCTCATATTCAGTTCTGAAAGAGATTTCAACCCCATCTACAGCCAGACGGAATGGAATCATGCCTATAACCGAATGGGAGGAGTCTACATGGCCATGCTCGCCAATGACACCGCGTCACCTTTATTGCCTTCGGACGAAATGGTCAGCATAGAGCAAAAGGCAACCAATGCAGCCAACAAGAAAGCGGAAGCCACAAGCAATGCAGTTAAGATTGATCCGGAAGGCTTGCCCGGAAGACTGATCAAACTACCCCTGCCGGCAGGCAACTACGGTAATTTCCATTCAGACGGGGAAAAAGTATGGTACGCCAGTGGCAGAAGCACCAAAGTATTTGACTTGACCGGGCAAAAAGAGGAAACCGTGGCCGAAGGAGCATACATGGATGTGGCTGCCAACCAAAAGAAAGCCTTGTTCTTTAAAGGAAATAATCTGTATATCTGTGATTTTCCATGCACAAAAGCTTCATTGGAAAAGCGTGTTAACCTGAACGATATGATCGCCCCCATTGATTACACTCAGGAATGGGCTCAGATATTCGATGAGACATGGCGGGCTTTCCGTGACGGATTCTACCTGGAAAACATGCATGGAGCAGACTGGAAGGGAATCAAAGAGAAATATGCCGTATTGGTTCCCCATGCAAAGACCCGTCTGGATTTGAACTATATCATCGGTGAGATGATTGCCGAACTGGCTTGCGGACACGCATACGTGAATCCGGGTGAAATAAAAGGTCCTGAACGTATCCCGATGGGATTGCTGGGCGCCGAACTGAGCCGTGACAAAAGTGGGTTCTACCGTATTGACAAAATTCTGCCGGGTGCGGTTTATAGTCAGAAACTACGCTCCCCCCTTACAGAACCGGGCATCGGAGTCAAAGAAGGAGAGTACATCACAGCCATTGACGGCATTTCAACAGCCACGGTTGACAACATTTACAGCCTGCTGGCAGGCAAAGCCAACGTATTGACTGAACTAAGCATCAACCATACCGCTTCAGGGAACGGAGCACGTAAAGTGGTCATTAAACCATTGGACAATGAATACCCGTTGTATCACTATAACTGGGTACAGAATAATATCAAGAAAGTGGAAGAAGCGACCAATGGGCGTGTAGGCTACGTCTACATCCCTGATATGGGACCCGACGGACTGAACGAATTCGCCCGTTACTTCTATCCCCAGCTTGACAAAGAAGCCCTGATCATTGACGACCGCGCCAACGGGGGCGGCAATGTCTCACCGATGATTATCGAGCGCCTGCTTCGCCAGCCTTATCGCCTGACCATGAGCCGCACATCCACCAAAATCGGTACCATTCCCGATGCGACACTGGTGGGCCCGAAAGTATTGCTCATCAATAAATACTCGGCTTCGGACGGTGACCTGTTCCCATGGAGCTTCAAGGCCAACAAGATCGGTAAGGTGATCGGTACCCGTACCTGGGGCGGAATTATCGGCATCAGCGGCTCATTACCTTACATGGACGGCACCGATGTACGCGTTCCGTTCTTTACCAACTACGATGCCAAGACCGGTCAGTGGATAGTGGAAAACCACGGAGTAGATCCTGATATTCTGATAGACAATGACCCGGTAAAAGAGCAGATGGGAGAGGATCAGCAGTTGAACAAAGCCATTGAAGTGATTCTACAGGAATTGAAAGACCGCAAACCATTGCCTCCCGTTCCGACTCCGAGAACTTACAAGGATTTGGGAGTAGAATAAAAAATCATACCTGATAAAAGAAAGCCCGTAGCCATGCTGAAATCTGTAAAAATGGCTACGGGCTTAATAATTTATAGGTTCCCAATATAAGCCTGAATATATAGATGACATGCCTTGAAAAACGGCTATCAGGTCACGCTGGAATTCACATACGTACGTGTAAGCCTGCGCATACGCCTGTGTAGAGCCACACATACGTACGTAAAGGCCCATGCGTACGTACGTATAAATGTGCGCTTTCATTTGTATAAATAAATACAATAAATCCGGGAGTGATATACATGACTCTTCCCCAAAATGTAAATAAAGAGAAAGCAATATACCTAATAAGATGCTTTTTTATTTCCTGTTCTTTCCGTATATCTCCCCGACTTTCATTATCTTTGCAACCACTTAATAACAAAGATATTAAATAACAAAAATAGATCATGGAATACAATTTCAGAGAGATTGAGAAGAAATGGCAGCAAAGATGGGTGGAAAATAAGACCTATCAAGTGACCGAAAACGAAAACAAAAAGAAATTCTACGTACTGAACATGTTCCCCTATCCATCGGGAGCCGGACTGCATGTAGGACACCCGCTGGGATACATTGCCAGTGATATTTATGCCCGTTACAAACGTTTGCAAGGCTTCAACGTGCTGAACCCCATGGGGTATGACGCTTACGGACTTCCTGCCGAACAATACGCCATCCAAACCGGACAACACCCTGCCATCACCACTGTGAACAATATCAACCGCTATCGTGAACAGTTGGATAAAATCGGTTTCTCTTTTGATTGGAACCGTGAGGTGCGTACTTGTGAACCCGGTTACTACCATTGGACCCAATGGGCTTTCCAACAAATGTTCGACAGCTATTATTGTAACGATACACAGCAAGCACGCCCCATCAGCGAACTGACAGAAGCATTTGCCCAGTACGGCAACGAAGGACTGAATGCGGCTTGCAGCGAGGAACTCAGTTTTACCGCCGAAGAATGGAACGCCAAGAGCGAAAAGGAACAGCAGGAAATCCTGATGAACTACCGCATTGCCTACCTGGGCGAAACGATGGTGAACTGGTGTCCGCAACTGGGAACCGTACTGGCCAACGATGAAGTAGTGGACGGTGTAAGTGAACGTGGCGGTTTCCCCGTGGTTCAGAAGAAAATGCGCCAATGGTGCCTGCGCGTTTCGGCTTACGCACAACGACTGCTGGACGGACTGGACACGGTGGACTGGACAGACTCACTGAAAGAAACACAGCGCAACTGGATCGGCCGTTCGGAAGGTACGGAAGTACAATTCAAAGTAAAAGACAGCGATATCGAATTCACTATCTTTACCACCCGTGCAGACACCATGTTCGGTGTAACCTTCATGGTGCTGGCTCCGGAGAGCGAGCTGGTTGCCCAACTGACCACCGAAGCACAGAAAGCCGAAGTGGAAGCCTATCTGGACCGCACCAAGAAACGTACCGAACGCGAACGTATCGCCGACCGCCGCGTGACCGGTGTATTCAGCGGTTCATACGCCATCAACCCGTTTACCGGTGACGCTGTTCCCGTATGGATCAGCGACTACGTATTAGCAGGCTATGGTACAGGTGCCATCATGGCGGTTCCTGCCCACGACAGCCGTGACTATGCTTTTGCAAAACACTTCAACCTGCCTATCGTTCCGTTGGTAGAAGGTTGCGACGTCAGCGAAGAAAGCTTCGATGCCAAGGAAGGAATCGTATGCAACTCCCCTCGCAAAGACGTTACTCCTTACTGTGACCTTTCTTTAAACGGCTTGACCATCAAAGAGCTATCGCCGCTACCAAAGAATATGTAAAAGCCCACAACCTGGGACGTGTGAAAGTGAACTACCGTCTTCGCGACGCCATCTTCTCACGCCAACGTTATTGGGGCGAACCGTTCCCGGTATATTACAAAGACGGTATGCCTTATATGATTGACTCGTCCAAATTACCGCTGGAACTTCCCGAAGTGGCCAAGTTCCTGCCGACCGAAACAGGCGAGCTCCATTGGGACATGCCACCCAATGGGCTTGGGATGTGGAAAAAGGTGAAGTGGTAGAAAACACTTTGATTGACAACGTCCATGTATTCCCGCTGGAACTGAACACCATGCCGGGCTTTGCCGGTTCATCCGCCTATTACCTGCGTTATATGGACCCACACAACGACCAAGCGTTGGTATCGGAAAAGGCAGACCATTACTGGCAGAATGTAGACCTCTATGTAGGTGGTACGGAACATGCTACGGGTCACTTGATTTACTCCCGCTTCTGGAACAAGTTCCTGCACGATATGGGTGTAAGCATCAAGGAAGAACCGTTCCAAAAGTTGGTGAACCAAGGAATGATTCAGGGACGGAGCAACTTTGTCTATCGCATCAAAGACACCAACACCTTTGTGTCACTGAACCTGAAAGACCAGTACGAAACTACTCCGCTGCACGTGGATGTGAACATCGTATCCAATGATATCTTGGATGTAGAAGCTTTCAAGGCATGGCGCCCCGAATACAACAATGCCGAATTCATCCTCGAGGATGGAAAATACATCTGTGGCTGGGCAGTAGAGAAGATGAGTAAATCCATGTACAATGTGGTCAATCCGGACATGATTGTCGAAAGATACGGCGCCGACACGCTGCGCATGTATGAAATGTTCCTCGGCCCGGTAGAGCAGTCCAAACCTTGGGATACTAACGGTATTGACGGTGTACACCGTTTCCTGAAAAAACTCTGGAACCTCTTCTATAGCCGTACAGATGAATTCCTGCCGGTAGAAGGAGAACCGACCAAAGAAGAATTGAAAGCCATTCATAAACTGATTAAGAAAGTAACCGGAGACATTGAAACCTTCTCTTACAACACCTCTATCAGTGCTTTCATGATATGCGTGAACGAACTGACTTCATTGAAATGCCGCAATAAAGAGGTATTAAGCAATCTCATCATCCTACTGGCCCCCTTCGCCCCTCACTTCGCCGAAGAACTTTGGGAAGCACTGGGCAACACCACCAGCGTATGCGATGCACAATGGCCTGTATTCAATGAAGACTACCTGAAAGAAGATAGCGTGAAGTACACCATCTCTTTCAACGGTAAAGCACGTTTCACCCTGGAATTCCCTGCTGATGCCGACAATGATACCATTCAGGCAACCGTTATGGCAGACGAGCAGGCACAGAAATGGATTGAAGGTAAGACTCCGAAGAAGGTAATTATCGTTCCGAAGAAGATTGTAAATATCGTACTATAATCATCTATGGATAAAATTCTAAAAATCAGACTTGGTAGAGATGTAAAGGACTATTTGTCCATTACTTTCGGACTGATATGTTATGCATTGGGATGGGCAGCATTTTTGCTGCCCTATCAAATAACTACAGGTGGAGTAACCGGTATTTCGGCCATCATCTATTATGTGACAGGTGTGGAAATTCAAGTTTCCTACTTCATAATCAATGCACTTTTTTTAGGATTCGCATTGAAGATACTCGGCCC
Source organism: Phocaeicola sartorii JCM 17136 = DSM 21941 (assembly GCF_000614185.1). GTDB lineage: Bacteria > Bacteroidota > Bacteroidia > Bacteroidales > Bacteroidaceae > Phocaeicola > Phocaeicola sartorii. Next base: position 18,703 of record NZ_BAKM01000029.1, on the reverse strand, counting down.
CAAGTTTAGTTTGAAAACAGTTTATGCCATCTTCATGCTGACATTTCTGCTTTGGCTTTTTCAGGCAATATTAAAAGGACCGGATGGTAACTTACCCCAATTATTAGGCCCCGGACAAGAGTTCATGGCTTGTGTAGTGGGTGCAGGATTGTTAGGTTTCGGCATTGGCATTGTATTCTGCAACAACGGAAGTACCGGAGGGACAGATATCATAGCCTGGATTATCAATAAATATAAGGATGTGACCTTGGGCCGAATGATGATGTACTGTGATATCGTCATTATTTCTTCCTGCTATTTCATCTTTCACGATTGGAAGCGAGTATTATTCGGATTTTGTGTCTTGTTCATCATGAGTATCGTGATTGATTATGTAATCAACAGTACACGTCAGTCTGTTCAATTCCTCATCTTTTCGCGTAAGCATGATGAAATAGCCGAAGGTATCACCAAGCAAATCGACCGCGGAGTAACATTGCTGGACGGCACCGGTTGGTACAGCAAGCAAAACATAAAGGTCGTTGTGGTATTGGCAAAAAAAAGCCAGTCACTGGATATATTCCGTTTGGTGAAAGATATTGACCCCAATGCATTCATCTCACAAAGCAATGTAGTGGGAGTGTATGGCGAAGGGTTCGATAAATTGAAAATAAAATAAATTCTATCCCTTATTTCACCGCCCCTGCATCTGAAAGCGGGACGGTGGTCCAAGGGTAGGATTACCCATCTTGCCCCTGTCCTTATCAATCACCACCTTGTGAAGAATCTCGTAAATCAAACCGCCTACATCTATCCCTAAATTAAACTTATTGAACTTATAACAGGGAACTACTACCGGAACCGTTTCCCAACCTCCACGCAAAGGATTGTAATAACGCTGCACTCCCATTTCCACACTGAACCGCTCGCTCATATCCACCGTCATGCTGGCACCATAACTGTGCGATTCCATACCATACGTCTGACCTCTATAATAAGAACCGAATACTTTAAAGGCAACACGGTCTGAAGCCCGATACATCACTGCGCCCGAAGTGCCGAAAGACTGTCCAACAGCGAAAGGCATATTCATTTTCATGGCATTGATACCCACCTGTACGCTCCATCGGGGATTGAATCTGTACATGTATCCCAACGAAGCTTTATTCATCAGTCCGATACCAGGCAAAGTGGTCTGCTCTCCCGAACCATAAAACACACCATTTTCAAATCCTTTTATTATCCCGCCGGTGTTGTAATCTCCCCTGAACATCGGTGAAGGGTTTGTATGATAAGGAAGAACAAGCGGCTTCTTTAAAGAAAGACGAAGTAAAGAATCGGTTGGGGCAGGTTGGGGCAGAGGAAAACTCAAAGTCTTTTCATCCGGTGCAACAAAGTCTTCATGCAAAAAAGAAACAGACAAAGAGTTCCCTTCCTGCATTTCGGACGATGTCCGCACACTGTCACGAACCGTGCGTTTCACATCCTCTTGAGCAGCCATGTCTGATGAAATGCCCCAAAGCAACAAATATATTCCTATGCGGACTATGTTGTTAAATAAATCCGATTTCCACTTCATAAGCCCTTCAGTTTTAAATATGCCACAATTGCAAATTTAGTGAAATCTATTGCTTGGCAATCATTTCGGACTATTATTTTCCTAAAATAATCTACATAAATAAGCACATACCAACAAATTATCAAAAAAATGGAAGTGTGAGATACCTCCATGCCTGTAAATCATAAGAATATTTGCTTTTTCCTGCGCAATATCCGGTTGAAAAAACTATCTTTGTCTATCGGTTGTTTTAAACTCAAAAGGAGAATAGATTATGGAAGCGATAAAAGAAATACCTTACGGAATGTCAAATTTCACGGATGTGATAGAACAAAACCGCTATTATGTGGACAAGACGATGTATCTGCCCTTATTGGAAGACCAAGCCAACTATCTCATCTTTATCCGCCCCCGACGTTTCGGAAAGAGCCTTTTTCTGGATATGCTCCGTAGCTATTATGACCTTTCCCGAAAAGATGACTTTCAAAAACTGTTCGGTGATTTATGGATAGGGAAGCATCCCACTCCCCTGCAGGGAAAATACCAGATACTTTATCTGGACTTCTCAAAGATAGGGGGAAGCATAGACGAGCTTTCCAAAAGATTTGACGCTTACAGTGCCGTCCAGCTGGATGAGTTTTTAAATCGTTATCGGGAATATTATGATGATGAGTTTATTGCACGTTTCCTGTCTGCTGAAAAAGGACTGGACAAACTGCACATGCTGGATGCCAGAGCCCGCCGTCTGGGCTATCCCCTTTACCTTATAATAGATGAATATGACAACTTTACAAATGTGGTACTCAATGAGCAGGGAAATGAGATTTACCATGCCATCACCCACGCCAGCGGTTTCTATCGGGATGCCTTCAAGAACTACAAAGGCATGTTCGACCGCATTTTCATGACGGGAGTCAGCCCCGTCACCCTGGACGACCTGACCAGCGGATTCAATATCGGATGGAATATCAGTACCAGTCCGTTTTTCAACGGAATGCTGGGATTTTCAGAAGAGGATGTACGTGCCATGCTCCGCTATTATCAGGAAAAGGGAAAGCTGCAAGGCGATGTGGAGGAGATGATTCAGGAGATGAAGCCATGGTATGACAATTATTGCTTTGCTGAAGAAAGCCTGGACCGTGAACCGAAAATGTTCAATTGCGATATGGTGCTTTACTACCTTCGTAACCGCATCCAGTTGGGGAAGTCTCCCAAGCAAATGATTGACCCCAATACCAAGACGGACTACAGCAAGATGAAGAAACTGATTCAGCTGGACCGTCTGGACGGAAACCGAAAAGGGGTGCTCCGGAAGATTACCGAGGAGGGGAAGATACTGACAAACCTGTTCCCCTCGTTCTCTGCCGACGAACTCACCAAGCCTGAGATTTTCCCAAGCCTGCTCTTCTATTACGGCATGCTGACTATCATAGGAACTCGAGGCAACCTGATTGTTTTGGGGATTCCCAACAATAATGTCCGCAAGCAGTATTATGAATACCTGTTGGAGGATTATCAAAAGCATGAACATATTAATCTGGTAGATGTGGAAATCCTTTTTAATGACATGGCCTTTGATGGGGACTGGCGTCCGGCCCTGGATTTTATAGCCCGCGCCTATAAGGACAATTCCTCGGTGCGCAGCAGCATAGAGGGCGAAAGGAACATTCAAGGTTTCTTCACAGCCTACTTAAGCATCAATGCCTACTACCTGACCATGCCCGAGGTGGAGCTGAACCACGGTTTCTGCGACATGTTCCTCATGCCGGACCTGCAGCGCTATCCTGAAGTGGAGCACAGCTACATCCTGGAATTAAAATACCTTCCGAAAGAGAAATTCGAGGCACAGGCCGAGGAACAATGGGATGCCGCCGTACAGCAGATTCACGGTTATGCCGAAGGAGAGAAGGTTCGGCAGCTTTGCAGGGAAACCCGCCTGCATTGTATTGTGATGCAGTTCTGCGGATGGGAGCTGGCAAGGATGGAAGAGGTATAAATATTTATACCTTTAATGGCCGGTTGCTTCCGGTAGCTTATTTGAAAAACTCTACCGGATCAGGTCTGGCCATCATGAAGATATATGCAGTGAGTTTTATTATCACTTCTATTATAATCCGTATTTTTTCATTTTGTTGAACAAAGTCTTCCGGCTGATATTCAGAGCCTCAGCCGTAAGTGTACGGTTTCCGGCAAACTTTCTTAATGTCTCTTGTATCAACTCCTTTTCTACCTGGGCATTCACTTCACGGATATCATTATTATCACCTAAAGATAAAGGAATATCGTTTTGCTCATACCCTTTGACACGCACAGGAAGCTGCTGCACATCAATCGTTCCCTCCAGACTAAGAATCATGGCACTCTGAATGGCATTTTCCAAATCACGGATATTTCCCGGCCAGTCATAAATACAAAGTTTATCCATCGCTGCCGGAGTAATACTTTTCACTGACAGATTTAATGCCTCATTGTGTTTGCGGATAAAAAAATCAGTCAACAAGGGAATATCTTCTTTACGTTCCCTCAGAGGTGGAAGTTCTAATGTAAATACATTCAGCCGATACAATAAATCCAGACGGAAATTACCTTGTTTCACTTCTTCTTCCAAATTACGATTGGTAGCGGCTACAATACGTACATTAACCGGAATCTGTTTTGTCCCTCCGATACGAGTCACTTTCCTCTCTTCCAGCACACGAAGAAGTTTCACCTGCGCATCCATCGGTAATTCACCAATCTCATCTAGAAAAAGTGTTCCTTCTTCTGCTTGTTCAAAGATACCCGGCTGGGCTTCTTTAGCATCGGTAAAAGCTCCTTTTTCGTGTCCGAACAATTCATTCTCTATCAAAGAAAGAGGAATAGCGCCACAGTTGATTGCTATAAAAGGCTTTTCACTCCGTTTGCTGCGTACATGCACCGCACGGGCAATCAATTCTTTTCCGGTTCCGCTTTCTCCATGAATAAACACGGTAGCTTCAGTCCTTGCCACGCGGTTCATTTGTTCCATTACCATTCGGAGTCCGCCTTCGCTACCGATAATCGGACGTTCTCCTTCTCCTAAACGCTTCTTTAATTGATGAAGCTCTCCTTTCAGATGACTGTGTTCCATGGCACGTTTCACTTTCAACAGCAAATCATCATTATCAAAAGGCTTTTCTATAAAATCATACGCTCCTTTTTTTACAGCATCCACCGCCAACGAAATAGTGCCGAAAGCTGTTACCAACATCATAACCTGATTAGGACGCATGAGGCGTATTTTATCCAAGGCCTCCGTTCCGTTCATTATCGGCATTTGCTGGTCCAGAAGAATTACATCAGGATTAAACAAAGTAGCTTCGGCAACAGCCGCTTTACCGTTCTCTACCGACTTGACTTCATATCCTTCCTGCGATAATAAGAGAGTCATTATCTTCCGTATACGCGGTTCATCATCCGCTATCAATATCTTTCCTTTCATATATGTTGGGGGAGTTTAATCGTAAAACAAGTTCCTTTTCCAAGAGTACTACGGACTTCCAGCTCTCCCTTATGACGGTTGATAATACCGAAACAGATAGCAAGCCCCAGTCCTGTTCCTTCTTCTTTGGTAGTGAAGAAAGGATTGAATACATTCTCAATGTCTTCCTCATCAATTCCTTTTCCCGTATCCTCAAATGAAATCAACAAATAACGGCTGCGGACATCAATCAGGGTACCTTCTTCCATACTTATATATAAAGTGCGGGGATGAGACTCATCATTCTCCTTCATTGCTTCCACCGCATTCAGAATAATATTCAGACAGACCTGTTTCAGTTGCTCCGCATCTCCCATAATGGTAGTCTGTTCGGTGAAATATTCAAATTCCACTTCTATCCGTTGCTTTTTCAACGTGTTGTTAACAAGTAACAAAGTCTGGTTAATAAGCTGTTCCAGATTGACTTCCATCGAATTTAACTCAGACGGACGGGCAAAAGAAAGCAAACCTTGCACAATCTTGTTAATACGTTCCGTTTCATTCAATAACTCATGCATCATCTGCCCCTTTTCACTCTCAACATCAAAATCATTACTCAAATATTGAATAGTGCTGCGGATAGAAGTAAGCGGATTTTTTATTTCGTGTGCTGCGCCGGCTGCCAGTTCTCCCAAGACAGCCAAACGGTCTGTGCGGTACATCCGTTTCAAACGATCCCGTTGAATTTCATAAAGTGAGGCATGTTCAATGGCAAAAGCAGCCTGTCCCAATAATAAAGAAAGTAATTCCAGCTCTTTCTTATCAAATTCTTTTCCATTCACCTTTTTCCCCATTACCAGAATACCACTAATTCGGTTCATCACATTCAATGGATAGACTAATTCCGCATTCAGCCGGGACAGCAATTTCCGTTCCTCTTCAGAAAAATAGGAGAGGAGAGAAGAACTTTCCGAAACAACCAATGGACGTTCATTCACAGCCAACCAATTCACCAATTTTCCTCTCCCCATAAAATAGGATACATTCTTGTCTTCCAATCCCTGCATTTTATATTTCTCCGTATTCTCATCAGGAAGAAAAAGAAAAATACCCTGCACAGGAGTTATTTGATTAACCTTCGACAAAAAGTTACTGATTAATAACTGTTTATCAGCAATCAACATGAGCGAACGGTTGAACTCCGACAAAAGTTGTTTTAGTTCAACAGAATGAGTAGTAGGAAAAAGATGAAACATAATAGGTTCTATTTATACTCACAAAGATATTGTTTTAAAATAAAAAATGATATAAATGAGTAACTATTTACTCACAATTGGGTAATCATTTTCTCAAACTCAATCTACCCTCCATTATCTTTCCATAGTAACCATTTGATTATCAGTACATTTTCTGTTTTGGCATGGAAATTGTATTTTATATAGCAAATAGAAAAGAAAGAAAGGATTATCGGGTAATCTGTTACCCACCCAACATGAATAACCAACAATATCAATAAAATATGAAAACGATAAAATTACTTCTAGCTCTGCTGCTGACAGGAATAACCACCGCGCAAGCACAAACCATTATCGGGAAATTAATAGACGAAAACCATGTGCCGTTGGAATATGCCAACATTATCTTGTTAAGCCCGACTGATTCCAGCTTTGTACAGGGAACTATCACTAATACTGACGGAGATTTCATATTAGACAAGGTGAATGGAAAAGCTTATATTCTAAAAGCTTCCTCCGTAGGGTATAAAACAATCTATAAGAACTGTCAATCGGGAAATATCGGTACCTTAACTCTGAAATCCGATGCAATCCTGTTGCAAGAAGCTGTAGTTACCGCCCGCCGTCCTACCTATAAAATGAAAGGGAACGCACTGGTCACTCATGTTTCCAATTCTCTGCTCAGTACCGCCGGAACAGCGAATGACGTACTGGCCCACATTCCCTTCGTGCAAGGTGACAATGGCCAATTCACCGTCTTTGGAAAAGGTACTCCGTTGATTTATCTAAACGGACGTCAACTCCGTGACCTCAGCGAACTGGAACGTTTGAGTTCTAAAGATGTACAAAGTGTAGAAGTTATCACCAACCCGGGAGCCGAATATGATGTCACTGTAAAGTCCGTCATTAAAATTAAAACAGTGAAACCCAAAGGCGAAGGCTTCAGTACGAACATCCATGCCGGTATCATCCAAGACCACAACTTCAACCACTTTGAACAACTGAACATGAATTACCGTCACGGAGGACTGGATTTGTTTGCCAACATCTACTACTCACACATGGGTAATTATCAGGAACAAAAAGACAAACATTATATAGAGGTAGACACCCTTTGGCAGCATCGCTCGGAAATGGACATGAATGCCAAGAGCCACTATATCAACACAGAAGGCGGATTCAACTATATGATAAACAGTGATCATTCCTTGGGAGCAAGATATACTTTCAACCGTTCGCCTAAAAGCAAGCTGAAAATGACTTCCGATTATGAAATCATAGCCGACGGCTCATTCTATGATAAACAACATTATGATTACGACTGGAATAACAATGATTTTTCTCACCGCATCAATGCTTATTATCTAGGCAGCCTGGGAAAACTGGGCATCGACTTCAATGCCGATTACTACAGCGGAGAAACACGCCAATATCAGAATGTACTGGAAAGCAGTGAAGAATATGAAGACCGCCACGTCACCGCCAGTAACCTGAATGACAACCGTCTGTATGCCGCCAAGCTTGTCCTTACACACCCCATCGGCAAAGGAGAAGTGAAAGCCGGAGCTGAATACAGTCATACACGTCGGCTGAACCGCTATGAGAACCCGCAGAATTACCTGCCCGAGACAGACAACGAAATTAAAGAAGACAAGCTGGCGGGCTTCGCCGAATTTGCCATTGCCCTGGGCAAATTGCAAGCGTCAGCAGGATTCCGCTTTGAACATGTCACTTCCGAATATCTGGACAAAGGGAAACGAATAGAGGAACAAAGCCGGGACTATGACAACTTGTTTCCCAATGTTTCTTTTGCCCTGCCTGTAGGAAAAACCCAACTCTCATTCAGTTATACAGCCAAAACACGTCGTCCGTCTTATAACGAATTAAGCAGTAATCTGCAATACGATGACCGCTTTACCTACGAAGGGGGTAATCCTAATTTAAAACCCGAAACCATCCACGACCTTACATTCATGGGCAATTACCAGTGGATACAGCTTTTTGTCAGCTACCAGCAACGCCGTGATGCCATAGAATTTGTGGCCGAATCCTATGACAAGAACCCTGCCATCACCCTATTTACCCGTAAGAATTTCGACAAGATAGAAGCATTGAACACAGGATTGGTGCTTTCTCCCCAATTCGGTATGTGGGAACCTTCCCTCAGCCTGCAAATGCAGCAGCAGTTTTTCAAGAACATGACCATGGGAAGCTTGAAACATTTCAACCGTCCTATTTTCAACGGCCGATTGGATAACTATTTCCGATTCAGCAAAACATGCACAGGAAACCTGACCCTGTTCTATAGAAGTAAAGGCAATAGAAGCATCATGCTGATGAAACCCAACCAAGGAGTAAACATCAGTTTGAATAAAACCTTTATGAACGACCGTATGAACGTAAACCTGCGTGTAAACGATATCTTCGCTTCGCAACGCAGTTCTTACATCATCTATGGCGACTGTATGCAATTCGACAAATGGAATTACAGCGATACACGGAATGTACGGCTCACGGTGAGCTACAAATTTAATTCCACCCGCAGTAAATACCGTGGAACGGGAGCAGCCAACGAGGAATTGAATCGTCTGTAAAAACACTCTTGCTACAACTATAAAAGAAAGCACAACAAGCATTCTAAGGCAAGTTACTACAACGAAACGATAACAAAAAAAGAGAAAAAGTAGGAGAACAAGCAATTCCTCCTTATCTTTGAGTCTTTCAAAATAGACACAATATGTTACAAGCCATTGATTTAACCAAAAGATATGAGGACGGAAGTCTGGCACTCGATGCATTGAACCTCCATATAGAAGAAGGAGAAATCTTCTTCCTGCTGGGAGCAAACGGTGCCGGAAAAACAACTACACTCAATCTGTTTCTCAACTTTATCCGTCCCACCTCGGGCCAAGCCTTGATAGACGGAAGAGACAGTGTAAAGCAATCATTAGAAGCGAAACGGCTTCTCTCCTATATTTCCGAAAACGTAATGCTTTATGAAGATTTATCGGCACGGGAAAATTTGGAATTCTTTGCCCGCCTCAACAGAAAGAATCCCCCAAAGGAAACCTATTACAACTTGATGAGAACCGTAGGTCTGAAAGAAACAGACTTTGAAAAGCATGTGAAATACTTCTCAAAAGGAATGCGGCAAAAAGTAGGACTGGCTTGTGTGCTTCAAAAAGATACACCAAATATCCTGATGGATGAACCCACTACCGGACTCGACCCTAAAAGCGCCGCCGAACTGATGGACACATTGCTCCAACTGAAACAAAAAGGAAAATCCATTCTGCTATGCACACACGACCTGTTCCGTGCCCGCATGATAGCCGACCGTATCGGCATCATGAAAGAAGGACGTATGGTAATGTTGCGCCGCCGTGAAGAATTCATGAACGAGGATATTGAACGTATTTATCTGGATTATATGCAGGAGGTTCCGCAATGAACATGATTTGCTCCATCGCTCTGAAAGATTTCAAGCAGCATCTACGTTCGTCGCGTTTCTTTCTGACTCTGCTGCTCTGCCTGCTTTTCCTACCTTTTACCCTACTGACAGGAACAGACGACTATTGTGCCCGCCAAACAGTTTGCGAGCAAAGACAAGCCATGGCCGACAGTGCCTTAAATAACACTTATGTATGGTCGCAAGTACGTCCGCTTGTCATCAAACAAACCGAACCCCTTAGCATCTTTTGCCAGGGAGTAACTTCCAATATGGGAACCTATAATCAGATCTTACTAAACACTTATCCATTGCTTCCCTATGCCTACAGTGATAAAGACTGCTCCATAATAGGGTATAAACAAACAGAAGTGCAAGGAGATACAGGAAACAATGAGAATATTTTTCTAAACACCTTCCCGTGCACTGACTTCACCGGCATGATAGGACTTGTATTCTCCCTGCTGGCACTCATTTTTTCTTACGATGCTTTCTCACATGAAAAAGAAACAGGCATGTTACGGATGATATTCAGCCATCCTGTAAACCGGTTGACTTTTCTTTTTGGAAAAATAGGAGGAATATGCCTTGTTTTGGTTCCGCCGGTCATAATATGTTATACGATAAGTGCCGCTTATCTGATTTATGCCGGAATCCCTTTATCGGAAGCCGTTTGGAGCGGAATTGTACTACTTTCAATGCTGACATTAAGCTTTATCTTTGTATGCATACTTATAGGAATACTTATCTCTTTGCTCGCCTCTACTTCCGAACAAGCATTAACCGTCAGTTTCCTGCTCTGGATTGGTATGGTATTTATTCTTCCACCGGTATCGGGTTATTTGGCGGAAACTATTGCCCCCATTCCTTTGTACCGGAATATAGAAGCAAAAATGAAGTCGCTGGATGACGAACGCTATTACGAATTAAAAGAAATAAGAGAAAAATTTGAAAAAGAAGAAAAAGTGAAGACCATGATGGCCCTTTTCAACAACATGGGTGAAGACGGTTTTATGGACAAATGGGGACTCACTATGTCATTTGCCCGTGCCATACGCCGCACCCATGCAGAAAGCGAACTGACAAGACTAGTCTATTCCGACCGGAAATGGATATTACAAAAAGGCTATCTGAACAAACTGAAACGACAAATCCGCCTACGTTACTGGTTTTCCTGCTTTTCCCCCTTACAGGTTTTTCAAGAAACGGCACAACATATATGCCGTACCTCACCCGAAAACTATTTGTCCTACATGCATGAAGTGCGAAGTTACAGACAAGAAGTATGGAATTATTTCATAGACCATCAACTGTTCAATTCTTATTCCTATTTTACCACACAACATGAAGAAGACTTTATGACTGAACAAAAAATGGATGAAGTTTCCCGAAAATATGAAACATTGAGTGAAGAAGAGAAAACAAGTATCCTTCAAAAGATAGAGAACCGCCCTAAACTGGACACACGCGAATTACCACGATTCGCACAACAACCGGCAAGCATACAAGAACAGGTAAAAAACGGTGTGGGCACCTTCTTGTTTTTCACTGTGACAAGTTTAATATTCATTTATATAACAATAAAAATGGCTATCCGTTATGATATCCGATAAATTGATGATACTGAACATCTTGCTAAAGCAAGAATGGAAAAAGAACCGGCGAAGCCTGCGATTCCGCTTATCCTGGCTGTTGATGCTATGCGTATTTATCTGTGGAACCATCGCCTTTGTCCACCAATGGCACAATACAGAAACCGAATATGAAGAATATCGGAAAGAAAATGATGATGAATATCATGGATGGACAGTCACCGCCTATGCCATTATCACACAAGAATATTTATTACAGCCAAGACTGTCCTCACTGATAGATCCTTGTTCTGAACAACAGTTACCTTCTATCTTCACTTATAACGCATTTGGGATACATAATTTCCGCACCGCATTTTCTGTAAAGAATCCATTGATGCAACACAATGTTTCTTTCAGTTGGTCGTTTGTTGTCACCACGCTACTCACTTTCATCACTTTATTATTTTCTTTCAATGCGTTTTCGGGAGAGAAAGAGACTCATACCCTGGGATTTCTGCTCACCTATCCCGTTCCACGATTTCTGCTATTGCTATCAAAATATATATGTATAGTAATGCAGAGCGGCATTATATTGCTATCGGGCATCGGGACAGGAATATTGATTCTGCTCCTGTCAGGTATTGAAATGAACATACAGTTCATGATTCTATGCGGTGGATTTTTCCTGTCTTCCTTATTATTACTTTCGTTGTTCGCCGCTTTCGGATTATTTGCTTCCACCATCAGCAATCATCCTCGAAACAGTTTATTACTCTGTGTTATTTTTTGGCTGTTGTGTGTTATTGTCATACCCAGCAGCCAATTGTCTATGGCACGTTATCTATTCCCTCTTTCCACTACAATGGAGGAAGTGCAACAAGATTATCAACAGCAGCAACGTCAGATTATAGACCATGCTCCGGCTTCCGCGCTAGGAAACCGGGAAGATGAGCCATTCTATCCGCCACACGAAATGCGTGCCGATATAATGCGACGTATGTTGAAGGTCAAACTGGATAAGCTCAATGAATATTATCAAGCGGGACAGCAACAATATGAGCGAACGAATCAATTATCCATGTGTTCGCCCGTCATCGTTTTCAACCGGCTGAATGAATATTGGCTGGACAGCGGCTATGTCCGCTTCCGCAAAAACCAAAAAGCTTTAAATGATTTTTGCACTCATTTCATGGAATGGTTCAAAGAAGAAGATGCCAAAGACCCCCAAAGCCCGCATTGGCTTAATCCCCAGGAACGCTACAGCAGTACCCAACGCACACTGACAGAAACGGACTATCCTGTTTATAAAGAACCCGAAGTAAACCTAACAAACAGACTGTTATCTGCCTTGCCGGCTATCTTTATTTTATCAGGAATCGCTTTATTCTGGTTCATTCTCAGTATCTTTTCCACCCATAAATACGATGTAAGATGAAGCGGAAATCTACCAGTTTCTGAGGCGACTGCAAGGTACAGGTCAGTCCGCTGAAAAAGGATTTTCCGATATATTTCTTCATATTGCTACTCACTAAGAGGGAATTATCATTATCTTTGTCTTATCATAACCCTTTAAAAGGAGGAGGAATCATGGAACAGAAAGACAAATACATCCGATTCGACTGGGCAATCAAACGCCTTCTGCGCAACAAGGCCAACTTCGGCGTACTCGAAGGGCTTCTTACCGTACTATTAAACGAACCAATCCATATTGTCGAGATACTGGAAAGCGAGGGTAACCAGCAACGAGAAAACGAAAAGTTCAACCGTGTGGACATCAAGCCAAAAACAGCCAAGACGAAATCATCATCGTAGAAGTACAAAACACAAGGGAAATCTATTACCTAGAACGTATACTCTTCGGTGTGGCGAAAGCCATCACGGAACATATCGAACTGGGCAATCTCTATTCCGAAGTAAAGAAAATCTATTCCATCAGCATCCTCTATTTTGATCTCGGCAAAGGGAACGACTATCTTTACCACGGTCAAAATACTTTTGTGGGTGTCCATACAGGAGATTTTCTGGAAGTCACCACCAAAGAGAAAGATGCCATCGTACACAAACTCCCTTCCGAAATTTTCCCCGAATACTTCTTAATCCGGGTGAACGAATTCAACAAGGTGGCGGTTACCCCGCTCGAAGAATGGATAGAGTATTTCAAATCGGGTATTATCCGCCCCGACACCAAAGCACCCGGACTGGAAGAAGCGCGCCGGAAACTTGTCTATTATAATATGGACAAAGCAGAACAACTGGCATACGACGAACATGTAAATGCCTTGATGATTCAAAATGATGTACTAAGCACGGCAGCAATGGAAGGAAGAGAGGAAGGAAGGCAAGAAGGAAGGCAAGAAGAGAAAATAGAAAATGCCAGAACAATGAAATCCCTAAATATTTCTGCCGACATCATTCATCAGGTGACAGGCTTGCCGCTAGAAGAGATAGACAGACTGTAATAGAACCCAATAGAAAGATATTGATTCTAATGCGCTTATATCCCGAAATTACGTAGTGGGAGTTTATGGCAATTAAATACAAAAAAATAAATATTGTCGCACAGAACGCTAAAAGAGGGGCACTGTCCATCATTTTGTGTAAATAGAAAAAGCGGTGTCAGACCTTGATAACATTATCAAGGTTTTGACACCACCTCTTTTTTTATACTCATCTAATACCTTATTTTATTAATATCCGGGGTTCTGTGTGATATTCGGATTCTTATCAAGAACATCTGTTTGAGATATAGGTAAATAACGATTCTTTGGAGTGAATTTTCGTGTTTCAATCAGAGCTGTTCCGGTAATTTCCGCACGTTTGTACTTATCCGGCTCATTGTAGTTCACAGTACCTGTTATACGACGCAACTCACCATTTAAAACCGTTTCCGCCAACATCTTTCCATTACCGTCTTTCCAGCGCAGAATATCCGCTCTACGCAACCCCTCACCGGCAAATTCCACACAACGTTCGCGATGAATAAGCTCACGCAAAGCGTCTTTAGTAGCATATTTGACTCTATCTACTTTCACCATACCTACCCGCTGGCGAATCTGGTCAATATAGTCGTACACCTGAGCCGACGGACCATTCAATTCATTTTCAGCTTCTGCCCAACTTAGCAACACTTCCGCATAGCGGAAAATGATAACACAAGCAGCCGTATTCCAAATATTTGCGTACTGATCGTACGGATCAAGATATTTAGCCCAGGTTAAAGCTGATTTTGAAGCATTATCTGTATAGGTAGGATAATTCAAGTTCTTCTTACCTTCAATCATTTCATCCAGCGTATTCAATATCTCCCCTCTCCATTCCTGTCCCGGGAAAAGAACAGTCATATCCATACGTGGATCGCGGTTGGCAAAAGGATGCTTCGGGTCATAATAATCTCCTGCCTCTTCTTTTGTCAAACCATTATCCATTTCGTACATATCCACCAAATTCTGAGTAGGAACAATAGAAGACCATCCTGCATCCTTATTGTTATACATCTGTCCGATGACACCGAATCCGAAAATATTTTCAATGCGCTGGTCTGCCAAAATAATTTCTTTCGAATCTACTCCCGAAAGTCTGAATAAATTTTCATAATCGGGATCCAACTCATACTGATTCAAAGAGATGATGGCCTGAGCCGCATCTTTTGCCTTCTGCCAGTCTCCATAATAAAGTGCTTCGCGCATCTTCATAGCCAACACCGCACCTTTGGTGATACGCCCCCGTGTAGCCGGAATTGTATTGATGGAAACAAGGGCGTCATCCAAGTCCTTTGCAATCTGCTCTCGCACTTCTGCTTCCGTGTTACGCGGAACCTGTGCTTCTTCTGCCGTGGTATAAGATCCGATAATGGGCACACCGCCATACCACCAGTTCATCAGAAAGTATTTATAAGCACGGATCGCTTTGGCTTCCGCTATCAGTTGTTCTTTCTTTCCTGAAGTAGTAAATTCCACATTGTCAATGTTATCCAATACAGTATTACAACGTCGGATGATAGCAAAATCATAGAAAGAATTACCCGTATTTCCACTTGCCAGAGACCCGTCTCCCCAAGCACGCCATCCCTCCCACGGGAAGTTATTGTAACCGATATCAGATCCGCAATCCAAGTAAAGGATGGAGCTAGGATTCAATAATCCATTGTAGCAGCCCACTACAAAACTTTCGGCATCTGTTTCTGTTTTCCATGTGGTTGCAGGAGACAGAGCGTCTTTCGGAGCCGTATCCAAAAAGTCTGCGCATGAAGCAGAAAACACTGCTACACCTGCCAGTAAATATGTTGATAAACGTTTCATATTATTCTGTATTAATTTAATGATTATAAAAGGTTTAGAATGTAATGTTCACGCCAAATGAATGAGTCTTATTCAAAGGATAACTGGACAAACGTTCACTCACCGTTTCCGGATCTACATTAATCGGCATATTATCAAATGTCAACAAGTTTTCAGCCGAATAATATATACGTACATTCTGTACGCCCCATTTTTCCAACCAGGTTTTCGGAAAAGTGTATCCTAACTGTATGGTTTTCATGCGGAGATAGCTTGTGTCTATAATCCAAAAGTCGGAAAGTACATTGGAGGCTTCACTCGGAGATTTGCGGGATTCTGCAATACGTGGCATACTTGCATTTTTATTTTCGGGTGTCCAGCTATCCAACCAAGCGGTTGACGGGTGGCCGGCACTACCGGAAAATTCACCAAACGCTTCTTTGGTAAATGCATATCCAACACCCGCTGCTCCGGTAAAGTTCATTGATAAATCTATATTTTTATAACCTACGTTCAGATTAAAACCAAAGGTGAATTTGGGGTCTTTGGTTCTGTACAATTCACGGTCATCGGCTGAAATCTTACCGTCACCGTTTGCATCGACATAACGCAAGTCACCCCCTTTAAAGTCTTGTCCAAAAGGATATCCATCCATTTTCGAGTATTTTTCCTGCCATGCGGAAGCTTCCTCGTCCGACTGGAAAAATCCGTCCGTGCGGTATACAAACCATGAATTAATAGGGGAGCCTACCTCACGCATAAAGCTGCCATCGGCCATACGGTTCACTCCGCCCAAGTTCTCAATGACATTCTTATTATAAGAGAAATTTCCGGATGCACCGAATGTCCAGTCATTCCATTTGTCATTGTATGCCAATTGAATTTCAACACCACTATTTTTCATCGCGCCTACATTGTCTTTATAGGCGCCCAATGCAAATTCTTTAGGCACTGCCACATCCATAATAATGTCTGTCGTTTTTCTGTTATAATAGTCCACGGATCCGGTGAACTTATTGAACAAAGTAAAGTCAACACCTACCCCCCAGGTAGTTGCTTTTTCCCATGAGAGAGAAGCCATCTTGTATGAACCTTGATAGTAACCGGTAACCAATGAACCACCGAATGGGTAGTTTGCACCTAGGTTATAAGTATTCATCCAAGGATAAAAATCCCCTCCTGTCGGGCTTCCGTCGCCCAAAGCATCTTGATTACCCAATTGTCCCCAAGAAGCACGGATTTTCATATTCGACAGCCAACTATTTCGTACCCCTTCCATGAACGACTCTTCACTGATGCGCCATGCACCCGAGAAGGAAGGAAAATATCCCCAACGATTGCCCGGAGCGAAACGGGAAGAAGCATCGGAGCGGAAATTGGCTTCAAACAAATATTTACCTTTATAGTCATAATTTAAACGCCCAAAATAAGATAACATATTCAGTTCGCGTGTAAATCCGCTATTGGTTTGGGTAGCAGCGGCACCGGCATTCATATCGGTTAACTCGTTATTTGGAAAATTCTCACGATACATACTATTGTAACGCACATCATACGCTTCCGCATGATATCCCAACATTACTTTGACGCTGTGATTACCAAATTGTTTGTCGAAATTCAACAATGCATCAAAGTTATAACGATCCCAGTTTCTGAATGACTCTGATAAACTGTTAGGGCGTGCAGCCTGCACCGGATCTTCCTTTATTTTCTTTACGAAAGCTTTATAGTGCTGATCGTCATTAACATAAGCTCCTGATACTGTCGCTGTCAGAAAATCGAATATTTTATAATCTACGGCAAGCATACCGGTGAAATTTTGATTGTATTTATCTACCGTAGATCCAGAGTCCAACCATGCAATAGGATTACCATCATTGGTCGAACCATACGTCCCATCCTCGTTTTTAATAGGAATCATCGGACTTAAGATATTGAGCTGACGAATAATCTGTCTGAGGATCCTCCGCCGTAATTGGAATTGGGATCTTTGTAATCATTCTTAATATATGCCAAGTTCATACGAACGTGCCATTGCTTGCTGATATTTATATCCAAATTCATACGACCGTTAAACTGACTGCGTTCCGAGTTAGGCAGAATACCGGTTTGACCCAAGTAACCTACTGAAGCCATGTATTTTGCATTGTCTGTACCACCGTTTATGCTGACATTATGCTTGTGTAAAACACCTGTCTTGAACGCGGCATCATTCCAGTTGGTGTTAGGGTGACCATAAGGATCCGAACCGTCTTCGAACAAGCGGATATCTTCGTCCGAATAACGATGCGGCTGATTATTATCATCATCAATACGGTTGTACAATCTGGCATAATCAGCTGAACTCACACGGTCTATGGTCGCCGTAGCATTTTGAATACCCACATATCCATTGTATGAAATGCGAGGAGCACCGACCTTACCGCGTTTGGTAGTAATCAAAATCACACCATTAGATGCTTTAGAACCATAGATAGCAGCCGAAGATGCATCCTTCAAAACAGAGATACTTTCAATATCGTTAGGATCCAAGTCATTCATAGAGCCACTTTCCACGCCATCAATCAATATATAAGGAGAGGCATTGTTCAAAGTTCCAACACCTCGGATTCTGATGTTGCTTCCATCTTCACCCGGACGCCCCTGGCCGGCTGTAACCGTTACACCAGGCATTAACCCCTGCAAACCACTTGATACATTGGAAATGGGTCGGTTTGTCAATTCCTCACTATTGACTTGAGCAACGGAACCGGAAAGGTTGGCTTTCTTCTGCACACCATAACCTACCACTACCACTTCGCTCAAGACTTCAGTATCTTCTTTTAAGATAACATTGAGCGGACCTCCGTTCCATTTTACTTCCTGTTTTTGGTAACCTACATAAGAAACAACGATAATCTCTCCTTTTTTTACGCCTGCAAGGCTAAAGTTACCGTCAAAATCGGTAATTGTACCGTTAGTTGTACCTTTTACTACTACAGAAGCGCCAATGATAGATTCCCCCATAGCATCTTTCACAATACCTTTGCATGTCTCATTTTGTTGTACGATAGCAGAGGAATTGACTTCCAAAGCCGTAACAGCAGAAATGGTTCCTGTAGAAAAAGCTCCTAAGAACAACAGCATGCCAACTGATTTGAATCGTTTTAACATAATATTGGTTTTTAAAATTTATTAAAAATACAGATTTATC
>NZ_BAKM01000030.1 GCF_000614185.1 Phocaeicola sartorii JCM 17136 = DSM 21941 | reverse complement strand
CTTCGGGAGGGGTGATTGAATGGAAAGTAAACTGAATGAACATATAAACCTTTTAAACAAAACTGTATGATGAAAACACGAGACAACCGGGCCTTGTTCAGCAAAGCATTGCTGAGGGCCGCAACCTGTCTTTTCCTTACTGCGGGTGCAGGGATGAGCCTGTATTTGCACTGCCGGGAACAGCAGAGTCTATGAAAATGGAAATTACACAGCAAACTGTAACAGTAAGCGGTGTGGTGAAAGACAGGAAAGGAGAACCTATCATTGGTGCCAATATCATGGAAAAAGGAACGACCAACGGTACCATTACCGATTTTGACGGGAAATATACGCTGAAGGTGAAAAGTGCCCAATCCGTTTTGACAATATCTTATATTGGCTATAAGACCCAGGAAATTCCAGTCGGAAATGGTGGTAAGAAAGATATTACCCTGCAAGATGATTCCGAACTGATGGATGAAGTGGTTGTAATCGGTTATGGTACGCAGCGCAAGGGAGATGTAACCAGTGCGGTGGCTTCTGTGAAGGCAGAAGACTTTACGGCAGGTAAGATTGGAGATGCAGCCGAACTGATTAAAGGTAAAGTGGCGGGATTGACCATTGCGAAAGGTTCCGGTGATCCGAATGCGGAATCTACGATTCGTTTGCGTGGTGTGATTTCATTGCAGGGAGGCTCTACTCCATTGGTATTGGTGGACGGAATAGAAGGTGGTTTAGGAACGGTTTCCCCCGAAAACATAGCTTCTATTGATGTGTTGAAAGATGCTTCTGCGGCAGCTATTTATGGTACACGAGGTGCTAATGGCGTTATTTTGATTACTACAAAAAACGGCCAGCGTGAGTCGCGTACGGCTGCCAATTATTCTGAGTATATGTCTCTTTCTAAGTTTGGCAAGACACTTGATTTCTATGGAGCAGAGGAAATCCGTCAGGGATTGACAAACTATGCTGATAAAGGGTATGATACGGATTGGTTGGATGCGGTATCCCGTACTGCATTTACTCATAACCATAATTTTAATATTTCCGGAGGATCAAAAAATACCACTTATTCTGCGGATTTTACGTATCGCAAAGAGGAAGGTGTGTTGCTTGAGACCTATAATGAAGAGATGAGAATGAGGTTTGATGTTTCTCACTGGATGTTAAATGATATGTTGAAAGTGAATTTCAATATGGTAAAGACATTCCATAAGAATGGTCCGATTGATGCGGCAGGTCTGGGTATTTACCGACAGGCTATTATGCGTAACCCTACTGAACCCATCTGGAATGAGGATGGAACTTTTTACGAGAATTTTGCCGTAAATTATTATTATAATCCGGTAGGTATCATCCGTGAACAGGATGGTAAATACAATAGTGAGAATACCCGGATGACAGGGAATATCACCTTTGAACCGATTAAAAACTGGCAGACCAACCTCATGTTAAGCCGTAGGGTTACTAGTGATCATAATCGTGGGTATTATACTTCCGAATATTTTTCACAGAAGAGCGAGAATCACACAGGATATGCTTATCATTCTCAGAATGAATATACCACAGATAATCTGGAAGTTACTTCTAAATATAATCATACTTGGAATAAACATCGTTTTGATGCATTGGTGGGATATAATTACCAATATAATGTAAATGAAGGTTTTGGAGCTAATAACTATGATTATCCAACAGATTTTTATCTTTGGAATAACTTGGGATTAGGTACAGCTTTGAAAGATGGAAAAGCCGGCATGAGCAGTTACAAGAATGACAATACCTTGATTGGTTTCTTCGGACGTGTGAGCTATGGTTACGATAATAAATATAATGTTCTGATAAGTGTACGCCGTGAAGGTTCTTCCAAATTTGGTGAGAACAATAAATGGGCTACTTTCCCTTCTGTTTCTTTGGGATGGACTATCAGTAACGAAAAATTTATGGAAGGCCTTACTTGGCTGAATAACTTAAAGTTGCGTGCCGGTTATGGTGTGACAGGTGTCATTGTAGGTAACTCTTATAATTCATTAACCCGGTATGAGTATGGTTCTCCTTATTTCTATGATAATGGCGTCTGGCATCAGGGGTTAAGCGTAAAATCCAATCCTAATCCTGATTTGAAATGGGAAACCTCCAAGGAATTTAATATTGGTCTGGACTGGGCTGTATTGGATGAACGCCTGAGTGGTTCTATTGATGTATATCAGAAGAAGACTTCGGATATGCTGTATGATTTTACGGTACCGACTCCTCCCAATTTGTATAACAAGACTTTGGCTAATGCCGGCAAGATGCGTAACCAAGGTATTGAAATTGCTGTCAATGCCATTCCTGTACGGACAAAGGATTTTGAATGGAAAACCACAGTTACCGCCTCTCATAATGCGAACAAATTATTGAGTCTTTCAAATGACTTGTATGAGACTTCAAATCAGATAGATCATGCTTATTTGGGTGAACCTATCAGTCTTTCTACCCAGCGGATGGAAGTGGGAAGATCTATGGGACAATTTTATGGTATGAAATCCGTTGGTGTTTCAGAAAACGGACTTTGGATGGTTGAGAATACGAAGACTGGTGAGATTGAAGAGTTTACAGACAATATGCTGTCTAATGATGACTACCGTCAATATTTAGGGAATGCTCTTCCTAAATTGTATTTGGGATGGAACAACTCGTTCAGATATAAAAATTTTGATTTATCTTTCCAGATGACAGGCCAGTTTGGTTTTAAGATTCTGAACGAGCCTCGTGCTTATTATGAGAACAACTCGATCGCTTATAATCGCTTGAAATCTGTGCAAAAGGCTCCTTATGGTGGACAATATACCTTATCAACAGCCCAAAAACAGACTTTTGTAAGCTATTATTTGGAGGATGGTGATTTTTTGAAAATGACTAACATTACGTTGGGCTATAACATTCCATTGAGAAGCAGTAAGTTTGTGAAAAATATCCGGGCTTATGTTTCTGCCGATAATTTATTCTGCATTACCGGATATGATGGATTGGATCCTGAAATGTCAAATGGTGATATTTGGTCTTTGGGTATTGACTGGCGCGATAAATATCCTTCTACCCGTTCATTCACTTTCGGTCTGAATGTATCTTTCTAACTTTTAAATGAAGAACTAACATGAAAACAATATTCAATAAAGCACTTTGGGCTTCAGCGATAGGAGCTTGTACCTTGTCTTTGGGCAGTTGTACAGATTTGAGCGAAACGATTTATGATACGATTGCTTCCGAGAAGTATGAGTTTACAGAAAAAGACCGGGCGGCCATGTTTGCTCCGGTATACAGCAGTCTTCGTGATGTGTATTGGGGATGGTATAGTTATGCCGATATGATGGACCAGTCGTCCGATTCATGGTGTATTCCTTATCGGATCAGTATCGGCTGGGGGGATTTGTACGTGTCTATGCACAAACATCAGTTCCATTCACAGATAGCCCATTTCAATGATACATGGAACCGTAACTATGCCGGTATCAATGCCTGTAACAAACTGTTGGCAGATGAAGTCATTGCTGCTGATATAACCACTTCTTCGCAATTAAGGCTTATCGCGCTCTTTATTATTATATTTTATTCGATTTGTTCCGCAACATCCCATTGGATACGCAATATGACCATGAAGACGGATGGTTGCCCGAACAGGCAACTCCCCAACAGATGTGGGATTTCCTGATCAGTGAGTTGACGGATGTAAAGGGGAAATGTGGAACAAAAGTAGAAATGGGTAAGCTGAACGACTATGCCATCAATATGCTTCTGGCAAAGATGTATTTGAACCACAATGCATGGTTCAATGATTACTCTGATAATTCTTATTACGGAAAGGCTATTGATGAGGTAAATGAAGTGATTAACAGTGGCAAGTTCTCTTTGGCTCCGAATTATTCGGATAATTTTAGAGAAGATATTTCCGGTTCGCCTGAAATTATCTTTGGTATTCCGTTTGAGTTTAAATACGCCGGAGGTAACTATATGGCAAATATGTGGATGCATGTAGCCGGACGTGCAACGTGGCAGTTTAACGGATGGGCTACCGGTGGAGCGGCTGTTCTTCCTCAATTTCTGGAAACATACGATGAAAAAGACAGTCGCTATAAAGACTGTTGGATATCAGGACAGCAATATGACTATGCCGGTGCTCCCATTTATGTGGACAGTGAACCGTTGGTATATACTCGGGAATTACACAGTATAGACAACCCCGGTTGCTATCCCTTTGAAAGTGAACGCTTGGTGAAATATGAAATACTTTCAGGCGACTATGGAACTTCTTATGATGATGTGCCTTTCTTCCGTTTGGCTGATGCTTATTTTATTAAAGCGGAGTGCTTGCTTCGTTTGGGTGGTTATAAGGGAGAAAGCGAGCAAGTGGCGGCCGATTTGGTAACAGCTGTACGCCAACGTGCCTTCAAGTCCGATCCCGGTAAAGCAACGGTTACTGTAGCTCAATTGAAGGGTGGTAGCCGTTATAACTACGGACATCGGGAGAATCAGGGAATCATGGGAGAAGCCGATAACTGGATTATCACGGAAGAAGGGGGCGATGATATTGAACTGGGTGGTTTGTTGGACGAACTGGCCTGGGAGTTTGTGGCAGAGCATCACCGTCGTCAGGACTTGATCCGTTTCCGTATAAACGGAACCAATCAGAATGTATATAATGGCAAGTCATGGTTTTGCAAAGATGCAAAGACGGATCAGACAGACAGGCATTGTGATATTTTTCCGTTACCTAAGTCTGCCTTGGATGGCAACATTAAGTTGAAACAGAATCCGGGATATGGCAGTGCCGAATAAGGAAATTCATTAATTTAAAAAGAATAGTACGATGAAAAAGAATTTTATATATGCTTTAATTGCTTGTTTCACTCTGTCACTGGCTGCATGCAGTACGGATCCGGAGGATGCTACCAGCAAGCATGTGTACGGGGAGAATGAAAATCCCTATCTGAAGACGAATGCGGATGCTGTGGTTTCTACCAAAGCAGAGTTTCCCATCAGCCGTTTGGAAGCGAAGACGGTTAAACTGACTGATTATGCAGAAAAGTTTCATACGTATTTGGGAATGACGGTAGATGAGACGTTGGCTGCATTGTCTAATGGGAGTGTGGTGTTTTATCCTATCAATATATCGAAAAACTGTTGGAATAGAACAGTTCCTACCAAGGGTACCAACGGTTGGTACTATAATACGGCAGGCGGTGTTTGTGATGCAGCTTCTGGTATAGCTAGTATTGAGTTGGATGCAACAAAGAAGGAGCTGGTTCTTAATGTGCTCGAAACCGCTTCTGTAGGTACAATTATGTCGATTAATGTCGGATTTGCTATAAACAATGGTGCCGACTTTGATGATTATATTCGTTTTTCTTTTGATGTAACTGTTACTGACCCCTCTAAAATTGTAATAAGTGGTACATTGGCAGCAGGAGATTATGCGGGATTTTCAATCAACTTTGCAGATTATGCCGATGCTATAGAACCATGTATCGGATTATCCGTAGACGAATTTTCAAAACAAGTAAAGAGCAGCGGAGATGCTAGAGGTGACTCTTCCATAACTCCTACAATTGCTATGTACCCCGTTAAGGAAGACGGGACTTGGGATGAAACTAGCGAGTATACAGCCAATGGTCTTGGTTATTGGTTTGACGGAAAATCGAATGTTTCATCGTATGGAGATAATTGTGTCTACTTTATTGAATCTGGTGAAGGAAGTGTTTTTGTGGGACGTTATGTTAATATTGCCTCAGGAACAATTATAAAGGCGCATTTTGTATATGCATGATAGAGGATCACAGCCGATATGTTGAATTTATTGTTTCGGGAACAATGGAATAATATACTTGGTAAACAATGGAATCTGTTCTTTATTGGAACAGGTTCCATTAATAGTATTAAGTCAGGAGGACTTTGGATAATATGGTACCGGATATTTAGGGTAAACACTGAAAATAGGTATTCCTATTCGCTCTTCCACCCAATAAAAAAATAGTCTAAACCAATGGAAGAATAGTACAACCGCCTAACTGTCAAATCCATAAAATGAGATTTATTGGACGATTCTGCCATTACATTATATTATATCTTCCCTTTCTTGTAATTTTTTTATTTTACTTTGCAAGTGAACAACGTATACAACCGATAGATTATGAAAAACAACAAGAAACTCTGTTTTGCAATTTTATCTTTGCTTTTATTGATTGGAAATGTTTCACTTGCAGCCAAGGAAAAGAAATATGTACTCTCTTCACCCGATGGTACATTGAAAGTGGAAATCAGCACCGGAAACGAACTGGCCTACCAAGTGATGCATGGCAATGACACAATTCTCTCACACTCTAATATAGCTTTGGTTCTGGAAGACGGAACTATAGTAGGTAAAACTCCCCGTATCACAGGGGAAAGAAGGAAAAAGATAAAGGATAACATAGAATCACCCTTTTACCGTTTCAAGGAGTTCGTTGCAACCGGCAACGAACTCGACTTGAAGCTGAAAGGCGGGTTCGGAATCATCTTCCGTGCATACAATGAGGGAGTCGCCTATCGATTCTATACCACACAATCTTCGGATATCATAATAAAGGATGAACAGGCCGAATTCAATTTTAATAAAGATTATATGGCTTATCTTCCTTATACCACTAATGATAAAAAACCGATGGCAATGGCCTTTCAGAATGTCTATGACATCACTCCTCTGTCAAAAGCACAGCCTAAACTGGCTTTTCTTCCGGTTACCGTGGATTGCGGCAGCGTAAAACTGACCCTGTTGGAGTCAGATTTGGAAGCTTATCCGGGTATGTTTGTGCAGTCACAGCAGGGAAAGTATGGATTGAAAGGGGTGTTTGCTCCTTATCCGGCTAAAACAGACTTTTATCCGTGGCGGAAGCAGGAATATGTAACTGAAACTACTGATTTTATATCCCGTAGTTGTGGCTCCCGTTCCTATCCGTGGCGTGTGTTGGCCATTACGGAGAAGGATACGGATATGCCGGTCAACAACCTGGTCTATGCCCTGGCTTCTCCCAACCGCATCGGTGATACCTCATGGATAAAGACAGGGAAAGTGGCATGGGACTGGTGGAATGACTGGAATCTGAAAGGAGTGCCGTTTAAAGCCGGCATCAACATGGATACGTATAAATATTATATCGATTTCGCCAGCCGGAACGGATTGGAGTTTATTGTGTTGGATGAAGGATGGTATGCCCCGAAAAGTGGGGATATGCTGACCGTTATTCCCGAACTTGATTTGCCGGAGCTGATAGCATACGGCAAATCCAAAGGGGTGGAAATAGTGCTTTGGACGGTGTTTAATGTACTCGACAGCCAATTGGAAGCAGCTTGTAAGAAATATGCGGATATGGGAATCAAAGGTTTTAAGGTGGATTTCCTGGATCGTGATGATCAGACTGCCGTCGAAATGGTGTATCGCATCGCTGAGATGACGGCCCGATATAAATTAACCCTTGATCTGCACGGCATTTACAAACCGACAGGTATCAACCGTACCTACCCCCATATTATCAATTTTGAAAGCGTGTTCGGCATGGAAGAGGTGAAATGGACGGATATAAAGAATAATATGCCTCTTTATGATGTTACTTTCCCCTATATCCGTATGATGGCGGGACCGGTGGATTATACGCCGGGAGCTATGCGCAATGCCACGAAGGCGGATTGGCGCGCCATGTATTACACGCCGGCCAGCATGGGAACCCGGTGTCATCAGCTGGCTGCCTATATTGTACACGATTCTCCTTTTACTATGTTGTGTGATGCGCCTACCAACTATCTGAATGAGCAGGAATGTGTGGATTTCATGGCTTCTCTGCCTGTGGAGGTGGATTCTACTTTTATTGCTTCGGGCGAGTTGGGAAAATATATTGTAACAGTGCGTAAGAAGGATGTGAACTGGTATATCGGCGGTATGACCAATTGGGATGAACGTGATGTGCAACTCGACTTCTCTTTCCTTCCCGAAGGAATGTCTTATACGGCTGTTTTGTTTAAAGACGGTGTGAATGCCAATAAGCAGGCCGAGGACTATCGCAAGGAAACCATCCGCATAAATAAAGACAGCCGGTTGACTTTGCATCTGGCATCGGGAGGCGGATTCGCCATGAAGTTGGAGCTTTGTCCTGTTCATGGACAGATTACCGGTATTCCTGAAGGGAAAAATATTCCTTCTTTCTATCAGAAATACATAGAAACAGAAGGTCTGTATGTCACCTCTTCCGGAAAGGTGAGCGATGAGGCCTTATTGAAAGCCTGTGATATCATCAGTTTGATGTTGGCAAAACGTCCGGATGTGAAGGCGCACATGGTGAAGAAAGGTTGTCACGTCATGGTTATCGGTAAAGATGAGGAAACTTGCGATTTGCCGGAGTTTGCCCATATCTGCAATTGTGAGGACAGCATTAAATATTGGAACTGGCGTGCCCGTGGTTTTGGCGGAGCACCGGAGGATGAATTTTCATCCAGTTGCGGAGAAGAGAATCTGCTGGCATTGCCGCAGGATAAATATGCAGGTGAGAATATCCTGATTCATGAGTTCGCTCACCTTATTCATACGGTAGGTATAGTGGGGGTGGAGCCGGGCTTTAATGAGCGTTTGGAGGCACTTCGTCAGCATGCCATCCGGAAAGGGCTGTGGGAAAAGACGTATGCGGTGAGCAATAAAGAGGAATACTTTGCCGAGTGCGTACAGTCTTTCTTTAACTGTAACCGCTATGCCGAACCTGCAAACGGAGTTCACAACTGGGTGAACCGCCGCACGAAACTGAAGACGTATGATCCGGATATGTACCGGTTGTTGCAGGAATATTTTTATGAGATAGAAATTCCCATTCATAATGTGGTGCATGAATAAGCGCCGCAGGGACAAATAGAATTTTGCTATATAGAGATGAATAAGATACGATTGGTTGTTGCTTCCTTATTGTTGGGAGCTGCTACAGGCTTTGCTCAGAAGCCTTTTAATGCTTCGGGTACGGGGAATCCCATTATTCCCGGATATTTTGCCGATCCCACGGTGAAGAAGTTTGGCGATACGTATTATATGTATGCCACTACGGATGGCAGTGGGGCCGGTTTCGGTCCTGCACAGGTGTGGACCAGCAAGGATTTTGTGAACTGGACGCTGATGCCTATGAACTGGCCGGACAGTCATTGGATATGGGCTCCCGATGTGATGAAACATACGGATGGGAATTATTATTATTTTTATTGTCAGCCTGTATGATTCATTGCGGGGTCAGTGAAACGCCGCGCGGTCCTTGGAAAAATATATTGGGTGAAAGTGAGGCTGTTCTTGTACCCGACCGTTTTGTGACGAATGCCATTACATTGGACGGGCAGACCTTTGTGGATGATGATGGTTCTGTATATTTGTATTGGGGGACTTGGGGGATTTATAAAGGTTTCGGTTGCGGAGCCGGAAAATTGGCTTCCGATATGAAGAGTTTTACTGAAACGCGTCTGATTCCGAATACGGAAGCCACGGATTTTTTTGAAGCGCCCTTTGTGATGAAACGGAACGGTATCTATTATTTTATGTATTCTTCGGGTTCCTGTCACGACCACACCTACCGGGTGCAGTATGCCACTTCGGACAAGCCTATGGGGCCGTACACCTATCGGGGATGTATTCTTGAAACTAATACCGATGGAACAATTCATGGGCCGGGACATCATAGCGTTTTGAAAGAAGGCAATGAATATTATATGGTCTATCACCGTCATGATAATCCGCATTCCAACCGCGGATTTCATCGTCAGCTTTGTGTGGACCGTATGGAGTTTGCCGAAGATGGAAGTATTAAACCCCTTATTCCCACTCATGACGGAATAGGTGCATTGGCATCTTCTGTAGTGAAATCAAAAAATCTGGTTTTGGGTGCTAAGGTGAGGGCTTCTTCTTTTTATGATGCCGGTTTCCGTCCCGAATATGCTGTAGATGATAATAACGGGACTTTATGGCGTCCTCGTGGAATGGGACAGGAGTGGATAGAAGTGGATTTGGGTGTTGCCCGGCAAATACAAACGATCTGGACTCAATTTGAGTATGGTACACAATTTTATCAATATTTAATTGAAACTTCTGCCGACGGCAAGCATTGGTCTGTTTTCGCTGATAAACGGAATAATCGTCTGGCAGGCAGCCCGATGGTCGATTTTGGCAAAGTGAAGGCTCGTTATGTCCGTCTTACCTTTACCGGAGGACAGAAGAACGGATTTGGCGGGGCGGTCTGGAACTTGAAAATCTTTGAGGGTGTGGAAGCATCGGCTCCGCAACAATGGCTGGGATTTACCGCAGCTGATTGGAATGGTCGTGAATGGCAGAACAATGAAGGGATGCTGGGAGGGGCTTTTACATTGAAGGAAGGTTCGGCACGCATACAGCGCATCGGTGGGCGTGATGCGTTGGTACTGGAACCGGAAACTACATTG
This sequence comes from Phocaeicola sartorii JCM 17136 = DSM 21941, assembly GCF_000614185.1. Classification (GTDB taxonomy): domain Bacteria; phylum Bacteroidota; class Bacteroidia; order Bacteroidales; family Bacteroidaceae; genus Phocaeicola; species Phocaeicola sartorii. Next base: position 61,337 of record NZ_BAKM01000030.1, on the reverse strand, counting down.
GAGTATAGTCATCCGTTACTCTCTTCGTCCAAAGAGCATACAGTTAGTGGGTTGGTTTACAGGTCAGGTAAATGGCAGAGTTATGAAGCGGAGTCGTGCCTTTCGTCAGGAGCGATTGCGCTGCATAGTTCCACCGAACCTTTGGTCATTACCAATTTCCGTTACTATAATTGGAAACAGGAAGCAGCGGAAAAGGCATACGATGCGGAAAAGGATATCGTGCGTCTGCCTGTAGCCGATCAGCAGAAGCATGGGTTGGTGGTCAGTCTTTCTGCCGATGATTTTGTAGTGAACGATACGGTTCCTTATCTGGAAAACCGAGGAGTAAAAGGGTATTTTGAAGCCCGGAAATTACCTCTCGTTGTGAAAGAAGTGAAAGGGAAAAAGGCATTTCATTTTGAGGGTACTCAGGTCTATATTTCCAGTTTTATGCTTCCTGCCACTTTGCAGGATAATGCCCCTTATACCTTGGAGGCATGGGTACTGAATAATTCCATTAGTGAAAATGAATGTGTGGCCGATTTTACTACCTCGCATGATGAATTGGAGAAAATCATGTTGGTCAACGGCACGGAGCCTCGTTGTGGAGTAATCAATCACTATGGCTGGTATGAAGATGCAGGATATAAGGACATGAAGGAATTGGCAGGAAAGTGGCAGCACATCTATATCTGCTTTGATGGGCGGATGGAACAGGTTTATATCAATGGTCAATTAATCAGTGAGAAAGATATCCAGTTGCTGGTGAAACCGTCACAATTTGTCACATTGGGACGTAATGCCGAAGGAGACTGGCCCTTTACCGGTTATCTGCACTCATTGAAGTTATGGGATGAATATTTGCCGTTGAAAGAGTGATTCATCCTTTTCCTATGACCGGAATATGTATTTTTGCAAAAACTATGATAAACAATTAAATGATAGAACCATGAAAAAATTTTTAGTCACTGCTCTGTTGACTGCTACCGTAGCAAGTGGAACAGCGCAAGTAAAAAATCAGTCGCACGGCTATCCTATCGACCCCGTACCTTTCACTTCGGTGAAAGTAACCGATTCATTTTGGGGACAGCGACTGAATGCCAGTCGTGAAGTAACGATTCCCCTGGCGTTCAGCAAATGCGAGGAAACAGGACGTTATACTAACTTTGTCAATGCCGCCCATCCCAGTGATACCATTAAAGTAGGCGGACTGGCTTTTGACGATACCGATGTGTACAAAACGATAGAAGGTGCCAGTTATCTGTTACAGACCTATCCGGACAAAAAACTGGCTAAGTATATTGATAGTGTGCTGGTTATTGTCGCTGCGGCACAGGAACCGGATGGTTATCTTTATACTTCGCGTACCATGAATCCCAAACATCCGCATGAGTGGGCAGGAAGCAAACGGTGGGAGAAGGTGGAGGAACTGAGCCATGAATTCTATAACTTGGGACACATGGTAGAAGGTGCTATTGCGCACTATCAGGCCACCGGAAAACGTAACTTCCTTGATATCGCCATCCGTTATGCTGACTGTGTCTGCCGGGAGATAGGTACGGGCGAAGGGCAACAAATCCGTGTGCCGGGACATCAGATTGCCGAAATGGCTCTTGCTAAACTATATTTGGTAACGGGGCAACAGAAATACCTGGATCAAGCAAAATTCTTTCTGGACCAGCGTGGACATACCACCCGCACAGATGCATACAGTCAGGCACACAAGCCGGTAGTGGAGCAGGATGAGGCCGTGGGACATGCTGTCCGTGCCGCCTATATGTATGCAGGTATGGCAGATGTGGCCGCACTGACAGGGGATACGGCTTATATCCATGCCATCGACCGTATCTGGGACAATATTGTGGGCAAGAAATATTATATTACCGGCGGTATCGGCGCCACCAGCAATGGGGAGGCTTTTGGCAAGAACTATGAATTGCCCAATATGTCCGCTTATTGTGAGACTTGTGCGGCTATCGGTAATGTGTATGTCAACTACCGTTTGTTCCTGCTTCATGGTGAGGCAAAATATTATGATGTGCTGGAACGTACCTTATATAATGGCCTTATTTCGGGCGTGTCTCTGGATGGTGGCGGGTTCTTCTATCCTAATCCGTTGGAAAGCATCGGGCAGCACCAGCGTCAGCCTTGGTTTGGCTGTGCCTGTTGTCCGTCCAATATCTGTCGTTTCATCCCTTCTTTGCCGGGATATGTGTATGCGGTGAAAGATAAGGACGTGTATGTCAATCTGTTCATGTCCAATACTTCGAACTTGAAAGTAGAGGGTAAGGCTGTTTCTTTGGAGCAGACCACTCATTATCCTTGGAACGGCGATGTCACTATCGGCGTCAACAAGAACAATGCCGGACAGTTTACAATGAAAATCCGTATTCCGGGATGGGTGCGTAATCAGGTAGTTCCCAGTGACCTGTACACTTATTCGGATGGAAAGCGTTTGAGCTATACAGTGAAAGTAAATGGGGAACCGGTACAGAGTGAACTGAAGGACGGTTATTTCTGCATAGACCGCCGTTGGAAGAAAGGGGATAAAGTAGCTGTCCATTTCGATATGGAACCTCGTACGGTGAAAGCCAATAATAAGGTGGAGGCAGATCGTGGCCGTATAGCTGTAGAACGTGGACCGATAGTCTATTGTGCGGAATGGCCGGATAATGATTTTGATGTGCTGAGCGTGTTTATGAACCGCACTCCTCAATTCGAGGTAGTTGAAAAACCGGATTTACTCTATGGCATTAACCAGTTGAAGACGGATGCGCAGATTCTGGGCTATGACGACAGAGGTCGTCTGACGGCTACTGATGTAAAGCTGACGTTGATCCCTTACTATGCTTGGGCACACCGCGGTGCAGGTGCTATGGCAGTGTGGCTGCCTCAGGAATTAAGTGCTTCCCGTCCGACTATGCCTGCTACGCTGGCATCGGAAAGCAAAGTGGATGCTTCGCATAAGGTGAAATCCATCTCCGCCATTAATGACCGTCTGGTGCCGAAAGATGAGAATGACCGTTCCGTACCCTATTATCATTGGTGGCCCAAACAGGGAACTACCGAATGGATATCCTACGAGTTCCCGTCCGAATCGACTGTTTCCAGTGCTACCGTATATTGGTATGATGATGCTCCTTGGGGAGGATGTCGCGTACCGCAGAGCTGGAAGGTGTACTATAAAGATGCACAAGGCCAATGGCAGCCGGTGAGTGGAGCGGATAAGTATGGAGTGGAAAAAGGTACGGGGAATACCGTCAATTTTGACCCGGTAAAGACAAAAGCGGTGAAACTGGAGGTTGTTCAGCCGGCTGATCATTCATCGGGTTTGTTTGAATGGGAAGTAAAATAGTAATTGGGCAAATTATTAGCACATTATTTAAAATGAAAATTGGTAAGTTAGGTTGGTTGGCAGCCATGCTCCTTAGTGGGGGCATGGCTGTCGCTCAAGGTACGGCTGATGATTATCGGCGTGCTTATGCATTGAAAGAGAAATTCAGTGCGGACAAAGTTTTCTATTCCAATGTCAATCCGCAATGGATAGAGGGTACGCATCAATTCTGGTATGTGCGGAATACGCCGGACGGCCGCCTGTATGTATCTGTGGATGCGGATAAGAAAGCTAGAAAAGAATTGTTTGATTCTCATCGTCTGGCAAAGGCGTTGGGTGCTGCATCCGGAAAGGAGGTCAAGCCGGAAGCACTTTCTTTGGGGCGTCTGTCGGTCAGTAAGGGATTGGATACGCTGCGCTTTGTGTTTAATAATCAACGTTGGATGTATGCGTCCCGGAAAAATCAGCTGGTCAATGAAGGGGCGCTTCCTCTCCCTCCCAAGCAAAAGCATTGGATGGAGGTGGATGATGAGAAGACTGCATCGCCGGTTCCGTCTCCTGATGGTAAATGGATAGCATTTATTAAAAATCAGAACATCTATGTAAAGGAGGTGGCTACCGGAAAAGAAAAGCAACTGAGCTTGGACGGGACACTGGGTAATTATTATTCAGCCTACATCCGCTGGTCACCGGACAGTAAGAAGGTGGCTTCCTGCAAGATCCGTCCGGTGGAAAAGCGTTATGTTTATTATGTGGAATCTTCTCCGGCCGATCAGCTTCAGCCCAAGCTTCACAAACAGGAGTATGCGAAGCCGGGAGACGAACTTCCTTTTAAAGTGCCCTGCATCTATGAAGTGGAGAGCGGACGAAGCATTATTCCTTCTACCGAATTGTTCGACCGGCAATATGAAGTATATGGACCCGAATGGAACCCCGACAGCCGTGCCGTGACTTTTGAATATAACCAGCGCGGACATCAGGTGTACAGAGTGCTTGAGCTTTCTGCCGAAACGGGAAAAGTGCGCCCGTTGGTAGAAGAAACCAGCGATAAATATGTGAATTATACCCGTCATTTCCGTCATGACTTAAAAGACGGCAAGCAGATGATATGGATGAGTGAGCGTGACAATTGGAATCATCTCTATATGTACAACCGTACTACCGCACAGCCCGATTATCAGATTACTAAAGGAGAATGGTATGTACGCGAAGTGCTTCGGGTAGATGAGGACAACCGTCAGATTTATTTCTCGGCAAATGGTATGGAAGCCGGTGAGGACCCTTATCTCATTCGTTATTATCGCATCGGTTTTGATGGCAAAGGGCTTACCTGTCTTACTCCCGAAGAAGGGATGCACCGTGCTTGGTTTTCGGAAGATATGAAGTATTTGGTAGATGTTTATTCTATGGTGGACAAGGCTCCTGTAGCTGTGTTACGTAGTGCCAGGGATGGCAAAGTGGTGATGCCGTTGGAAACAGCCGACATTACCCGTCTGGAGGCCGAAGGCTGGAAAGCTCCGGAGGTGTTTGTTGCCAAAGGGCGGGACGGCAAGACGGATATGTGGGGACTGATTGCCCGTCCCACCAACTTTGACCCGAACAAGAAATATCCGATTATCGAATACATTTATCAAGGTCCCGGAGACCAGTATGTCCCGAAGACTTTCCGTCCATACGACTGGAATATGACTTCCTTGGCCGAATTGGGTTTTATCGTCGTGATGGTCGATGGAATGGGCACTTCTTTCCGTTCGCGTGCTTTTGAGAATGTATGTTATAAGAATTTGAAAGATGCCGGTTTGCCGGACCATATTGCCTGGATTAAGGCAGCTGCGCAAAAGTATCCTTATATGGATGTGGACAGGTAGGTATTTACGGTTGTTCTGCCGGTGGTCAGGAATCTACGAATGCTGTTTTGCTTTATCCTGATTTCTATAAAGCGGCTTATTCGGCTTGTGGTTGTCATGATAACCGTATGGATAAGATTTGGTGGAATGAACTTTGGTTGGGCTATCCGGTAGGAGATCAATATAAAGAAGGATCGAATGTGGAAAATGCCCATCTGTTGAGCCGTCCTTTGATGTTGGTGGTAGGTGAGTTGGATGATAATGTAGATCCTGCCTCTACCATGCAGGTGATCAATGCATTGATAAAGGCGAATAAAGATTTTGAATTGGTCGTGATTCCCGGAGCACATCATACCATGGGAGAAGATTTTGGCGAACACAAGCGGTATGATTTCTTTGTCCGTCATTTGATGCAGGTGAATCCACCGAAGTGGGAGGAGATAAAATAGGAGGAGTGAGGTTTGTAGCTGTAGGAGTTTGTTAGTTATAATAAATATAGGTGGCAGTGTTATGGAGGGTAAGTCCATAGCACTGCTTTTTTATGTAATTCCGTGTTTTTATTGATAAAATGATGTCGGTTTGAGTAGTGTCTATGCAAAATCTGCCTGAAAAAGACCAAATATTCTCTGTCTTAAAGTATGAAAACGCATAATTTTGTATGCTGGTTTTTATCAAAACATATAGGAATAATGAAAAATACATTCAAAAAGGTGTTTATTGGCTTTATGGCTTTTGCCATGGTAACCGGTTCCTTTGCGCAGCAAGGAGTTCATAAAAAGGATAACGAGTCGTATCCCAAGGGGTGGAAACAAATAGCACGTATGGAGCAGGATTCTTTCTTTCTGACGGATGAGGCTCGGCGGATTGCTGAAAATGTATTGGCCTTCCAACGCTGTACGGGCGGTTGGCCGAAGAATATAGATATGGCCCGCCGCATGAATGATAAAGAGTTGGCTCAGGTGATGAAGGATAAATCACGCTGTGATGATTCTACGATAGATAATAATGCCACAACTGCCCAGATGATTTTTCTAGCCCGTCTTTATAGACAGACTAAGGATATACGTTATCGCGATGCTTTCCTTCAAGGAGTGGAATATTTGCTGGGCGGCCAATACGAAAACGGAGGATGGCCGCAATTCTGGCCCGGTCCGCGTGGTTATCAGATACATATTACTTTCAATGACGATGCCATTGTCAATACATTGAATATGATACGTGATATGATGAATCACAAAGCGCCTTATGAGGATGATTTGATAGACAAGGCTTTGTGTGTACGTTTGGAAAAAGTCTTTCATAAAGGAATAGAGTGCATTTTGGCTACACAAATTATCAAGGATGGAGAACCTTCAGTGTGGTGTCAGCAGAATGATAGGGAAACATTGAAGCCTGCACCGGCACGCGCGTATGAGTTGCCGTCTTATTGTTCGGCGGAGAGTGCCGGAATTGTGCGTCTGCTCATGGAATTACCTGCACCCGACGCACGCGTGAAGCGGGCGGTTCACGGAGCCATGAAATGGTTTGACAGGTATAAACTTACCGGTTTGCGATGTGAGCGTATCGTACTGGCAAATGGTGAGCGGGATACTCGTCTTGTGGAAGATCCTCAAGCCGGACCTATTTGGGCGCGTTATTATGATTTGAAATATTGTGAACCGTATGTATGTGACCGTGACGGGCTGCCGCGTCGCCACTTGGAAGAGATAGGTACAGAACGTCGTAACGGATATAGTTGGTACAATAGCAGGCCGGCTGAGCTTTTTGCCATATACAACGCATGGGCGGACAAATATGATCCGAAGCATAAAGTGGCAATCAGTCTGGCAACCAAAGGAGCGAATGAAAATGGGCTGATTGAAATGTATCGTCGTCCCGTGGTAGAGCGTACGGCTTTTGATGTGGTGGTAAAGCCGGGAGAGAGTATTCAGGCGGCTATTGAAAAGGCTCCGGAAATTCCGACAGTACCTTTTAAAATCTTATTGCTGAACGGAACGTATCATCAAAAAGTGATTATTGACAGGCCTAATATTGTTTTAGTGGGGGAGAACCGTGACAGTACGCGGATTGTATTAGCTGAAACTGCCAAGACACGTACCCTCACGGAATATCATGGACGTCCGGTAGGCAATGGTGTCATTGTGTTGCAGGAAGGTGCGGACGATTGTGTTATTAGCGGAGTGACTGTTTACAACAATTACGGAACTACCGTTGAAAATACGACCACCCATCAGATGGCGATTTTTGGACGTGCCACCCGCACCATTATCATCAACAGTAATGTGTGGGCCGATGGGAACGATGCCCTTTCCTTGTGGGCACCCGGAAGCAATGGCATGTATTATCATGCCGACCTCTATCTTCGTTGTCCGGGGGTGGATTTCCTTTGTCCTCGCGGATGGTGCTATGCCACACGCTGCCATTTTTATGGTGATAGCCGTGCCATGATTTGGCATGACGGACGAGGTAACAAGAACAAGAAACTGGTTATTACCAATTCTTCATTTGATGCTAAGACCCCGACACTTTTAGGACGCTATCATCATGATTCCCAATTTTATCTCATCAAATGTAACATGTCGAAGAATGTGCTTGACGGGAATATTCATTATGCTTATTCGGATAAAGTGCTTGATCCTGTCCATGGGGGTTGCGTACCTATTATTATGGTTGTACCCGTGAAGGAGGGCACAGTGCTGGTTAAACGATAATTTGAAGGAGGCGGAGAATGCTCCGGAGTTTTATGGCGTTACCGCCAAATGGACGTTTGACGGCAAATGGGACCCCGAACAACGTATCAGGGATCTTTGGAATGTATTGGCTTACTAATTTAATAGGTTGTAATAGGAAAATGACCACTATTTTAGTTCCTGTATGAATTTTCATTGTTTTGAGCAGGCCTACACTTCTTCCATCCGCTCCAGCTCCCATCCCCGGAACTGCATGATAATACAGTGCAGTTTCGTGTTCTGTACCAATTGCCGCACCCGGGGTGCGGCAGCATATTCCTTAATTTGTTCCACCGCTTCCTGCCATTGTGTCCGGGCTTTCTCTTCCGTGTCCTTCACCGGCAGATACTTCAGTTCAAGAATATAGCTATGCTTCACCTCGTAACGCATCAGGTCCGGCATGAGGAAGAGGTCGCAGTAACCGTGGTTCAGTTCCATTTCCGGAGCCATCAAGTAATAAGCGTTTACGCTGAGGTAGGCGGTGAAGAAACCTTGTATATTGCGTTCGCCTTCCATGGCACTACGTACGGATGAATTTTCCTTGTAGGCATGGGCAATAAATTCCAGCGTTTCGCGCCAATGACCTTCGTAAGCCATTTCATCGAACAGGTCCATCAAGTTGTTCAGGTTGATATGGCGTTTGTCCTGGTACTCCTCCAGCATGAATTCGTAATACTGTTTGCGCACATTATAGTTGGGGATACTCAATACCAGGCGGCTGCCGCGTGTGGCAGTGATGGTCAGCATGCCATAATAGAAGAGCAGGCTGGGGAAGATTTCGGGTTTGGCGATTTCCTTGGCCGGGAAGGTGGTGATCAGGTTGGTGATAATTTGCCCTTCTTCGGTGATTTTACGTAATACGCCCTTGCGGTTGCCGTCCAGCTTGTCCAACTGGATTAGTTTCTTCATTTTGTTGTAGTCCGTACGGGTATTGGGATCTATCATCTCTTCGGGAGATTTGCCCAGCGTGATGTAATTGCGCAGGTAGTAAAGTACCATGTCGCAATTGAACATTTTCGGGTCGCGCTCCAGACTTTCTTTAGCGAAACAGTAATTATTATACCACGGTTTCATTTCCCGGATCATTGCTTCAATGTCCGCGTCGGCCTGGAGCTGTCCGGCATCTTTATAATATTGAAACATGGTGCGCACGTCCGTCTCGCTGAATCCCAGCATCATGTTGAACTGGTAGTCGGTACTGATATTCCAGCCGATGTTGAATCCGCTGGTCAGGTCGTCCAAGGTGACGGGGCTGACGCCGGTCATGAAGATGCGCTCGAACATGCCTTTGAATTTCTTAAATATTTCACGATAGAATCCGCTGGCATGGGTCAGGGCATGGTAAACGTCTTTTCCCTGCTCGTTCAGAACGATGTTAGTAAAGTTATCGTATTCGTCGATGATGAGGTAAAGTTTCATTCCGGATTCAGCCGCATGCAGGTTCAGGTAGTTCAGCTTGCTGACAAAGTCGGGCTGTTCTTCCATCTTTTGTGCAAATCCGGGAAAATAATAAGGTTCATACACTTTGCCGAACAGGTCCATCACCATGCCGCAATAGTTATTGAAGTTTTCTTCCAGTGAACCGCTTCCGCCACTGGCGCGCGAGAAATCAAGATACACCACCTGAAATTTACCTTGCAGGGGCGTGGGGCGGCTGCCTATCCACAGATTGCCGAAGCGTTTCTGGAACTTTTCTTTCTGTGCTATGTCATAATAAGCACGCAGCATACTCAAAAAAATACTCTTGCCGAAGCGGCGGGGACGGATAAAGAACAGGTTTCGGGGCTGCTTTTCCAGCAAAGGCAGAAACATGGTTTTGTCTACATAATACATGTTCTGCTCTGCCACTTCCACGAAGTTGGCAATGCCATAGGGGATTTCTTTTATATTTTCCATCATTGCTTCTGTTGTCTTTAGTTCATATCCGGATATCAATAAAACAAAGATAGTCTATTCTTACTGAAGGAACAAAGGAAATAAAGTTTTTAATAGAAAGAAGATGTTCAAGGTGAGTTATGCGCTTGAAAAAAAGGAGGGTTACTGGGCCTGAAAAAAGGGTGCGCTAAAAGCCATGTTCATTGTTTAGGCCTTTTGGCACACCCTCTTGGTGAGTTCTAAAAATAGATCTATGATTTCTTTTCTGTCGCCGCGTGCGGATAATCAATGGTATAATGCAGGCCGCGGCTTTCTTTCCGCTCCATGGCCTGGCGGGTGATCAAATATCCGATGTTGATCATGTTACGCAGTTCGCAAAGCTCGCGCGAAGCCTTGCTGCGTTTGAACAGGCGTTCGGTTTCTTCATACAGAATATCCAACCGGTTCCATGCACGGATCAGCCGGGTATTGCTTCGTACAATGCCTACGTATGCTTCCATAATCTGGTTCACCTCCTTCATGCTTTGGGTAATCAGTACCCGCTCCTCATTGTTCATGGTTCCTTCATCGTTCCATTCGGGTATGTCTTCGTTAAAGTCATACCGGTCGAGTACGCTCAGCGCATGTTTGGCTGCCGCGTCCGCATAAACCACTGCTTCTATCAGCGAGTTGGATGCCAGACGGTTGCCTCCGTGCAGACCGGTGCATGAGCATTCGCCGATGGCATACAGGCGGTTGATGCTGGATTGCCCGTCCAAGTCCACTTTGATACCTCCGCACAGGTAATGAGCCGCCGGAGCCACAGGAATATAGTCTTTGGTGATATCAATGCCCAGGCTGAGGCATTTCTTATAAATATTGGGGAAATGTTTCTTTGTTTCTTCCGGATCCTTGTGGGTTACATCCAGATAGACATGATCCTCACCACGCTGCTTCATCTCGTTGTCAATAGCACGTGCCACGATGTCGCGCGGAGCCAGTGACAGGCGCGGGTCATATTTCTGCATGAACTCTTCACCGTCTTGATTCTTTAACACTGCGCCATAACCACGCATGGCTTCGGTGATAAGGAAACTGGGACGGTCTCCCGGATGGAAGAGTGCGGTGGGATGGAATTGTATGAATTCCATGTCCTTTACCGCCCCTTTGGCGCGATACACCATGGCGATGCCGTCACCTGTAGCTACCAGCGGATTGGTGGTGTTGCGGTAAACCGCCTCGCATCCGCCCGTTGCCATTACCGTCACTTTGGACAGGAACGTATCTACTTCTCCGGTTTTCTCGTTCAGCACGTATGCTCCGAAACATTTGATGCCCGGTGTATGGCGGGTGACGATAATTCCCAGATGATGCTGGGTAATGATTTCCACCGCATAGTGATCTGTAAATAGGGTGATATTGGGATGAGCCTTGACGGCTTCTATCAGGCTGGTCTGTATTTCAGCGCCGGTATTGTCTTTGTGGTGCAGGATACGGAATTCCGAGTGTCCCCCCTCCTTGTGAAGGTCGAATTCTCCCTTCTCATTCTTGTCGAAGTCCACTCCCCATTTCACCAGTTCCTGGATTTGCGCGGGAGCTTCACGCACCACTTTTCCCACGGCTGCGGGATCGTTTATCCAGTCGCCCGCTATCATTGTGTCTTCAATGTGCTTTTCAAAATTATCCACTTTCAGGTTGGTAACGGCTGAGATACCTCCCTGGGCGAAATAGGTGTTGGCTTCTTCCAGTCCTGCCTTACAAATCAGGGCGACATTACCTTTATGGGCCACTTTCAGTGCGAAACTCATTCCGGCAAGTCCTGAGCCGATAACAAGGAAATCGAATTTTTTAACCATGATCATATACTTTATAGCTGCAAAGGTAAAGAAAACCTTTGTTCATTGTACTTTATCGGGCCGCTTTTTGTTTCTTATTTTTTTCTGAGAAAAAAAAGATGTTTTCTACTAGGGGTATAGCAGTCTTATTCGCTATTATAGCAGAAAAGACTTAAAGAAGATGAATAAAGACTTATTATACCGTTTCTTTGAGGGACAGGCGTCTGTGGAAGAAATGAAAAAGATAAAGGAATGGACGGAACGTTCCAGTGAGAACCGTTCCCGGCTGTATAGAGAGCGGAAGCTCTTCGATGCCATGCACATCGTGGCGGCTTCGCAGCGGGGCGGGAAGCCGCTGGATTCCGGAAAGGCGGTTCATCTGTCCCTCTTCAGAGAATTCATGAAAATAGCTGTGATTGTGGCGGTGACGGTTTGTGTGACGGCAACTTTTTTTTCAATAGGTAACAAGGATAGAAATGTAGCTATGCAGACTGTCACTGTCCCTCCCGGGCAACGGGTCAATCTTCTTTTGCCCGATGGTACGGACGTGTGGTTGAATGCCGGAACCACAATGCGTTATCCCGTCTCTTTCATGGAAGGCAAACGTGAGATTACCCTGGACGGTGAGGCTTATTTTGATGTGAAGCGTGACGAAGAATGCCCGTTTGTGTACATACTCATGCTATGGATGTAGAAGTGCTGGGGACGAAGTTCAATGTGGAAGCCTATTCTAAAAAGGATTTCTTTGAAACTTCCCTGATGCAGGGAAAGGTGAAAGTCACCTTGCCTGCGGATAAAACGAAATCCGTCCTGCTGGCTCCCAATCAGAAGACCACTTTGACAGACGGACAGCTGGTGGTGAGCAAGATAGACGATTATGGCTCCTATCGCTGGAAAGAAGGACTGTATTGTTTCCACGACAAAACGCTGGGTGAAATCATGCAGGACTTGGAGAAGTATTTCGACTTGGATATCAAGATACACAGGAAAGAAACAGCCGATGTGGTGCTCACCGGTAAGTTCCGCATATCCGAGGGGCTGGATTATATATTGCGCGTCTTGCAGACCGATGTTTCCTTTACTTACCGGAGGGATACAGACCAGAACATTATTTATATCAAGTAACCATAAAATTCGAAACCTTTAAAAACAGAATGTATGAAATCTCCATGAAAGACCAAACCTCTTGAAAATAACGAGCCGGCGGATGTTTGCGCCATCTGCCGACTCTCAGTTAACACAATTTCTTTGTTAAAAAAAACCGTATTAAAAACTTATTTTACAAAGGTATGAAAAACATTCCTATGTCGGACTTTCACATGCCTGAAAGTTCCAGATTTAAACGTTATTTTAGATTTGCGAGAAAGTCTGCTTTCTGCTTGTGTTTCAGCAGCCTCGTATTAATGGCGGAAAGTGCCTACGCACAAAGCGCCAAAGTAACCATCGACCGGAAAGATGTCCAAATAGAATCTATATTGAACGATATAGAGTCGCAGACAGATTATCTGTTTGTCTATAAACGCGATGTGGACGTGAAAGGAGTAAAAACCCTCACCGTAAAGGAACGCCCGGTATCGGAGATATTGGCACAGTTGTTCGCCGGTTCTTCCGTTACCTGGAAGATGGAAGGAAACCATATTTTTCTGATACATGGGAAAAATACTTCAAACCAGTCTGTCAAGCAATCAAAGGATGTCAAAGGGAAAGTGGTGGATGCTACGGGCGAACCGGTTATCGGCGCTACGGTTACGGAAGAAGGTACCACGAATGGAACCATCACCGACTTTGACGGTAATTTTACGTTGCCGCTGTCCGATGACGGCGCACTGCTGGTTTCTTTTATCGGATATAAGCCCCAGACCATAAAGCCCAAGGGCAGTGAGATGCTTCAAATTGTCTTGAAAGAGGACAACCAGATGCTGGACGAAGTGGTGGTTGTGGGGTTCGGTACCCAGAAGAAAGTGAACTTGACCGGTTCTGTCAGTGTAATTTCGGCCGAAGAGATTCAGCAACGCCCGGTAGCCAATGTCACCCAAGCATTACAAGGTATGATTCCGGGATTGCAGATTACGCAGTCCAATGGTAGTCTGGAAGATACACCGAGCATCAATGTACGTGGTACAACCACCATCGGACAGGGTACCAGCGGCTCACCGTTGATATTGATTGACGGGCTGGAAGGCGATTTGAATACCATTTCACCTCAGGATATTGCCAGTATCTCTGTATTGAAGGATGCGGCGGCTTCTTCCATTTATGGTTCTCGTGCGCCGTTCGGAGTGATTCTGATCACCACCAAGTCGGGCGGTGAAGAAGGCAAGGTAACCATTAACTACAATAACAGTTTCCGTTTCGGCAACCCTATCAACATGAACCACATGATGAATTCCGTTGATTTTGCCAGCTGGATGAACGATACCAAGACTAATGGGGGAAGCGGCGCTTATTTCCTGCCGGACCGTATGGAGAAACTGGTAGACTATCACAATGCGACACCTTGCGGCCCCGGCCAGCGTGTCACAAGTGACGGTACCATCCTGTATTCCATCTCGGAGCGTGGCGATGGAAGCGGACTGTGGCAGGATGGCTATGCCTACGGTATCAATGATGAAGATTACTTTGACGTCATATTCAAGAAATGGACTTTTTCACAAGAACATAACTTCAGCCTGAGCGGCGGAAACAAGAAGCTTAATTACTATGCTTCTCTGAATTACTTGAACCAGGGCGGATTCATGAATTTGGGAGAAGAGGGACTGGACCGCTACAATGCCATGCTCAAGGTGAGTTCCGAACTCACTGATTGGTTGCGTTTCAATTACTCAGTCCGTTTTGTACGCAAAGACTATAAACGTCCCGCCACACTGACTTCTAGCTTATATCGCGATATAGCACGCCAGGGATGGCCTGTGTTGCCGGTTCTTGATCGTAACGGATATTATTATTCCTCTCCGTCACCGATACTCGGACTGGCAGAAGGAGGAGTGGATAAATCGCAGAACGACAATGTTTACCATCAGGCAAGCTTTGTAATAGAACCTGTAAAAAACTGGATCACGCACATTGATTTCAGTTACCATACTTACGCCAACGACCAACACTGGGACTTGCAGCAGTTTTACAACCACAATGCAAATGGAGACCCTGTTCCCCTTACCGACAAGTCTGAGGTGCACGAGGGTCTGTATAAGAACAATTATTATAATTTCTCAGCATATACGGAATATACTCACTTGTTCAATGAACGCCATAACTTCCATGTACTGGCTGGTTTTCAAGCAGAAGAACTGAAAGAGAAACAATACGGCCTGACCCGGGACGGCATCATGTTCAGCTACAAATCCGAAATCGATATGACTACCGGTCTTGGCCCTGACGGAACAGAAATACCCCCATCTGTATATGGCTCACGTAATGAATGGGCTACTGCCGGCTTCTTCGGTCGCGTGAACTATAGTTACAATGACAAATACCTGTTCGAAGGCAATGTCAGAGCCGACGGTACCTCACGCTTCCGGTCGCACAACCGCTGGAGAGTGTTTCCTTCGGTATCTGTGGGATGGAACATCGCCCATGAAGAGTTTTTTGAACCGTTGACCAATGTAGTAGGGATGCTGAAGTTGCGTGCTTCCGCCGGTTCATTGGGAAACCAGAATACCGGCAACTGGTATCAGACTTATCAGACCATGAGTGTAGGTGCGTCCAACGGTTATTGGCTGATGAACGGCAAACGCCCCAATACCGCATACGCTCCGGGACTTGTTTCCGAAGATCTGGGATGGGAAAAAATCCAATCCATGAATGTGGCGTTAGACTGGGGAATGTTCAATAATCGTCTGACCGGTTCTGTGGAGTATTACATCCGCAATACGAAAGACATGGTGGGCTATGCTCCCGAGCTTCCCGCCATACTGGGTACAGGAGTGCCTTACACGAATAATACCGACTTACGTACCCTGGGATGGGAGTTGACTGTCGGTTGGAGAGACCAGCTCCAGAATGGATTGAGCTATGGAGTGAATTTCAACCTTTCCGACTCTCGCGCTAAAATTACCAGATACCCCAACAATCCGACGAACGATATCTGGAGCTACATCACCGGACGCTATATCGGAGAAATTTGGGGATACACCACCAAAGGGCTGGCCCGTACGGACGAAGAAATGCAGCAGCATTTGGCTACACTGCCCAATGGAGGACAGGATGCATTGGGTTCGGACTGGAAAGCCGGTGACATTATGTATGCCGACATCAACGGTGACGGAAAAATTTCTTCCGGTTCGGAAGTGCTGGGAGACTCGGGCGACTTGAGCGTGATAGGCAATAACACCCCGCGCTATCTGTTCGGTCTGGATCTGAACGCAAACTGGAAAGGATTTGACTTCCGCGCTTTCTTCCAAGGCGTCATGAAACGCGATGTATGGAACGGCAGTGTCTATACCTTTGGCGCCAATGGTGACGGCATGTGGCAAGCAGCCGGTCTGGAGGCCGTAAGTGACTATTTCCGCGATGAGAACACATGGTCGGTGAGAGAAGGCTATACGCAGGCCAATACCGATGCCTATTTACCCCGTCCGTTGTATAATGGGAAAAATCTGAATACACAGACCCGTTATTTGCAGAATGCCGCTTATATCCGTCTGAAGAACTTGCAGGTGGGCTATACCATTCCTGTCGCGATCAGCTCGCGTTGGGGAATCAAGAACCTCCGTGTTTATTTCTCCGGCGAGAATTTATGGACCGGAACCGGTGTGGACAAACAGTACGACCCGGAAACCATTACAGGCGGATATTCGGGTATGGGCTATCCATTGTCCAGAACCTTGTCATTCGGATTAAACATAACCTTATAAACCATTTGTCATGAAAATAAAAACATTTAAAATACTATCAAGCGCACTGTTGCTGTCGGCAACATTAGTTTCCTGTGAGGACTTTTTAGACAAAGAACCCCCTTCTTACGTCATACCGGAAGACTATTACCGGTCGGATGACCAGATACAAGCTATAGCCAACGGCTTTTATACCAGTGTGGCTCCTTCCACTTTAGGCGCTTTCTCCGACGGGGCTACCGATATCCAGACTGGTATGTATGCCGACGGAAAGTATGCCGAGGGGCAATGGAAAGTAGGTATGGGCAACAGCAACTGGGACTGGGGAACCATCCGGAGCGTTAACTACTCCTTGAATACGACCTTGGATCGCTATGCCAAAGGAGAAATTAAAGGAAGCGCCCGTAACATAGAGCAATATATAGGAGAACTCTATTTCTTCCGTGCCTATCGTTATTATTCCATGTTGCGGAATTGGGGAGACCTTCCTATCCTGACGGAAGCTCTGCCCGATGATGAAGCGGCGTTGGTTGCCGCTTGCAAACGTCGTCCGCGCAATGAGGTCGCCCGGTTTATCATTGCCAATCTGGATACTGCCCGGACTTATTTGAAAGACAATTTTGACCCCATGCGCAATCGTGTGTCGAGAGATGTGGCTACGCTGGTCAAATCCCGTGTCGCTCTGTTCGAGGGATCCTGGCTGAAGTACTTCAAAGGCACTCCGTTTGTTCCCAATGGCGAAGGATGGCCCGGAAAAGCCAAGGACTACAATGCCGGTTACGAATATCCGTCGGGAAGTGTTGACAGCGAGAGCGAGTATTTCTTCCGGATAGCGGCCGAAAGCGCGGAAGAAATCGCAGAGAAATACAAAGGTGTCCTGACTCAGAATACAGGTATCGTTCCTCAAGAGGAAGGGGATGTGAATCCTTATTTCTATATGTTCGGCGCGGTGGATATGTCTGTATATCCCGACATCCTGATGTGGAGAGCCTACGACAAGAGCAAGGAAGTGGTGCATAGTTCTGAGGTTGGCGTACAGTTTGGAAACTGGGGCGTAGGAGTAACCCGCAACGGTGTAGAACGTTTCGTGATGCAGGATGGAAAACCTTGGTATGCCCAGCATGATGGTTATACTTACGATGACTCTACCATAGGCAGTATCCGTGAATATACAGACCCGCGCCTGTCCATCTTCCTGAAAGAACCCGGACAGAAGAACGTCTTCAAGAACATGGACGCTTCGGTGACCCACGCCGTACCGGTAGAGCCTTATCCGAACATCCTGAACGGTAATGGTGACAAAGGGTATTCCACCGGCTACTCACTCCGTAAAGGGGGTACTTTTGACAAGGCATTGTGCGAAAACCTCTATTCTTATAACGGGGCCATCTCTTTCCGTGCCACTGAGGCATTGCTGACTTATATGGAAGCGGAATATCAGTTGACCGGAAATATAAACTCGGGACGCATTTTGGAATACTGGAAAGCAGTCCGCACCGCCGCTGGCTTCTCGGGTGACGCGGTAGATCCGATGACCACGATTGCCGCAACGGACTTTTCCAAAGAAAAAAGCGATTGGGCGTCTTATTCGGCCGGCGAGCAGCTGACCGACCCTGTGATGTACAACATCCGTCGTGAACGTTGTTGTGAATTATTGGGTGAAGGATTGAGATCGTATGATTTGGCGCGCTGGCGTTCCTATGACCAGATGATGGACGAACCTTACCATGTAGAAGGATTCCGCTTTTGGAACAGCCCGATGCAGGAATGGTATGATCCCAAAAGCCTGGTCAGCGACGGCAGCTCTTCGGCCAATGTATCCAGCCCGGAATTAAGCGAATATCTCCGTCCGTATGAGAAAAACATGACTTCCGGAAACTTGTACAGAAACGGTTATACTTGGAAAATGGCGCATTACTTACAACCGATGCCTATCCGCCAGTTCCTGCTGACCGCACCGGATCATGCTTCTGTTGAGCTGTCTCCTTTGTACCAGAATCCTTATTGGCCTACAACTGCGGATATGCCGGCTGAAAAATAACATTTCCTCCTATTTTCCCTCCGGGTGCTTCTATAAGGTGTTTCCGGAGGGAATTTATTAATTGAAAAGGGAAACCTTTAACTATATTATCATGAAAAAAAAACCGATTGCCGCCATTATATCAGGTTTGTTCATTGCTTTGTCACTTCATGCACAAAATACAAGAATAAATGCTGGATGGGAATTCCAACGGCTGAACGAAAAACAACGACAAGTTGAAATCAAGAACCAAGGCTCTGATTGGAGTTCTCAATTCAATATTCAGCATGTGGAAGCACAAAATAAAGCTTTGGCGATACATCCCGATACATTAAGGATGGAGTTTGGCCAGCTTTCTTCAGCTGCCTGGGAACGTGTCGGCCTGCCGCATACTCCATTTGTCGAGCCGCTTGTCGTACTGCAACAGTGGCAGGGCGTGTGCTATTACCGTAAACAACTCAATATTCACAAAAAAGATAGAGACAAACAACTGTGGCTGGAGTTTGAGGGAGCCATGCACTTGGCTGATGTGTGGGTGAATGGCAAGCATCTGATGCAACACTCGGGTGGATACACTCCATTTATAGTAGATGTCACTGGTATGCTTCATGCTGATCGCGCCAACGAGATTTTGGTTCGTTTGGATAACCGCAACAATCCTCTCATACCTCCTGGAAAGCCGCTGGAAACATTAGATTTCTGTTACTATGGAGGTTTGTACCGCGATGTTAATCTCATCGTCAATGAGCCTGTGCATATCACCCACCCCATCATGGCAGATGAAGTGGCTGGAGG
This sequence comes from Phocaeicola sartorii JCM 17136 = DSM 21941, assembly GCF_000614185.1. Lineage (GTDB taxonomy): Bacteria > Bacteroidota > Bacteroidia > Bacteroidales > Bacteroidaceae > Phocaeicola > Phocaeicola sartorii. The sequence continues at coordinate 42,112 of NZ_BAKM01000030.1, read as the reverse complement.
AGGCATTTTTGTCACTTATCCTAAAGTGTCGGAACAAGAGGCCGAAGTGAATGTAAAAACACAAGTGGCAAATAAGACTGCCGGACGGAAAAATATCACTATACGCCATACGCTTTATGAATGGAGCAAGGAAAAGGGACGCAATAAGAAAGTGGTTTCAGTGGAAGGCAGGCTCGTTGTGGCAGGTGGTGTCACCGCATATAGTGTACAGCAGTTCAAGGTGGCTTCTCCTAAACTGTGGTTTCCGGATTTCCCCGCCCTCTATGTGTTACGTACAGAGGTGCTGGACGGAAAAAAGGTGACTGACCGCGAAGATACGCGTATCGGAATACGCCGTATTGAAATGACACGCGGGAAGGGATTTGTCATCAATGGCAAACCGTTGAAACTGGAAGGGAGCAACCGCCATCAGGAGTATCCTTATGTGGCAACGCCATTTCCGACCAGGCGCAATATCGCGATATGTACCAAATCCGTAATAATGGTTTCAATACCGTACGTCTGGGGCATTATCCGCAAGATCCGTCGGTGTTAGACGCTTGTGACGAGCTGGGGTTGCTGGCTATAGAGCCTATTCCCGGGTGGCAATTTTTTAACAAGGCGCAGAACTTTGTAGATCACACATATAAAGATATACGTGACTTGATACGCCGTGACCGTAATCATCCTTCCATCATTATGTGGGAAACGACGCTGAATGAATCATGGCCACCCAAAGAATGGAAAGACGGGGCCGTACGGACTGCCCATGAGGAGTTTCCGGGTGACCAATGCTATACATCGGGAGATACATATGGATATGATGGTTTTGATGTTTGCTATAATGACTGGGAAGAAGGATACAACCGTCCCAATAAGACCCGGAAGCCCGGCTTTATCCGCGAGTATTACGATTATGAGTTTGGCGGCCACTATAGCACCAGTCGTGTGACCCGCGGAGATGGTGACCGTGCTTTGGTACAGAATGCGTGGAACGCCCAGTGGAGTCACAACCGCTATCGCGCTTACTATCCGTGGACTATCGGTGGTGCGGTATGGAGCATGCACGATTACAACCGGGGATGCTGCGACAATATCTGCTACAGTGGTTTGGCCGATATTTTCCGTTTGCCTAAATTGGGGTTATCCTACTTCCGTACGCAAGTTCCGATGGGTGGATTTACACCTGCAGGCCCTATGCCGTATGAGGTCTTTATCAACAGCCATTGGATGGAAAACGCTTCGGATACGTTGCAGGTATATGGCAATGTAGATGAAGTGGAAGTCTGGCTTAACGGCCGGGTAGTGGCACGCCGGCATCCGGATGACAAACCGACTACAGAGGACTATGTATCCCGTCCGGATGGTGGGAACGCTACGAATATCAACTTCCTCCTTTTACTTTTTTCAACATGAAATGGGAGCAAGGAGAGCTGAAGGCTGTGGGATATAAGGACGGAAAGGCTGTGGCCGAATGCATGGTACGTACTCCCGGCAGTGTTGAAGCTATGGATATTACGTACTTTGAAAGTGGAGTGCCTGCTTCTGCAGACGATTTACTGATTGTTTATGTTCATCTGAAAGACAGGCAAGGTACAGATTGTTTTGGTGAAAATAAACGGGAAGTAAAACTAGAAGTGTTGCAAGGTGGTGAGTTGCGCGGTCCGGCTGAAGTAAAAGCGGAAGCTGGTGTCGCGTCGTTTCTAGTAGCGACAACTGATTCTCCGGTGCTTGTAATGAAGGCGGTATCGGGAAATATTGAAACGAAAAGCGAATTGAAATTGAAATAAACTTCCAATTAATTATACATTATGAATTTATTAAGATCATGTATTCTTGGAGCGGCTCTTCTCATAACGACGTTATTTATGGGATGTTCTCCATCAAATAAGCCGCAAACCTTTGAGGTAGGAAAGCAAACCTTCCTGCTGGATGGCAAACCTTTCGTCATCAAAGCGGCGGAAATGCATTATACCCGCATTCCCGCCGAGTATTGGGAACACCGCATACAAATGTGCAAGGCATTGGGCATGAACACCATCTGCATCTATGCCTTCTGGAACATTCACGAACAACGCCCCGGTGAATTCGATTTCAAAGGACAGAACGACATCGCCGAATTCTGTCGCCTGGCACAGAAGAACGGTATGTACATCATGCTGCGCCCCGGCCCTTATGTCTGTTCGGAGTGGGAAATGGGAGGGCTGCCTTGGTGGCTGCTGAAGAAGAAAGACATCCAGCTGCGCACCAACGACCCCTATTTTCTGGAACGCACCAAGCTTTTCATGAACGAGATAGGAAAGCAACTGGCGGACTTGCAGGCACCGCGTGGTGGAAACATCATCATGGTGCAGGTGGAAAACGAATATGGAGGTTATGCCGTAAATAAAGAATATATAGCCAATATCCGTGACATTGTGCGTGGCGCAGGCTTCACGGACGTACCCCTGTTCCAGTGCGACTGGAGTTCCACCTTTCAGCTGAACGGGCTGGACGACTTGCTCTGGACTATCAACTTCGGAACGGGAGCCAATATCGACGCACAGTTCAAGCTTTGAAAGAAGCGCGCCCGGATTCCCCTCTGATGTGCAGCGAATTTTGGAGCGGATGGTTCGACCACTGGGGACGCAAACACGAGACACGTGATGCCGGAACCATGGTGTCCGGTTTGAAAGACATGCTGGACCGCAACATTTCCTTCTCTCTTTATATGGCTCATGGAGGTACTACCTTCGGTCATTGGGGAGGTGCCAACTGTCCTTCGTATTCCGCCATGTGCAGTTCGTATGACTACGATGCTCCTATCAGCGAGGCCGGATGGGCCACTCCGAAATATTACAAGTTGCGCGAAATGCTGATGCAATATGCCGATTCGGCACAAGTGATACCCGATGTTCCGCAAGCCTGTCCGCTGATAGAGATACCTGCCATCCGTTTTGAAGAGACGGCCCGTTTGTTCGAGAATCTGCCGGAACCCAAAGAAACGGAAGAGGTGAAGCCTATGGAGGACTTCGACCAGGGATGGGGAACCATTTTATACCGCACTACCTTACCTGAAATCAAAGAAGGTACCGTGCTGCTGATGGACGAGGTGCACGACTGGGCACAAGTATATGCTGACGGCAAGTTGCTGGGACGTCTGGACCGTCGTCGCAGTGAAAACAGCCTGACATTGCCGGCACTGAAAGCAGGTACGCAACTGGATATCCTGGTAGAGGCCATGGGACGTGTCAACTTCGACTATGCCATTCACGACCGGAAAGGTATCACCGATAAAGTGGAACTGCTGACCGAAGAGAGCAGCCGGGAACTGAAAGGCTGGCAGGTGTACAGTTTCCCCACTGATGCCGCGTTTGCCGCACGGAAGGATTTCCGGAAAGGTGACAAGGAGGAAGGTCCTGCCTATTACCGCGCTTCGTTTGAACTGAAAGAAACGGGAGATGTATTCCTCGATATGCAGACTTGGGGAAAGGGCATGGTCTGGGTGAACGGAAAAGCCATCGGACGTTTCTGGGAAATCGGTCCCCAGCAGACACTCTACATGCCGGGATGCTGGTTGAAGAAAGGAAAGAACGAGATTGTGGTACTCGACCTTCTGGGACCGGACAAAGCGGAAATCAAAGGCCTAAAGCAGCCTATACTGGATATGCTCCGTTCGGAAGAACCGCTCACGCATCGCAAGGAGGGAGAAAATTTGAGCCTGAAAGGTGAGAGACCGGTTGCCGCCGGAGAACTGGCGGCAGGCAACGGCTGGCAGGAAGTGAAATTCAGCCGTCCGGTAAAAGGCAGCTATTTCTGTCTGGAAGCATTGAGTGCGCAGGACGGAAAAGAAACGGCTTCCATCGCCGAACTTTATCTGCTGGACGAGAACGGCAAAACTCTTTCCCGACAGAACTGGCGGATTGACTATGCGGACAGTGAAAGCACAAGCTGGGGTAACTTTACCGCCGACAAGGTGTATGACCTGCAGGAGTCCACTTACTGGAGCACGGCTCGTGGAGCCGGTTATCCGCATTCGCTGGTGATAGATCTGAAGGGGGAATATACCGTCAGTGGTTTCCGCTATTTGCCGCGTGCGGAAGAGAATGCTCCGGGAGCCATTAAATCGTATAAGGTCTATGTCAAGGACCGTCCGTTTGTAAAATAATGTATCATAAAATATTGATTTATACAAGATGAAGAAAATGAAATCCTTGCTGGCAGGCGCGTGTGCGGCAGTCTTGCTGTGCTCGTGCTCTGGGACAGGCAGTGTGCAAACTACAGAAAAAGGTACACAGTGGCAATGGGAAAAAGGAACAGTCGTGGTAAAGAACCCCGGGCGTCCAGCCGGACAGGAGAGCGTCATCGGTCTGGCACTACCCAAGATGGAAGTGGTGCGCGTGGGATTCGTAGGGCTGGGAATGCGCGGCCCGGGTGCCGTGGAACGCTTCACTTACATTCCCGGTACGCAGATTGTGGCGCTGTGCGACTATGAGCCGGAGCGTGCCGAAAGATGCCAGCAATATCTGAAAAATGCGTCTATGCCCAAAGCGGCTGTTTACTCGGGAGAGAAAGGATATGAAGAGCTGTGCAAGCGTGAAGATATTGATCTGGTTTATATAGCCGCCGACTGGCTGCATCATTTCCCGATAGCCAAGTGCGCGCTGGAGAACAACAAGAATGTGGCCATCGAAGTGCCCTCTGCCATGAACTTGAAAGAGTGCTGGGAGCTGGTTGACTTGAGCGAGAAGAACCGCAAGCACTGTATGATTCTTGAAAACTGCTGTTACGACTGGTTCGAGATGAATACCCTGAACATGGCTCAACAAGGTGTGTTCGGCGAAGTGATACGTGCGCAAGGCGCTTATATCCATAACCTTGCCCCTTTCTGGAAACATTACTGGAAGAACGGGGAAGAGGATAAGCTGGGCTGGCGTCTGGAGTACAATATGCGCCATCGCGGCGATGTGTATGCCACTCACGGACTCGGTCCTGTGGCGCAGGCGCTGGATATCCACCGCGGAGACCGTATGGAAACACTGACGGCTATGGACACCAAGTCTGTTGTAGCAAGGCGTTGGCCGAGGCTGCCACCGATTCAGCGTGCAATAGTTTCCGCAACGGTGACCATACCACGACCATGATCCGCACTGCCAATGGAAAAGTGATTGAGATACAGCACAATGTAATGACTCCACAGCCTTACAACCGCTTATACCAGCTCACAGGTACCAAGGGATTTGCCAACAAATATCCGGTAGAAGGCTATGCGCTGGATGCCGATCAGTTGGTGGCTTCGGGCGTGCAGCCTAAAATAGACGATCTCAATTCGCACGGTTTCCTTCCCGATGCGAGATGGCTGCTTTGGTGGAGAAATACCGGCATCCTATCCTGACGAAATATGGTGAGATGGCCAAGGAAGTGGGCGGACATGGCGGTATGGATTTCATAATGGACAGCCGCTTGGTTTATTGTCTGCAAAACGGATTGCCGCTCGATATGGATGTGTACGATTTGGCTGAATGGTGCTGCCTGGCCGAACTGGGCGAGCTTTCTATGGACAATGGTTGCGCAGCCGTAGCCTTTCCCGATTTCACCCGGGGCGAATGGAATAAGGTAAGAGGCTACAGCCATGCGTATGCCGCTCCTGCCGATGAAGCCGCCGCCATGGAGAAAGCCAAGGCTTTCACCGCCGCGCTGAAGGAACGGGGAGCCAAAGAATGGGCGGCCGAATAAGGTGATTGCATTAAGAATGGAAGATAAGGGCGGGCCTGCGGGTCCGCCCTTTCATATAGGTAACGAACGGAGCAATTGACTGCGAAAACTATAAAAAACATTTCATACCACTCCGCAATCCGAATAAATATCGTATTTTTGAACAATATTTCTAACCTTAAGAACAATAAACTATTATGCGAAAATTAGCAGTCGGCTTATTATTATGCTGCTTTACCATGCAGAGCCATGCAAAGACTGAACCTTTGAAAGGCTTTTACTATGCCTCGGTACAAACTCCGGAAGGAAATGAATGGGAGTCACCCGGAAACCTGGCGTTGAACAAGGAACAACCTCACGCTTATTTTTTCTCTTTCCAAGATAAGGTAAGTGCCCGGAAGGTATTGCCTGAAAACAGTGCGTACTGGCAGTCCCTGAACGGAGACTGGAAATTCAACTGGGTTCCAAATCCGGAGGAACGACCTGAGGATTTCTATAAAACGGAGTTTGACGTATCGGGATGGGACAACATTCCGGTTCCGTCCAGTTGGAATATCTATGGGATCCAGAAAGACGGGACACAAAAGTATGGAACCCCCATCTATGTAAACCAACCTGTGATTTTCCAGCACAAAGTAGCGGTGGACGACTGGCGCGGAGGGGTCATGCGTACTCCCCCGGCTGACTGGACTACTTTCAAGGCGCGTAACGAGGTAGGTTCTTACCGCCGTGAATTCACCGTTCCCGAAGACTGGGACGGAAAAGAAGTATTCATCCATTTTGATGGCGTGGACTCATTCTTCTATCTCTGGATCAATGGCCGGTACGTAGGTTTCTCGAAAAACTCGCGTAACACCGCCAGTTTCAATATAACCGGCTACCTGGTGAAAGGGACCAACACTGTGGCTGCCGAAGTTTATCGCAGCTCGGACGGTTCTTTCCTGGAAGCGCAGGATATGTTCCGTCTGCCGGGCATCTACCGCACCGTAGCCCTGACAGCCGTACCCCGGCTGCATGTACGCGATCTGGTGGCAACTCCCGATCTGGATGAAACTTATACCGACGGAGAGCTGAGAATCCATGCGGATATCCGCAACCTTGGAAAGAAAGCCGCCAAAGGTTATTCCATGGTTTATTCACTGTATGCCAACCAACTGTATTCGGATGAGAACACGCCGGTGGCGGGAGTTACAGCTTCTGCTCCGATAGCCGTGGTCGAAGCCGGTGAAGAGCAAGGAACGGAAGTGGTGATGAAGGTGAAGAACCCGGATAAATGGTCGGCCGAACTGCCTTACCGCTATACCTTGGTGGGCGAGTTGAAAGACAAAAAAGGACGCGTTGTCGAGACGGTTTCCACCATCGTGGGTTTCCGTGAAGTGGAAATCAAGGACACGCCCGCATCGGAGGACGAGTTCGGACTGGCCGGACGTTATTACTACGTGAACGGCAAGACCGTGAAACTGAAAGGTGTGAACCGTCACGAAAGCAACCCGGGAGTAGGTCACGCCATCACCCGTAAGATGATGGAAGATGAAATCATGCTGATGAAACGTGCCAACATCAACCACGTGCGCAATTCACACTACCCTGATGATCCGTATTGGTACTACCTGTGCAATAAATACGGCATCTATCTGGAAGATGAGGCCAATATCGAATCTCATGAATATTACTATGGACAAGCATCTTTGTCTCATCCGGTGGAATGGCGGGACGCCCATGTGGCGCGTGTGCTGGAAATGGTACATGCCAACATCAATAATCCTTCCATCGTTATCTGGTCGCTGGGTAATGAGGCGGGTCCCGGCAAGAACTTTGTGGAGGCGTATGACGCGCTGAAGAAGGTGGATACTTCGCGCCCGGTACAGTATGAACGCAATAACGACATTGTGGACATGGGCTCCAACCAGTATCCTTCCATTTCATGGGTACGTGGGGCGGTGAAAGGTACATACGACATCAAGTACCCGTTCCATATCTCGGAATATGCCCATTCTATGGGTAATGCCTGCGGCAACTTGATTGATTATTGGGAAGCGATGGAGTCGACCAACTTTTTCTGCGGGGGTGCTATCTGGGACTGGGTGGACCAGTCGATGTACAACTATACCCAAGACGGTGTACGCTATTTTGCCTACGGAGGTGATTTCGGTGATACGCCCAATGACGGGCAATTCGTGATGAACGGCATTGTATTCGGCGATTTGGAGCCGAAACCGCAATATTATGAAGTGAAAAAGGTGTATCAGCACATCGGTGTGAAGACAATAGACGCGGAAAAGGGAGTCTATGAAATCTTCAATAAATATTATTTCAAGGATTTGTCCGGCTTCGCCATGAAATGGGCCTGTACGAGAACGGGAAAGAAGTGGAGAGCGGTCTGCTGAATCCGGGAAAGATAGCCCCCCGTACCCGTATGCAGGTGACTGTCCCCTATACTTATGCCAAACTGAAAACCGATGCCGAATACTTTGTGAAGGTTCAATTCCTGCTGAAGGAAGATCAGCCGTGGGCGCAAAAGAACTATGTCATGGCAGAAGAACAGCTGCCTGTGAAGGCGGCGACCGGATTCAAACCGATGAACGAAGCAGCAGCGGCAGCCGGTGAGATAACAGTGGAAAAACAAGCGGATCCGCGTTTCTCGACGCTCAAGGGCGGGAACTTTACAGTCCGGTTTGATAATGAGGAAGGTACCATTTACAGCCTGAACTATGGCGGTGAAACAATTATCGCCGACGGAAACGGTCCGCGTCTCGACGCTTTCCGCGCATTCACCAACAATGACAACTGGTTCTACCAGACTTGGTTTGAAGCAGGATTGCATAACTTGAAGCACCGGGCCACTGTCTCCAAACTGATAGAGCGGAAGGACGGTTCTGTGGTGTTGTTCTATACCGTAGAGTCACAGGCTCCGAATGCGGCGAAAATATTGGGTGGCACTTCCAGTGGTAAGAACAGTATTCAGGAACTGACAGACCGGAAGTTTGGAGAGGATGACTTCAAGTTCACCACCAACCAGGTATGGACGGTTTACCGCGATGGTTCCATCGAACTGCAGGCAAGCATAACCTCCAATCGTCCCAGTTTGGTACTGCCGCGTCTGGGCTATGTCATGAAAATGCCCCAACGTTATGGAAGCTTCACCTACTACGGGCGTGGTCCGGTCGAGAACTACGCCGACCGCAAGGCGGGACAGTTCATTGAACTGTATGAATCGACCGTTGCCGCCCAGTTCGCGAATTTCCCGAAACCCCAGGATATGGGCAATCACGAAGACGTGCGCTGGTGTGCGTTGACCGACAAGGCGGGCAAAGGAGCCCAGTTCATCGCTACCAGCCGTTTGTCTGTTTCGGCATTGCAGTACTCCGCACACGATCTGATTCTGGCGGGTCATCCCTATCAATTGCCTGAGGCAGGCGATACCTATCTGCACCTTGACCTTGCCGTGACAGGCTTGGGCGGTAACAGTTGTGGCCAGGGCGGTCCGCTGACTCCCGACCGCGTGTTCGCCGGACAGAACCATACCGGTTTCATCATCCGTCCCGCAGCGCAGGATCTGACGGCTGCCGCACAGGTGGCTCCCGCCGGTGATATTCCTTTGTCTGTAACCCGTACACGTGCGGGTATGGTGGAGCTTTCTTCCATTGACAAGAATGCGGTCATACTCTACACCATAGGAAAGAGCAAAGCGGCCATTCCCTACACTGAACCCATCGATCTGCGTGGCGGCGGAGTGATAACGGCTTGGTTCAAGAACAATCCGGCAATCAAGTCTACAGTCACTTTCCCCAAAATAGAGACCATTCAGACCGAGGTGGTTTATGCCAGCAGCGAAGAAGTGTATGACGGCAGCGCGAAGAATTTGGTGGACAATGATCCCAATACCATCTGGCACAGCATGTATTCCGTCACGGTAGCCAAACATCCCCATTGGGTGGATCTGGATGCCGGAGATGTGAAAAATATAACCGGGTTTACTTACTTGCCCCGTCAGGATGGCGGCAACGGCAATGTCAAGGATTATACCATCCACGTGAGCATGGACGGTAAAAACTGGGGAGAACCTGTGCAGAAAGGCTCGTTCGCCAACAACAGGGACGCAAAGAAGGTGACTTTCAACCGGCCTGTGAAAGGACGGTATATCCGTTTCACAGCGTTGAGTGAACAGTCGGGACAGGATTTCGCTTCGGGAGCTGAGCTTTCCATCCTGGCCGAATAAGCCGGTTCCATACCGTGCGAAGCCGGATTCCGGCATCAGCGCGGTATGAGCCATTTTATAAACAAGGCGGATTGTCGTGTTTCAGCCGTTTGGAAAAACGGATGAGGCGGACAATCCGCCTTGTCGGTTCATGGCGTTTCCCGGCTGCGGGCAAATCAGAAAAGGGTGTAAAGGAGGAAGGAAGGCAGATAGTCTTTCAGCACTTCGCGGAACAGCCTGGTGGCTTTCGAAATATGGAACTCCACACCTTTGACTGTTATTCCCAGCGTGGTGGCGATTTCCTGATGCGACTTGTTTTCGTAACGGCTCATCGTGAAGGCGCGGCGTGTCTGTTCAGGCAGTTTCTCCAGCGCTTCATCTACCAGCCTTTGTATGTCGGACGTGAAGACTTCCGAAGGCTCGAAGTTCTCGAGTGTGGCTATCCGGGTCGAGATTTCCCATGAATACAGCTGATAGAGTTCGTCGGAAGCATCCCGGCACACTTGTTCGTGGCGCAGGTAGTCGATGCACTTGTGTTTGACGGTGGTCAATACATAAGCCGGAATATTGGAGGCGTCCGTTATTTTGTCCTTATGGTCCCAATAGTAGGTGAAGGCCTCTATGACAATATCTTCCGCTGCCATCCGGTCGTGCACATACGTATAGGCAAAACGAATGAATCCTTGTTGGTATTCATTTAAAAATCTGCTGAATTGGCATAGGTCCATCATTTCTCTTTTTTGTCGCGGACAAAGGGCTGGCCTTCATACACCGGTCGTTATAAAAAACAAAAATAAGACATTTGCGTGAACTGTACAAGTGAAAGGGGGAAATGTATTGTTGCTGATGTCTTATAATTCACGGTATTATATCGTTTCTTTGAATTGGGTGTACAATTCTCCTATCCATGCCGGTGCTGTATGTTACCTTTATTTTTTCGTCAAGGTTACCCGGTTTATCCTTAAATACCATAATAAGTTTTTTGAAAGTTCAATATCCGTTAACCACGGATGTGGTTAAGTCTATTCACCTAGGTAGCTAACTTTAACCACCCTTGTGGTTAGACTTAACCACCAAGGTGGATAAGCAATTTTGTATTATGTGGTAAAGTTGGAATAATTTATTTTTAAGCATCTATTAGTGAGGGCAATGCCTTCACTGAAGAATATGCTACCACCACTAATAAGTAGTTTATTATAAGCCAGTTACAACAAAAGTGAGGGCATGAGGGCATTTTCACGTCCAACTTTCTAGTGATTATTCCATACGCCACTGTCACTTGCGAAAGTATGAAATATCGTTTTGTCTTTTCCTATCCCGGTATCTATTTCTTTCAAAGGCAAGACGATCTTTCTGTTTATGATCAACGGGACAGTCGGCAATCGGCTGCAGGAGGTGGAGAAACTTTGTCCGGGAGGCACCGTGCTTTTAGTGAAGAATAAACGAAATAGGTAATGAGAGTATGGAATGAAAAGTGTAACTTTCTGCATTTTTAAATAAAATTCCCTCATTCCTCACTGTAATGAGGGTGATATACGATAAATTTATTATCTTTCGGACAAATTAAAACAAGATGATGAATCGGATTTTTCATGTGAAGATAGCGGGAGGTACTTATCTGTTTCTGATACTGCTGACAGCCGTCATGGTATTTGCTTTTTGGTGTATGAAGGCAATGATAGGATTAATAGTGGCATTGGGGCTGATCATTACCATTGAACGTATTATCCATTCCACTTATACGCTGACTGCGGATGGAAAGTTGGTGGTGTATTATGGCCGTTTCTATAAAGGGAAGACCATTCCTTTGACTGACATTACGGATGTGGAGCTGAAACGGAGTCCCGGATTCGGTGGAATTATGCCTTCGAAATATGTATTGATACATTATGAGAAGAAAAATTTATTGTCATTGGTTCCTGTAAAGCCGGAAGAGTTTATCCATGCGTTGGTGAAACGGCTGGAACATAGAATAGAAGAATAACCTTATTAAATCAAATAAATACCATGAAATATCAAATTGCAATTATCGGTGGAGGCCCTGCAGGGTATACTGCTGCCGAAGCTGCCGGAAAGGCAGGACTGAGTGTTGTATTGTTCGAAAAAAGAAGTCTGGGAGGTGTCTGCCTGAATGAAGGATGTATTCCTACCAAGACCTTGCTTTATTCAGCTAAAGTATATGATTATGCAAAACATGCTTCAAAGTATGCCGTGAATGTGCCTGAAGCTTTTTTTGATTTAGGAAAGATTGTGGCGCGTAAATCAAAGGTGGTTCGTAAACTGGTGTTGGGCATCAAGGCAAAACTGACTGCGCATCAGGTACATATAGTAACGGGAGAAGCCACGATTGTAGATAAGAATACCATCCAATGCGGTGAGGAAACCTACGAATGTGAGAATTTGCTGCTGTGTACCGGCAGTGAAACATTTATTCCTCCTATTCCGGGAGTGGAAAATGTGGATTACTGGACGCACCGTGATGCACTGGATAATAAAGAAGTACCTGCTTCATTGACTATTGTCGGTGGTGGGGTGATCGGTATGGAATTTGCTTCTTTCTTCACCAGTTTGGGAGTACAGGTGACGGTGGTCGAAATGTTGGATGAGATCCTGGGTGGCATGGATAAAGAGTTGTCGGCCATGCTTCGGGCTGAATATGCCAAGAAAGGAATTAAGTTCCTGCTCAGTACCAAGGTGTAGGGGTGTCCAAAGGGGAGACCGGCATTACTGTGTCATACGAAAATGCGGATGGAACAGGAACAGTTACAGCCGACAGATTGTTGATGAGTGTGGGCCGTCGTCCGGTGACCAAAGGCTTCGGGCTGGAAAACCTGAATCTGGAATGGACGGAACGCAGATGCATCAAAGTCGATGAACATTTACAATCTTCTGTCCCCGGTGTCTATGTATGCGGTGATTTGAACGGAGTTTCTTTGTTGGCACATACCGCCGTGCGTGAGGCGGAAGTGGCTGTCCATCATATAATAGGTAAGGAAGATACGATGAGTTATCGTGCCATACCGGGTGTGGTCTATACAAATCCCGAGATTGCCGGGGTGGGTATGAGCGAGGAAGCCTTGCAGGCCGCAGGTATTTCTTATCGTGCCGTTAAGTTGCCGATGGCTTACTCCGGGCGTTTTGTCGCCGAGAACGAAGGAGTGAACGGTGTCTGCAAAGTGCTGACGGCCGAAGACGGCACTGTATTGGGAGCGCACATGCTGGGTAACCCTGCTTCCGAGCTGATTGTACTGGCAGGTATGGCTATTGAGGATGGTAAAACCATAGAGGATTGGAAACGATATGTATTCCCTCATCCTACTGTGGGTGAAATATTCAGGGAATTATAATGAAACGAGTTTTATTTTTCTTTTTACTGATTTTATCTATTCACTTCATAAAGGCCCAGCCGCTGTCTCAGCGGCTGGACGCTTTACTGCATGAAGAAGTTCTGAAAACATCCGAGGTGGGTATTGCCGTATTCGATCTGACTACCGGGGAATCCGTTTACCGTTATCAGGACGAGAAACTATACCGGCCTGCTTCTGTTGAGAAGATAATCACTTCGGTTACCGCTTTGGCGCAGCTGGGAGCGGATTATACCATGGATACCGGTCTCCGTTATCGTGGAAAGATAGAAAATGACACGTTGAAAGGCAGCCTGTATCTGATAGGTGGTTTTGATCCGGAATTTATGGACGAGGATCTGGACCGTCTGGTAGATGCGTTGGCAAGTCAGGGCATCCGTTATGTGACAGACACCCTTGCGGCGGATGTTTCCATGACAGACTCGGTTTATTGGGGTTCCGGCTGGTGTTGGGACGATACTCCTTATTCCTTCCAGCCCTATCTTTCCCCCCTCATGCTGAATAGGGGCTGCGTGGATGTATCGGTATCTCCTGCTCAGAAGGACTCGTTGCCCCAAGTCGTTTGTACGCCGGCTTCCGATTATTATCAAGTTCATAATCAAGGGGTGAGCCGTAATCCGCAAGCCGGAAAGCTGAAAATCACCCGTAACTGGCTCAGCAATGGCAATATCATTACCGTTTCCGGAAATGTTTCGTATCCCTATACCGAGCATTTGAATGTATATACTTCCAAAGATTTCTTCTTTCATACCTTTGTCAGCCGTTTGCGCAGCAAAGGAATTGAAGTGCGAACCTGCACGTATGCCGATTGTCCTGTAACGGCCGACAGCATAGTTACGCTTTATACCGTCCGAAGACCCCTGAAGGAAGTATTGGAAAGAGCGTTGAAAAAAAGTGATAACCTGTGCGCCGAAGCGATGTTTTATCATTTGGCTGCCAGACGTTCGATGCATAAACGGGTGACGGGAGAAGATGGAACCGATGCCATTCATGCTTTTATGAAAACAGCTTTAGGACTGAATCCCGAGAACTACAAGATAGCGGACGGCAGCGGCGTTTCCGTTTATAATTATATCTCTCCACGTTTGTTATTGGAGTATTTGAAGTATGCCTATTATCATCGGGAAATTTTTCTTCCTTTCTATGAGTCCCTGCCCATAGCCGGAGTGGACGGTACTTTACAAAACCGGATGAAGCAGACCAAGGCTCGGGGAAATGTGCATGCAAAAACAGGTTCTGTAACCGGAGTCAGCTCGCTGGCAGGCTATGTAAAAGCTGCCGACGGACATCAGCTGGCCTTTGTGATCATCAATCAGAACGTACTGAAATTAAGTCGGGCGCGTGCATTCCAAGATAAGTTTTGTGATATTTTATCTCGTTGATTTTGAGTTTTTATAGGGTGTAAAACGTATTATATAGCAGATTTTGCATCTAATAGGACAAAATTTATACCTATTCTGAACGATTTTTGCAGCATCGTAACCGGATTGTTTCGTAACTTTGCCAAAGTCGAAATGACTAGGAATACTATAAAAACATAAAATAGCAGCTTATGAAGACAAATTATGAAATCCGTTATGCCGCGCATCCCGAAGACGCCAAAAGCTATGACACCCAAAGGATACGACGGGATTTCTTAATAGAAAAAGTATTTTCGGACAATGAGGTGAACATGGTTTATTCCATGTACGACCGCATGATTGTAGGAGGAGCCAGACCCGTAGGGGAGGTCTTGAAACTGGAGGCCATTGATCCGCTGAAAGCGCCTTATTTCCTTACGCGCCGTGAAATGGGGATTTTCAATGTGGGCGGTCCCGGTGTGGTGAAAGCCGGAGATGCCGTGTTCCAACTGGATTATAAAGAAGCGCTTTATCTGGGTTCGGGAGACCGGGAAGTGACTTTTGAAAGTAAAGATGCCGCAAACCCTGCCAAATTCTATTTTAACTCAGTTACCGCTCATCGTAACTATCCCGATAAAAAAGTGACCCAGGCAGATGCCATCGTTGCTGAAATGGGTTCACTGGAAGGTTCCAACCATCGCTGCATCAACAAGATGCTGGTAAGTCAGGTATTGCCTACCTGTCAGTTGCAGATGGGAATGACCGAACTGAAACCGGGAAGTGTGTGGAACACCATGCCGGCGCACGTGCACAGCCGCCGTATGGAAGCTTACTTCTATTTCGAAGTGCCTGATGATCATGCCGTTTGTCACTTTATGGGAGAAGTGGATGAAACCCGTCATATATGGATGAAAGGCGATCAGGCAGTCTTGTCTCCCGAATGGTCTATCCATAGTGCGGCGGCGACACACAATTATACCTTTATCTGGGGTATGGGCGGAGAGAATCTGGACTACGGTGATCAGGACTTCTCATTAATCACAGACTTGAAATAAATCATATAACTTCATTAATTTAATAATAGAACTATCATGAATCAGTATTTGAATTTTTCTTTGGAAGGTAAAGTAGCTCTTGTAACAGGCGCTTCTTATGGTATCGGTTTTGCTATTGCATCTGCTTTTGCAGAACAGGGCGCAACCATCTGTTTCAACGACATCAATCAGGAATTGGTGGACAAAGGTCTGGCTTCTTACGCTGAAAAAGGAATCAAGGCACACGGATATGTATGCGATGTGACTGACGAACCTGCCGTACAGGCTTTGGTTGCCACTATTGCAAAAGAAGTAGGTACCATCGATATCCTGGTAAACAATGCCGGTATTATTCGTCGTGTTCCGATGCACGAAATGGAAGCTGCCGATTTCCGTCGTGTGATTGATATTGACCTGAATGCTCCGTTTATTGTTTCTAAAGCAGTCTTGCCTGCAATGATGGAAAAAGGACACGGTAAAATCATCAATATCTGCTCTATGATGTCCGAGTTGGGACGCGAAACCGTTTCGGCATACGCTGCCGCTAAAGGTGGCTTGAAGATGTTGACTCGCAACATCTGTTCTGAATACGGAGAATACAACATCCAGTGTAATGGTATCGGCCCGGGTTATATCGCTACTCCGCAGACAGCTCCGTTGCGCGAAATCCAGCCCGATGGAAGCCGTCATCCGTTTGATACATTCATCTGCGCCAAGACTCCGGCCGGCCGTTGGTTGGATCCGCAGGAATTGACCGGCCCTGCCGTATTCCTGGCATCCGAAGCTTCTAATGCAGTCAATGGCCATATCCTTTATGTAGATGGTGGTATCTTGGCTTACATTGGTAAACAGCCTAAATAATTAGTGGATATAAATAAGAAGAATCTGCTCGTGTCTTTGCCGTCACTTGCAGATTCTTTGTATATTTGATGTAGTCTTGGGCTAATATTTTGACTACAAGGTTATTCTTGAGAATTCGCGTGAGGATGGGCAATGGATAAGAAATTGGTAGTGTGTTTGGTTACGCTATATTTCTCACGCTTTCAAATAACTCTTTTACTTTGATGCAAAGTTAGCATTTATTTTTGGATTACGCCTCATTTCGGAGCGTAATTCTCTTTTATATTGACTTTTCTGCGTCGCGGAAGCGACTATACTTCAATAAGAAAAATACGAAATAAGGATACCATCATATAGAGGCGGAGTTTCCATAACCACAGGCAAAGGTAGTCCGTGTTCTTATCAGCCGTGCAAGGTCAGGCCCTTCGGGTTTCGTGGAAAAATCTTCCGCGCCCCGAAGGGCTTGCGGTATTTTTCCCGAAAACCTTGCACGGCTGGAACACGACCTTTTAAGCCTGTAGTTATGGGAACTCCGGCCCCATAAGCCGGGATAACAAAAAATTAAGATGGTATGTCAGAAGTAACAAAGGACAAGTACACCCTTGAAACCCTCCTGCCGTTGAATGTTTCATACGACAGGGATCATATCCTCAGACAGCAGGATGTGGATATGGTGAACAGGCTCGTTGAAATCATTGAAGGCTCACGCTCAAACCTCACGCCTAAGGTCGGAGACAGGATGCGTCATGTTGACCGAGACGGAGATTTCTACGGATACGCGCTGCTCGAAAATCTCAGGGCTGACGGAATATCGGTATGCCTTGCACCATACGTGCCGTTTGTAGGTATCGGTGATCCTGATATATGGCTCAGCGTCAGCGGAGGGCCGTTCACAAGCATCGATCCCGCCGAAATGAAGTTCATCGGCTGGGAGGACGGGGTATTCAGCGCATGGGGACATTGCGGACCGTGCGCCAACGGAAGCGTGAGATTCATGGCTAAGGTCGCCAAATGGGAATACTCTGATCCGGAACCGCTCTATGGGGATTTCACCACCGAGACATGGCGCAAACTCTATGTCCGCATCAATGATAATCCTGAATCTCGCTACCGGTATGTCGCCGACGGAACAGCCTTCCGTGACGATTCCGACTTCGACAGGTTCAAGAAGAACTATGAAGCGACAGTATTCAATCATTCAGATTCCATGCTGGTTGTATGGTGCTTCCGGGATAAGACCGAGTTCCTACAGGAAGATGAATGGAACAGACTGGATTTGCCCGTGCAGGAGCGGATGTACAACGGACAACTCGTGAAAGTCAAGATAAAAAAAGACATGGAGCGCCATGTCACCACATTCTACCGCATAGAACTACCACCGATAACTTACTAAAACCATACGATATGCAGACAACAACAGCAACACATGCAGGCGGCAATGCCGACCTGCTTTCCGGTATTCTCGGAGTGGAAATCCGGAACGAGGAGAAGATAACGGCTCAGGACAGGCTCTTTTGCGAAAAGCAGCAGGAAATGCTGTACGATGCGCTCGAAAAGATAGACCAATGGTACGGAATCTTCACAAAAGAGGCTGAGAAATACCGTGAAAGCCACAAGATAAGATACAAGGAAAACGGAGAAATATCCTACACTGAAAAACTATATCCGGATGACAGCAACTATTCACATCACGAATTCAGACCGTTCAAATCCATCAATATGCTCGCATCCGCAAATCACAGTGCGAATCAAAACTTTGCAAGCAGGATAATCGGATATTTCAACCGCACATACAATGTGTCGGTACCGGTTCCCGAAATAGACGGCGACACTCTTAAAATGGGGTTCCGTCCCCAATACATGACTCATGTGGATACGGTCATAGAACATCTCGGAGGGCGCAGTTTCCGCAAGACAGCCGAAGATGAACTCATCAAACGTTTCCTCCTGCTTGTGAAGCCAAACCGTTGGAGCAAAGTTAAACCCGAATTGAAGGGAGACAAAATATCTTTTCCCAATATCGTGATATTCGACTCATTCTATCATGATTTTTACAACAAAAACTCTATGGATTATAGCAGCCATCAGAAAATGTCGGATTTCTGTGAAGGGATAGCCTTCGGTGCCGACGACGTGTTGTGTGGAGACCGTGAAATGGTTATGCGTTTGAATAGGAACGAAGTGGATACCTCAATATGGTATGACCTCACAACAACTAACGCCACCGGGATTAAATTCTTCCGTAACGGGCGCGTGGATGTCAGATTCCAAAATAGAGAAGCGGCAAGCCTGTGTTTCAACCGTCTCCGCCTTGACGAACTGCGGTTGGAGGAGGAATAGACAATCATAACAGAGAACAGACAGCAGGAAGCACGGATATCGGCAACGGTGTCCGTGCTTCCCCATTTATAACCATATCCCAAGACGATCATGTACGCCATCATACCCCAACAGATTCCCCCGAACAAGCGGGAGGAAATAAACGAGAAGATACTCTTCTGCATAGATTCCGGCAAGGACACCATACCGGCGGAAAGCATCTACAACTGCTATACCGGCATCGGAGGGTTGCATAATCTAAGACGTGCCGATTACAGCAGCTACAACGAGTATGCCGAGGCAAAGCGGGAGTTCGAGATGGGCCAGTTCTTCACGCCCCATGAGATATGCCGCGACATGGTGGATATGCTTTCACCCCAGCCGTCGGAAATGATCCTTGATATGTGTTGCGGCATGGGAAACTTCTTCAACCACCTGCCTAACCAGCGCAACGCGCACGGGTTTGACATAGACCCCAAGGCGGTTGCGGTGGCAAGACACCTTTACCCGGATGCGGACATAAAGCAATGCGACATACAGCAGTTCACATCGGAGAGCCGGTATGACGTGATAATCGGCAATCCCCCTTTCAACCTCAAATTCGGTATCAAAGTATCGCAGGTCTACTATATAGACAAGGCATACGATGCGTTGAATCCGGCCGGGATAGTTATGCTGATTGTCCCCGCATCTTTCCTCCAAAGCGAGTTCTGGGAGAAATCGAAAGTCAGGGCCGTAAACGCGCAGTTCTCGTTCATAGGACAGACCCTGCTTGACTCTGACGCCTTCGCATCGCTCGGTATCCGCAATTTCGGCACAAAGATAATGGTGTTTCTGCGTCACTCCCGACACATTGACATGCAGCCTTACAACGCTGACGATTTTGTGAGCGCGGAAGAACTGAAACAGCGCATAACTGACGCACGGGCGATGAAAGCCAGACTCAAGCTGCCGCTCATGCAGGAGACCAATGCCGTATGCCGTGAGGAACTTGAAAGGTTCGAGTATCTGCTTGCCAAATACATGTACGAGCTGAAAGCCCACAAGCGATTGAACCGACACATAGACAAGGCATTGGAACTCGTCGCAAAATTCCGCAACCAGAAACCGCCGGAGAACTGTACCCAGGCCCAACGGGACGAATGGGAGCGCAAGAAACTAACCCCGAACAAGGTGCTGTCAATAATACGACGGTATATACGTAACCAGGACACCATACGCCGAAAGGAAATAGCGCTCGTAAAGACATCCTACGGATTCAAACTCAAGGCATACGCTTCAAGGATGCTTGAAAAAGAGAAGCGTGCTGTTGCTGGCATCAACGACCTTATACTTGAACGTACAGAGCTGCCTATGCCGGAGATCCCGACAGAGGCGAACTTACGCCAATATAAGGCCGCAATGCGGCTTATACGCAAAAAGCGGCACAGATATAGTCTTCAGAGCCGGACATTCGACAATATGGAGCCGCTGCCTGAACTGGCCGAATATCTTGACCGGGCAACTTTCGTGAACAAGGACATGGATGTGTGCGAGTTCACAAACCTGCAAAAGCACGACCTGAACCTCGTGTTGCAGAAGCGGTACGCCCTGCTCAACTGGCAGCAGGGATCCGGCAAGACGGCGGCAGTTTATCAGAGGGCGAAGTATCTTCTGAAATTCAACAAGGTCCGGAATGTCATTGTCCTCGCCCCGGCAATCGCCACGAACATGACATGGGAGCCGTTTCTGAGAAACAACCGCGAACCATACAGATTGCTGCGGAGCTATACCGATTTTGAGAATATTCCAGCCGATACATTCCTGATAGTATCGACCTCCATGCTCTGCAAGCTGAAACGATATCTAATGAAGTTCATCAAACTGTCGGCACGGAGACTGTGCCTCGTATTTGATGAATCGGATGAGATTACCAATCCCGTATCACAGAGGACGAGATACATACTCGCCATATTCCGCAGGGTAAAATACAAGATCCTTGACACCGGCACAACCACTCGGAACAACATAACGGAACTTTACAGCCAGTTCGAACTGCTGTATAACAATTCGGTCAATATGACCTGTTGGAGTCCAAGGGTATATAAACAGAACCGCGACAAGGAGATCGAGAGCGACAGCAACGACTGGTATGGAGAACCGTTCCCTGCTTTCAGGGGGCATGTGCTCTTCAAGTCGTGCCATTGTCCGGGAAAAGCGACAGTGTTCGGGATTGAGAAGCAGAATCAGGACATTTATAACAAGGACACGCTTTTCGAGCTTATAGGCAAGACCATCATCACGCGCAAGTTCAGGGATTTCGCCGGCGAGAAATATGATGTCAGTACGCAGACCGTCACCCCCTCTCCGGGAGAGCGAGAAGTCTACCGTGTAATAATAGAGGAATTCTGCCGTATATGCGAGCTTTACTACAACAGTACGGGCGATGCGAAGAAGGATGCGGGGCTTCGGCTTATGCGCCAGATCAAGCTGCTGATAAAAGCCTGTTCGGTCCCGCATATTATCGAGGGATATTACGGTGATGAATATCCGAGTAAGGTCCACCATATAGGCCGGATGATACGCCGGACAAAAGGGAAAGTCGCTGTGGGCTGCACATCTATTTCCGCCTATGAGATGTATGCCGGGTATATAAAGGAGCATTTTCCGAACAGACCGGTATTCACAGTGACAGGAGCCATACCCTTCAAGAAACGGCAGACCATCGTCAGCGAGTTCGACTCCACAATCAACGGTGTCCTCGTATGTACGCAGCAGTCTTTGAGCAGCTCGGTCAACATCCCGTCTTGCAACCGGATAATACTGGAATCCTTGCAATGGAATATCCCTAAAATGGAACAGTTCTATTTCCGCTTCATACGCCTCGACTCGAAAGACAAAAAGAAGGTGCATTTCGTGACATACGAGGATTCCGTGGAGCAGAACCTGATGGCGTTAGTGCTTACCAAGGAGCGCCTTAACGAGTTCATCAAGTGCGGTGAGGTCAAGGAGCAGGCGGAGATATTCAACGAGTTCGACATATCCATGTCGGTAATTGACAGCCTGCTAAGGCGTGAGACAGATGCCGAAGGCAAAGTGAGGATAAGCTGGGGACGCCAGCTGGTAACGTGATAATCAAAGTAATAATGAAAACATGCAATCCGTGGCATCCATTCCCACAGGCAAAGGTAGGCCGTGTCCCCTTCGGCAGTGCAAGGTCGGGCCGCAGGCGGTTTACGGGAAAATCATCCTCGCCGGAGGCTCCGGTATTTTCCCGTAAAACCCTGCACGGCCGGGACACGCACCTTTTGATGCCTGTGGAATGGAATCCACGGGTTCCAC
Source organism: Phocaeicola sartorii JCM 17136 = DSM 21941 (assembly GCF_000614185.1). Lineage (GTDB taxonomy): Bacteria > Bacteroidota > Bacteroidia > Bacteroidales > Bacteroidaceae > Phocaeicola > Phocaeicola sartorii. The sequence continues at coordinate 20,022 of NZ_BAKM01000030.1, read as the reverse complement.
GAAACACAATTATAAAAATGGAAAGAATGAATCTCAACGAGGCTGAACTGACGGTAACGACGCAGTACATGATAGACATATCCCAAAGGACTGACTACAACATGACGCTGAGCGATTACGGCGACATGCAGGAATTCCTGTGCTGTTGCTCAGAACTGTTCCCGCAGGAGCGGCAGCCGCAATACAGATATGTGGCATGGGACAACATACCGTCCATATTGATAAACCGTGAATGGCTGTGTCCCAACTTCTTCGATATAAGGGATGCGTTTGACCAGCTTGATGACGAGGATATGGAGGATTTCGAGAGATGGTGCGCCAGATACGGCTATGACCTGAGAACCGACAATCCGCACCTGCTTGTAGCGCATTACAGGAACATGTACGGCGACAATGTAAGCTACAATGCCGAGTGTTATCTGCCTGATACGGATAACGAAAGCAGTTCTTGTATCTGTTACCACGAAGGCTGGTTCGACCAAAACCTGCTGAGGCAGGAGATATTCGGTGACAATTACGATTAAAGACGAGGAATCATGAGAATCAACCATCTGTCACCGCTGTATCCGACCGACCCGCGCGTGCACCGTGCCTATTCGGAGATACTCAATATCGTCCTGCTCTCACGGCATATCATGGATGTCAGCAGGATGCTCATCGAGAGGAATGTCGGGCACGAGTACGGTTCGCTGTCGGGGCATTTCCACTGGTCTTTCAGGAACGACTGCTTCACACTGTGGCAAAGGACCGGATACAACCACCTCACCTGTTTCCCGCAAAGGTTGATAGCCGTGCATTTCGGAACCATCGCCGCAAAAGACAAAGAGATCGACAATGTATCACTGAATTAAAATAAAATATTATGAGTTATCAGATAATCACAAAAATGGCATACAATGCCTCGACGCGCCATATCGAGACTTGGCAGCACTCCAACAATGTGTGGCCCAGAACCGACCATTTCTATGCCATGGATGTCGGAACCGATGAAAAGATGTTCCAGTTCATAAAATTTATTGCCGAACGTTCATGGCAGGGGCGCAAATGGCGAAGACAGTTTGAGATACTGTTCAAAGAATATCCGGCATTGCGCAGGGAATCGTATGAAAATGAGCTAAGGGGCAAAACCTGGGAGGAATATTGCGCCATAAGACGCAAATATGAAGAGCTTGCCGAAAGTAAACGCGGAGAGATAGTCGCCCGGTTCAAACAACTTGTGAAAATAAAATAGAAGCCATGAAAAGTGTGACAATATCCAACCGCGAGATAGCGACTATGGCCTTCGACAGGCTGTGCAAGGAAAACAAAACGGATGCCGCAGCATAGTAAAAGTATTTATGGTGAATAGGAATAATATGTACGGGAAAAGCGGATCCTGCCGTCCACCTGTGTACGGCAGGGAGGGAGGAAGCAAGGCACTGACGATGGATCTGGTAAAATCACTGATGCTCGCATCGTATAGCCTTGTATGGGTGGACTACCGCGACAACCTTTACGACAGCCTCGACATTGTCGGGGAATGCATCAAAGAAAAAAGTGCGAGGCCGCTCTATGAAAAGGCCGAAGGCTGGTACGACGAACAACGGTTCCTCATCATACGGGAGATATGGGGACAGATAAAGGCCGGAATCTCAGGCGAAGGCTTTGACGAAGACGCGGTTGAAGAGTTCATGGAAGCGCACCGTGACGACATCATGGATGCGATATATGAACGTGACGACTCAGATGCGGTGAGCGAACTGGTAAGACACACGCGGACGTGCCTGTAAGGGTCGAGTTGCTGTCCGGCTATGACTGCATCAACTCCCACTGGCTGGAATCGCAGGGAGGGTATGTATACCCGGACTCGTATTTCGGCGACATGGTGGACGCGCTCAACCTTAATCCAGCAAAGGTAAAGAGGTTCCTGGCGGAAAAAGGGATCACCGTATACGGCAGGTGTCATTACAGGAGGTCGCGTGACGGCAGGGAATTGGTGTCATACGAGGATTTCCACCGGGAGCTTGTAAACTCATGTTGCGGGACGAACCTGCTTACCTATACCGGCAAGGTCAATCTCAGGGAGCTTTATGAATCAGGTTTCTCGGTGGCTAAGGTTACAATTCCGAAAGACAACTACTGCGGGATATTCAGCTCCATGTATGGCGGCGGAAGTGCCATAGGCATGAGGCTGAGAAGGGATGTCACCCTTGAACTGGAAACCGGGGGATACCGTGGCTACCGACTGGTGCTTGACGCATCCGGCAGCGGGCATGACTACTCCATAGGGCGTGTGTACGGGGTGGACGACTCCTTCTTCGTTGGGACAGTGAAACTTACACCCGCCAATTATGAAACCGTATAACCGAATAATTCTCATATGAAAGATTTCAGCAGACAGATTGAAGATCTCCGCAAGGAGATTACCGGAGCAATAATAGGATTGCTTCGCCGACACGGACTGACGGAACTGGAATTTCCGGAGTCCGGCTCAGTTCCCAACGCACCGGATTCCGTATATGTCATATTTTTTGACGATGACGGATATCCCTATGAAGGCGTGGTGACAAAGGTTACAGTAACCGGGGAGTCTTTAAGCATGACTGCAATAGATAACCATGAGGGTTGCATATTCCAGACCGAGAGTGTGTTCGACCTTTCATCGCGCAGCCCTATATGGCTTAACGAAATCCTGCTTGCGACGCAGGAACTGCTTGAACCCGAAAATGAACCATTAAAAACATAAAAAGTATGGCAACAGACATGAACAGGCATATATGGGAGGGATGGACTGTCGGAATGTTCATTTCCGAACTCGCCCCCATCGTGGAGATGATAATGACCGGACAGAGTTGGCGCAGACCTTTCACCTCAAAAGCGGAGCTTGCCGACTGGTGCAGGGAAAACCAGCCATTCTATAAGAAACGTATTCCGGCGGTGAATAACCATTTCGCAAAAATGTACAACCTCAAATGACACGGATATGGATATAGTGAATCTGATTTCGACAACCTGCTCCTGCGACAAGCAGACCGCACAGGAATATCTCGAAGCCGAGGTACGTCATCTTCAGGAATTGCAGGAACTTAGCGACCTCCGTGAAGATGACCTGTATATGGCTTGTAGCAATCTTGGCATAGAAGACGACTATGTGGAGTATTTCATCAACCGCGTGGCTATGGCCTGACGCACAAAATTTAACGATATGACCTACTTTCAGAACATCAACAGTCTGGCGGACCTGAAAAAGAAGTACCGTCGGCTTGCAATCGACAACCATCCCGACAAAGGTGGCAGCACGGAAACAATGCAGCGCATCAACTTCGAGTTTGAGAAGCTGTTTGCCGTATGGAAGGACGTCCCTGTGTCGCCGACATCGGATCTTAACGGATACGAGAACGACTATGGCGAAGCATCCGCCGGGGAATACACTCGCTATGTCTACAACGAATACCGGTGGAGAGGCTGTAACTATCAAGGACAGTCCTCACGCGAAATCGTGCGGATAATCCGTGACTGGCTCAAGGAGACCTATCCGAGATACAGGTTCTCGGTAAGACGCGACGGCTACAGCTCGATACATGTCACCCTGATGAGTGCCGACTTCGAGGCGTTCACGAAGGAATCCGGGTATATCCACTGTTCTATCAATCATTATCGGGTTGAAAGAGAACAAGGATTGACAGACCGCGCCCGGGAGGTGATGACCAACGTAAAGGATTTTGTCATGTCGTACAACTATGACGACAGCGACCCTATGACCGACTACTTCTGCACCAACTTCTATCTTACTCTCGGCATCGGCAAATGGAGCAATCCCTACAAAGTCGTGCTTCCGAAACTCGGCATGAAAGGCCCGAAACCAAAGACATTCAGGCATCCCGAAGGTTCGGCGCACAAGGCTATCCGGCAGGCTCTTGAAAAAGGCCGTTTCGACTTTATAGAGAGCCAGCGGCATACCGGATATAAGGTCTACGGAGCAGATCACTACGGTTCAAAGGGCGAACATTACTTTTGGCCTAAGCAGTATTCAAGCGCCAAGTCTGCACAGAAGCGCATTGACAAACTTGAAAAGGCAGGTATAATCTGCAAACTGACCGGCTATAACGGCGGCTGTATCCGCTTCATCGGCTATACTCCCGAAACAGAACGTATGCTCCGACAGGAAGAGCAGGAATACAACGAAGCCCGCGAGAAATGGGAATTGGAGAATGGCCCCCTATGTCCGGCTTCGGCATAACGAAACAATGAGGATTTCTGCTTTTTATGGGAATCCTCAAAAACCTAAAAATTCTTATGGCACAGGAGAACATGGGCGACTGGATGGAATATGCCCGCGAATATGCGAAAGCCCAACGGGAGATGAAAATCGAAAAATGGGTCTGTATCACCATCGAATACCGGACGAAGGAACGGCAACGGGTTGTTTTGTTCCGCTATGACCTCCCGCGTGATATATATGAGCGGCGCCAATGGGTTGTCAGATGGCGCCATGCCCGACTCCTGTGCCAATATCCCAAAGAGAACGTTCAGACATATTTCTCATATTATGACAGGCGCACCGGACTAAGCATGGATTTCGGCTCTGCTCTTTCCAGACTATCTGCGGCTAAGGCCCAAATCACAATAGCCCGACGCAAGGAACAGGAATATCTTGAATACCAGCGGCAGAACAATATGTTCTTTAATGAGGCAGAAGATGAAACACTTGCAAAATTCCGCCGGAAGCTACAATCCAAGATTAAAAAATATGCCGAACTTGAAAGAGAGGTTATTCTATCGGTTCAAAATGTGAGGCTACAATATTACTTAAATCGTTTTTAGGGAAATCTCTATTTGTAATGTTCTGTTTCCCAAACTGACAGTTTCTAAAACTATCCTAAAAAGCAATGTGCAAAAATACACCTTGCTTTACAATAGAGGTAAGATCAGCTACGGCATTTTTGTTTTTTGTGGCGTTTCATTTTGGTTTTTTGCGCACCATTCTCATTGAAATAAAATTGCGCACTTGTAAATTCAAGATATTTATCAAATTCCGTATTGGGCAGTTTGTTCCAAAATGGAACAAACTGGATTCTTTACTTCTAATTTTTTATGGGACGTTTGGGGCAGTATTGCATAAAAGAATTGTTGGCTATGGTGTCCTATATTGAGAATATTACATCCTATTAATCTTCTCATTCAGGACTTCAAGTTCTGCTATGATTTCATCAAAGGTAGGAGCCTCTCCCATAACCATATTCATTACCGTACTCTTATAGTCAGTTTCCCAGCGGTCGCGGATTTCTCCTGTGGGAATAATTTTCAACGAAGAGCGTCTCAATGTGTCGTAATCAAATCCTTTAAGACCAATGAATTTCCGTCTATGCTCTATCACAGACTCATAAAGGCAGTCATCCGCCAATGCTTCATCCGCCACACCTGTCCTCATTATTCTTGAAACGTCATAAATATGTCTTGACATTCTTTCTATCCGGATATCTGCTGATGGCTTTGCAAATTCCTCATGAAGCAGAAACAATTTCTCCAAAAATGTGCGTTGTGGCAGGACGGCATTGACATCCACCGGATTGTCCTCAAATGTGAGTTTAGGTAGATTGTCGGAAATATAGGAACGTATTGCAACTGTTTTCACCGGCTCCGACATAGAACGTCCGCTGACTTCGATTTTGACTTGTGGAAGGACATATCCATTGCCTTCAAATATCGGCTTGTAGGCAACGTATATGGTTTCCGGATCAACAGTGCTGACTTTTGTCTCATGCACTGAGACGGTTATTAGGTCCGGTGTTATGCCTTGACCTATAAGTGCGTTCTCCACATCATTAATCATTGTATTCCTTACGAATGAGCATGATGCCCTGCGCAGTTTGTCGCTGATCTGATTTTTGGACAATTCACCGGGAAATCCGAGATATTCACGGCTTACAGCAATGTCAATGTCTTCCGACATACGATGAATCAGATCCCAGCATTTACTGAGATTTGTACCACCTTTGAAAGAGATATTATCGGAATAAGGCAGTGAGAATATCGCCCGTAACACGGACGTCACCCACCAGTCCTTTTCTACGACAATTCGCGACAAACCAGTCCTGTCGCTTACATAGTCGATTATATCTCGACGGTCATCAACCGTCAGATCTGTGAAAATCATATTAGTCTTCAAGTTTTTTTCTTACCCATACCGGTGCAAGCCGGATGTCGTGTTTGTAAATGTCGTTGGGGACGCTCCTCACGATCTCCTTTATTCTGTTCACCATATCGTCGGTTATGTTATCTTCTCCTATACTCCGTATTGCAGATACAGCAAGCATCATAATCTTGGAGAGAAATTCAAACAGACGGAATTCATTGCTTTCCCTGAATATGATGCTGCGCCCATTGGCGAGCCCGATTTTCTTTCTTGCCCCATTGGTGATATAGACTGCATTGACAGGAATCTGTGTAGATAATCCAAGTTGGTTCAACGCCTGGTCTCCGGTAGGTATTATCTTTACCCGGTCTCGTTCTGCAATCCGTTGGGCAATATCTTCTGCCGAAGGAGGTATGCAGTCAAGTCCAAGAACTTTGTTTGACCGTGGTACACAATATATACCACGACTGATGCGCATAATATCTCCGTGCTTGACCATACGGCTGAGCATCTGGCGTACTGCTTCCGGAGAGGCAATCTCCTCAAAATCGGAAGGAAAGAATACATAACCTTTCTCGAAAGACATAATTCTTTCGCGTACAATGTTTTCGCAGTTTGATATGTCTTGCCGTTTAATCATGTCACAAAATTACGGTATTTTTGTGACACGACCAAAAGTTGTCGAATTTTAGTTAGCGAAAGTAGCGACAGGCTGGTAATCTTCAAAATTTTTAGTTTCCCAACTCGTTTGTGAATGAGCATGAATATGTTGGGGAGTAATGAAATTCTTTCTGAAAAGAACCAGTTGTCAAGTATCCCTTAACAACTGAATTTAGCACACTATGTTGAAAGACGTTAAGTAGTTCCATAAATAGCCTAATGCGTAATTTTCTACAAAATCCCCAATTCGTGATTTTATAAATTCCAGCACATGTTCCAAAATGGAACTATTCGTAAAGGCTGTTATATTTTAGGGCTTGTTTAAATTACTTAGCAACTGTTTGTTCGCTATTTTTCATATACTCAGTTAGAACTTCTCTTGCGTAATAATAGCCACGTTCCTTAAAGCGATTCCAAAAAACAAGCCAAGGAATTATTAAGAAATAATATCTCCAATCATCAAAATGAGACCATAATAAAAATAGTGTCACAATCGTAAATGCTGTCAGCAGAACTCTCGAAAAAGCATATTGTGCGCTAAAAACTGGTATGCGGCAATCCTTATTACCATTACATGCTCGCTTTGCAATAGAGAATAATTCCCCTGTTGTTGGCGATTTACTATGAGCATCTTTTTTCAGCCGTTCGATTATCGCAGTTGCATTATATAACCGAACTTTACTTATACCCGTATATTTCTTCTTTTTGTTTATGGTTAATAATTTGTCTGATGGTTTACCTCCAATTGTCCAAAACCAAAAACTTTCCAAAAGACTACTGACAGCATTAATAAAGTAACCAACTACAAATGCAGCTGCTATGTAAGCGATACTGTAATCCTCATTGTAACTTATGTCAAATGCGTATAATGAGGCCATAAGAGTAAAGTAACCTATGATAATTCTTGAAAGTAGATCGTAATAGTTGAATTCCATATTATATTAAAGCATTTACATAAACACCGTTATCACCTATAATAGCTTGTACAAATGGTATGTTTTGCAAGAGATGATCCGTACTCATTTCATCAAACTGTTTTTTATCCAAGGTGCTGGGAGTATTAGAACCAGATGGATGAGAGTGCCATTCTCCAAGATATCTAACCTGATAGTATGTTTTAAGGTTGATTGAGTCCTGAACTTCTTTAAGGCCATTGCAGCCACGCACAAATGATGTCGGCCCATGTTTACTGTCAATTGGTGCTGGATGAGAATGTAGCACATAGATTATTTGTCTATCTTTATCATAACATCCAAAAAAGACACCACCTGTTTCAAGTGTGCCAGATGACAATCGTTGTTCTTTCATGATTGATATTACATCATTTATTATATACACCTTAACACCGTTAATATCGAACAACTGCCAGTCCGATAGCGGAATATTAATATAGTCTACAACACTATTACCTGCACTTATACGCCATATTGCAATTTTTGCATCATTGGAGGCATACAATTTTTTTAGTTGTTGCGATGCAATACTTGCCAACAGCCCGACATTGTCATAGTCTATTATTGAAGATTCTGCCCGACAACTGAAGCTGTTTGTTCTTTGTTTTTCTGAAACTGACAAATGATCATTTAATCGCTCATCAACAATAAGCATCCGATAATAAGTCATTTCCAAAAGATCAAGTCGATATTTACGCTCTGTATCTTCATATAGTAATGCCAGCTCCGTCCCTTTAGGATTAAGGAAGACACTACTTCTTCTTGCATCGCCATAGCTATTGTCCAATGCTAAATTTCGTTCTACAGCTATTGATGTACTGGCATCAATAATTAAATCGGCATTTTCAAAGGCTCTCTGTTTATCGTTGTTATTGAACAAAAGAACATCTTTATCAATACTATCTACTTTTTGGTATTCAATACTGCGATAAACATCTTTTAATGCTTTGGCTTTTGACTGCATTACATATTCAGGAGAAAGGACATGTCGTGCTATATTATGTGGTAATAGGGAATCATCATCAATGATGACAATTTTTTCACTTACACCTTGTCGAATAAAGTGATCTATAATATTCCCACCAAGAGTACCCGCTCCGATAAACGATACTTTCTTAAACAAATTGCCGAGTCCATTTGATGACGCATTCAATTCTCGTGAAACAGGAGGAAGTGTCATAACAATATCTATTTGTTGCGAATATAACCATTTCTGAAATGAATCGTGAGATTGTTTTTTTGCTTGTAAAGCTATATCACAAATCTTTTTCTTGAAAACGATGAAAAACAACTCTGATGATTCTGCGTCTAAACCAATTGCCCTCTTTTGTGAAATTAAAACAGGAAGAAATAATGGCAAATCAATTTTTAGTGCTTGATGATTATAAAATAAAGACTCTATTACGTTTAATAATGGATTACCTTTACAAACTGTAATCCTATTTAAATCACCAATTATTTCGGGGATTTCGGCCATCCCATTAGACAATATCTCATCAGCTTTGAATGGAAAAATATAATGTGTAGCACTTTTGCGCTCAGTATATTCCAATATGGCAGTATTTTTTGAAATTGCATGAAAACGACCAAAACAGCCACAGTTTTGAAAATTCTTAATTGTGGCTACTATATGTGAGCCATAGAATACTTCTAAAGGTCTATCTGGCTCATGTAATTCTCCTATACTATTAAGATCGAACCATCGTCTTATACTTTGTAAAAAATCATAAGCACTAAATTGAAGCCGATAATCAGAAAATGGGACATCACTGACACACAAAGAAACCGGATGAGCATAAGGCATTGCGTTGGAATGTGGGAGACCAACAGGAAAGTCTTTTCTCAAAGCAAATACAGATGGAAGTATTAAATCTTCTTTGGTACACTTTATCGCCACATCTTCTTCCTTTAAAATAGGGAAAACCGGTTCATCCGGGATACTCAGTGCACGGAAAGACATTATAATAATTTCATCGCCTTTGCTATTTATGCGACATTCTTTTATTTTTATATCGGAATCAAATTGAGCTGTTCTGTGTATAGCAATAGCTCGAGGGAGTCGTAAACGGCTCCCCCGAATTTCCTTACCTTTTATAATATCGTATCCTTTTAAAGCCATCTTTACATTCCAGCACGAGGAGCAGGTCGAGAAATGGATGATTCCCCGGCGATAGCTGTTCCTGTTATTTTTCGTTTACCTCGATCATTAATCTTAAAAACGATTGGTTGCGCAATCCCATTAATAATTTTATCAGTAGCCGTATTATAAAAATTATCTTTATCATCGAGGAATCTTATATACATTTTCTTCGCCTCAGCACAAGGGGGATTGGAATCATAGGAATGAATAGCTTTTGAAGAGGCTATAATGCAGCCATTATTGAGTCCGTTGCATAATATATCTTTAGCAGATTTTAAAATCTCCTGCTTGTTGTCGGAATCATTGAAAAATGTCCAGGAACAATGATGTGGAGCAAGAAATATATTCCACTGTAAGTTAGCGTCATCAACATTGTTGTCAAGAATATGTTGCCAGATGTCATGCTCGGCATCTCCGCCCATTAGTACCCGACAAACTACTCTATCATCTTCGGTCTTAAATTTAAATTGCGTGACGATGGATGTGGTATTTTTATCATCCGTTTCACGACAATCTGTGACATCTTCCTTAAATGGGGCATGTATAAATATTTCAAGTAATGACAAGAATGAGCCATTAACAAATTTTACGTTTGTGCCTGGAACATATGCATAGCGGCTGTCAAAATTCTTCTGATTATCGTAGCCAATAATACGAAGATAGTTCCCATATGTTCCACAATAGCTTTGGTTTTCATCGTATAAAAGCCGTCTACGTTTTGCCTCACAACGGATACTTTCTGCAGAGGTAGCGACATTATTACCCATGCCTCGAGGGGTTATCCATAATTCTCCTATAATAATTTTACCTTTATCTGAGGTGTTGTCATATTCATTTGGATTACCATGATAGAAATTATCCTTAAACCCGATACAATGATCATCATGAGGATGTGTGCTGACAAACAAATCTACGTAGGGATGTCCTTGGCTGTCTCTATTTAGTTCAGCCAAGAGATCCTTTTTAACATCATACGAAATTTGTTTGCCATCTTTATCATAAGCGTCGGTTATCTGGCAGTCAATGATTACAGTCTTTCCGTTTCCTAACTTTATAAGGGTGCAATCTCCGTTATCAACAGGGTAGTATTTTATTGTATGTTCCATAAAAAAGTATTTATATTTCTTATACAGCAAAAACCAAGCCAACCTTGAGATTATATTATTAAGGCCTTAAATATGACATTATTGCATATTATGTTGTCAGCTATCTGCCATTACTGACAATTATTGAGTCAGTAGAGATTCCAATCATTAAACAGTTATATATATAAACATATGGAATATGGAAAAATCTCTCTTTCTGAATTTAAACCGAGCAATACAGAAAGAGAGATTCAAGTATGAGTTATGGAATGAAGAACAGCGCGAACTCGGTCTTGCGGCGTTTCAGCAGCCCGGCGTGGCGACTGCCCTTGTATCGGCAATAGCTGATATACTCCTGATAGATATTGCGGTTGCCGGACTCCAATTTACGGATAAGGGTACTTTTCGGTATCCTGCCGGAACCCAGCAACCTGTATTCACCCACATTGTACGAGAGTACCGCAAGCAGCAGCGCGTCTTTCCCGAAGCGGCGGAATGTCGAGCAGCGCTTTATAAGGTCAGCCCTCAGCAGCGAGTCAGCCTGCGATTTAGTCAGATTACAGGTGAGTTTCTCGCCGGGAAGGAGTTTATGGCCGTAACCTATATACGGGTGGTGCCGGGCATAGTGCCAACCCTCAAAGCTCTTTATGCAGGCCACAGCCCTGTCAAAGAGCGAAGCAGGTATCGTCAGTCTGTCAGGTGGCGGCTCCCAGCCACCCTGTGCCGCCAGCCCGGAATAACCGAGACTGACGGATAGGATAATCAGAATAATTCGTACTACCATAGGCACTCCTTACTTTTTAGGTTCCACTCCCGGAACCACCGGACGGACGATTATAGAATCCACTGGAAAGCGTATTCCGGGAATGAAACCTCCGCCATCGTCACCGCTGTCACCGTCGTCATCATCCTTATTCTCGTTGTTGAACGAGAAGGTCAGCATGAACATCTGGTCATCGTTATCCTCAAAATAAAGGTCTATCCTCTGCTGGTCGGCACACTCAGAAGTGTAATAAAGACGGAACACCTCGCGGTCGAGCGGGTAACGGTCGTTGGGTCTCAGCACCATGCCGTCATCCATGCGCAGTGTGCCCCTGCCGTCTGGCTGGAAATAGCGCACGGTGTACCGGGCATCCGAGAAACGCCCCTCGCGTTTGAGTTGGCAACGGATTTCGGCAGTCTCGCCCTGTGCCAGACGTGTCGGCACGGGCATTGTCTCCACCATGAACGGATAAGTGCCGTCCACATCTATGTCATCCTCGCATGAGGAAAGCGACAGAGCGGCGAATATACAGCCGCATAACGCGATAAGGAAATGTATCTTCTTCATGTTCATTCTTGTTTTGATTTTTAATTTATGATGAATTTCACGCCCGCCCCGAGCTGGGTGGCGAACTTGCTGACAGAGCTACCCCAAAGGACACGCTCACGGATGCCGGCAAGCAGGACTATACGGTCAGTCAGGTAGCATTCCGCCTCCAGCGTCACGGCACCGCCGTATATGAAAGCGTCATTTGCCATAAGCCGGGAGCCGTCAGACAGGAGCCTCTTGCCCCGGTTAACAGACTCGTATCCGGCAAGAGCCGAGCCGCCTATCGACAGGAAGAATGTCTTGGAAGCATCCGAAAGGAAGTTCAGGTAATATCCCCCTTCAGCCGTGAACTGCGCACGCGGGATAGATATATCCTTGTATCGGTAGTTCTTTTGCAGGTATTCGGCGCCGAACACCCACCGGTTGGCACGGCCGCTGTAAACGGACATGGCGGAGCCGAGATAGAAATCACCCGAAGAGCCTCCCACAAGACCGCCGCGAAGTTCCAGCCCCTTCATACCGGGAAGGCAGCGCTGGGCGTATGCCTGCCCTCCGGAGAGGGCAAGCGACACTGCCGCGATTATTGCTATGACAAATCTTCTCATGGCTATCTAACTTTGAGTTCATTGATCACACGGGCACGGACGATATCCTCACACTCCACGGTGAAGGACTGGTGGCGCCCGCCGCTCTTCTCGTTAAGCTCCACCACGAGCATCTTGTCCTCCGGAATAGTGAACTTGTCGAAAGTGAACACGGTGCGACCGTCCTTCTTTCCGGCAACTTCAGTGACATAGTTGTAGGCACGCAACGGGAAAATCACCTGTTCCTGCACGGCGGTACGCTTCATCACCTTCTTGTCAACGATCTTGAATGTCACGAAATCCACATTGAAAGGCACGTTTGACGTGTTGCGTATCTGCGTGTGGAAATACAGAAGCCCGTTGTGGGTGTAGACGCCCTTCAGAAGATACTGTATTCCGAAAGCCTTGCTGCCGATATGCTTCACATGGCGCTTGTTCTCCTTATGGATGGAAGAATTGATGAGATGCACCAGCTTCGGCGACTCGCTGCCGAGTTCCTTCAGATAGATTTCAAGGGCGTTGTTAGGACGGTTAACGTCGCTGCCGTCGTGTATGAAGTCCTTCATCTCCACGTTCAGGATCAGAGGCTCGTCGGCATACTTGACATTGAAGGTGTAGAAACAGCCGCTCTCGGTTATTACCGATATGTTTGTCTCGTCACGGAACCCCTTGACGGTAGATTTCACACGGATAACGTTCTCCGCTCCGTCGGCCTTCCCCGCGATAAGGTTTGGAGAGCCGAGATCGACATACTTCACCGCCGCCGGGAAGATGATGTGGACCGTCTTGTCATAGGTCACTTCCAGACCGTATGGGGGAATCATGCGGTCGAATGTCAGTTTCCTGGTAAGACCGTGGTAGAGGTCTCCCTCTGTTTCCTGTGCGAAAGCACTTACCGCGCCCATAACAAGGGCGAGAATCAAAAATAACTTTTTCATGTCGTTTGAAATTTAGTTGGTTTATACTGGTGTTGGTTACTGTTTCTGATATAGCATCAGCGCATGGCCGGATTTCAGCCGCACCTTCTCCTGACGCATCTTTTTGGAGATATACTGGGATACTCCCTGAATCGCTCCCTTGCCGAGTTCCGACAGGAGCTGGTCCCCGGCGGACTGGCTGGTGATAGATATGGTGGTGCCGAGGTTCTGCCCCATGTTGGCCGCCATCTCCCTCGCGGCGTTCGCCTCCATCGAGCCGGGGATGAATATGCCCGGCTGGCCGTCGTTGTCATACACCGCGAGTTCAACAGGAATGATATTGCCAGAATATTCCACCTGCGAAATCGTGATATCCATACGCTCCCCCTGTATCCGGCAGTCACCCGTAATGAGCGAGTTCCGCGGCAGCTCGTGTCTTCCGACACGCATAGGCTCAAGCAGCCTAAGCCGCACACTCTGGCCGCTTATGACGGTCTGGTCGCCATGCACGCACACGCTTATGGTGTTCCTGCCATGTGAGGACGTGCCGCCGACAGCGGTGTTGAATCCGAAATTGCGGGGTTCCGACAGCCGTGCCAGCATCACGGAATCGCTCACCGGCTGCGCGAGGGACGACACCACCGGGACAGAGACCCTGCCGACAGGCTCCGCCTTTGCCTTGCGGCCGTTGTCCGGCTTTTCTTCATCCTCGTGTTTAATATTGCTGTTGTCCGGGTTAGGCATATACCTGGCTGCAAGCTCATAGGACTTCTCCAACAGAGCCACCTGCTCGGCATAAGATGTCCCGGGAGTCTGCTGCTGTCGGGCCGCCGACTGTCTCAGTTGCTCGATCTCCTCACGCATGGCCTCCTTTTCGGGGTCTTCCGCAGGCTGCTCATAGAAACTGCCGAGCGTCTCGTTTATCTGCCGGTAGGCATTATGCGACGAAGAGAAGGAACCGCCACGGGATGCGGAAGCCACGGGCTTGCCGCTCTCATCGTCCACTATCACAACATCCGACGGTATATCCGCCGTTGGAGGATTGTCGGATACGGAAACCGGGTTCGGAGTGGACCCGGAAGATGTCATTTCCTCAAGAGTCCGCATCTTCTCCTCGCGTTTCTTGCGCATGGCCTCCTGCTCGTAGGCCGTCATCTTGTCATCGACAATACCGGCGTTCCTCGGATCCGGCAGCTCTGTATTGAACCCCTCCTGCCTCTCTTTCCCCGCGCGGTCGGAATCCGACGGGGCGAAGATGAACCACATGCAGGCGGCGAACACGATGAACATCAGTGCGAAGACCAGATACTTCTTCACGGCCTGACGGCGTTTCAGTTTTTCGGCATCGCTACTCATCTTCCTCTGAATCAAACTGGTTAAAGAACTCTTCCATGCCGCGCACCATCTCCTCCTGCGAGCCGGGGCCGGTGAAATCGGGAACCTCGATCGGGGCGATCTCGATGACCTCACGTGGAGCATCATCACGCCCGATGTCGTAAATGGCACGGAATATCATATAGAAATTCACTATGGCGAACAGCGCACCCGTTATCAGGATGGCGGCAAGCCTCTTTTCCGGTGTCAGTGCACCGCAGAAGGAGCGCAGGCGGTCGTCGGCCGCGTCCCTTATTCTGATAAATGTTTCCTTTATTTTCATATCGTTTCTTGTTTTAGCGGTCAGACACCCTCAGGTCGCGGTTCTCCACAACCCGGAAAGACTCAAGGATGAAACCGTGCGGGTTATTGTCACTTCTTGTGGAGTTTATAAGCCGTCCCCGTGTCACGAGGGAGCGCTCGGTGACGCTTTTCTCGCGGATGATGGAGAGACGCGAGTAAGCCACCATGTCATAGGGATAGGAATGGAAATCGCATTTCACGCTGTCTATCTCAATGCGCTGGGTGATGTTGCCCGATATGACGCGGTTGTAGTACCCCTGCTCGGCAAGGTCCCGGTAATGGCCGTAAGCCGAGCGGTCGGCAAGGAACAGGGCACGCTGTATGTTCCCCTCGATGGCGCTCTTGTCGGGAGCCAGCGAGAAGAAAAGCTCGTGGAAACGCTTCACATGCTCCCGTGCCTCCACCGGACGGTTCTGCGAGAGATCCTGCGCCAGAGCCAGCATCAGCGACTTCCCCTCGTCAAGAACATATATCTTCTGGCGCTGCGCCTCGGCGAAACGGTATGCCTTCCATACCGAATATCCCACGAGGAGCGTGCAGGCGCACAGATAGACTATGCCGAACAGACGGAGCTGACGGAAGCTGCTCTCGATGTTTTTTAATGATTTGAACTGCATAAGAACACTGTTTTAATGATTGTCACTTGATAAGGCGTCCGGCCACGTTGCCGACAGCCGCACCTGCTGCACCTCCGGCTATGGAGCCTGTCTTTGAAGCGGTCTGGTTCACGTTCTTGCCGTAGTTTCCGGCACCACCTCCCGCCTGCACTATCCATCCCGCCACGGTGGGTATCGTGAAATACCCGATTATGCCGATGATGAGGAAAGTGATGTACACGGCGTTGGAGCCGTCTGGAATAAAGTTAGGATCCGTGAGCTGCTCTATGTCCTTCTGGAGCATGAGCAACTGTATCCTCGCAAGCACGCTGCTGAACAGATCGCTGACCGGAAGCCACAGATAGATGCTTATGTATCTCACGAACCACTGCGTGAGCGTGGCCTGGAATCCATCCCATACCGATATGGCGAAAGAGATGGGACCCAGTATCGAAAGCACCACGAGGAAGAATGTCCTGAGCGTGTCTATCACCAGCGCGGCGGCCTGGAACATCAGCTCCAGCAGATTGCGGAACAGTTCCTGGAACCATTTCTTGGTGTTGTACATGGCGCGGTCTATGTACATTCCGCAAATTTCCGGCGCATCCGTTATGCCGAGGTCATCGAGTTTTTTGTCAAACTCCTCCTTGTCCACAAGGTAGGATGTTTCGGGATTGCGTTTCATCGCCTCAAGCTCAAGCCGGTCCTTCTGCTCGCGGTACCGGGTCATGTCAAGCGTCTGTGTCTGCAATATGCCGTTGGTCCCGGTGACCACGGGTGAAAGCACGCTGTTGATGGTCCCCAGCACCACGGTGGGGAAAAACATGATGCAGAACCCGATCACGAAAGGACGGAGCAGCGGATACACATCCACAGGCTCGGCACGCGAGAGCGACTGCCACACACGGTAGGCCACATAGAACAGTGCGCCGAGTCCGGCGATGCCTTTCGCTACTCCCGTCATCTGGGAGCATAGCGGCATCATCTCCTCGTAAAGATTCCTGAGAATCTGGTGGAGGTTGTCGAAGTCAATAGCCATCAGTAGCATAGTCCGAAGGATTTATGATTACCAATAGCGTTCGCTGGGAGTGCCGTAGAGCGACAGCACGCGGTCCTGGTCGTTCTTCTTTTTCGCACGCAGGTAGGACACGCCGACGTTCTTGTTGGTGTAGTATCTCACCAGTCCGCGGTACTCGTGCATACGGGTGTAGCATCTGTCGATTACATCCATGCGGTCCTTGTCGCCCATCGACAGGCCGTTCTCGTTCAACACGGTCTTGAGGTCGGTGAGCACCGACGCGCTCTCCTCAAGCAGCCTGGTGTAGCCGACGGCTATTGCACTGAGTTCCTCCGGCGAGAAATACGGGTCGGAGAGCATACGCTGGAAGTTGTTCACATAGATGTCGGTAATCTCGCCGACCATGAGGATGGTCTGCTGCACCTTGCGTGCGTCACGGAGCAGGTTCTTGACCTTTCTTAGAGCGTCATAATAGGCTTTCCCCTGCTCGTAGATTTTCACTGTCTCCTGAAAGTTGTTGAGCATGGTGCTCGCGGTAGAAGATGTATGGACGATGTTCTTTGTGGCATTGATGATGCCTTGCGCGAGGTTGCCGGGGTCGGAGACCACCCACTGCGCGTTCGCGGTCAGCCCGGCCAATGACAGGACTGCGCATACGATAAGTGATTTCATTTTCATGATTATAAAATTTTTTGTTGGTGAATAAATCTGTTTTGAGGTCAGAAAGAGGGCTTGCGGCTTTTCCCTTTTGTCGGAGGCGGATTGCGGATATGGTTGCTCCGTGCCGCTTGTGTCCGTGCCTTTTCCGTCTCGGTGTTACCGGACTTTTGCCGTAGCGGGACTGACAGACCTTCCGTATACGGCCTGCGGCCTGTCATCCTTACAAAGCGGCCGTCCAGCTCGCGGTAGGCTTTCCATGCCTGACGGGACTGTTCTTCCGGTAATGCGTCCCTGTCGAGGCCATACTTGGTCAGGAAATCGGATCCGGTATGGACAAGGTCGTTGACGGCATCGGGAGACACGACGATACGACCGAGCCTGTCAAGCTCACGGTCAAGGTTCTCAAGATAGAAATCCGGAAGCCGGACTCCGGGGATGTTTTCCACCGCTTTTTCAGCGGCCACGCACATATCCGCTTGCGCCTGCAACAATGCACGTGGATTATCGGATGCCGTGATATTGTCTTCCATACATCGGTATGCGTCGCAATCCCGCTCAAGACCGTACCGCATCATCACATATCTTGAAGGGAGCATGGAATATGCCGACAATTCACACAGCTCGGTTATATCCCGGTTGCGTCTTTGGCCGTCCAGAATTCTGATTGCCGATATGACTTCGTCATGCGCAGGGCGTTCCATTCCGGTTTTCGGAAATTTTCTCAATTCCTCATCCTGCATGAAGGTGTATATGGCAAGCAGTCCGTGTATTGCAGTGGCATCTTCCGGACCGATGTCCGAAAGTCGACGGCCGTGCCTTTCCATGAAGGGTGTATCAGCCAACGCTTCCATCATTTCAATGGAGTCCCGGTTAATTGTTGATTCCGGGCAATAGAACGGTTCTGATTTCGCGATAGCCAGAGCGATACGCCCAACGGCCTCATCCGATTTACGGTATCGGCGTATCAGCTGTGAGTTCCTTATGGTTGTACACGCCGGCGGCACGTTCCGCTTTTTCCGACAGCTCCTGCAATTCACGGTAGCTCAGTCTGGGCTGATCGTCACGAAGCAATTCTTTGATCCAATCTGTTATTTTCATGTCGTTTCGGATTTGTGTTTATGAATCTGGATTGCGTTTGCTTTCGGCGAGCTGTCTGATAGCAAGCTCTATGTTGCCGCCGAGTTTCTCCGTAAGCCGCATAAGTTCAAGTTTCTCGGTCTCTTCTGTGGTGTAGCACACATATTCCTCAAGCGATACCTCCGTGGCATAGACCGCCGACTGCGAGCCGCCGAGACCTATCCACACCTCCTTGTATTTCCGTGAGGGGTGGTTCGCCATGTTTATGGATAAAATCTGGGCGCGCTCCTTGTCTGTAAGTCCGAGCAGGGCCTGTATCTCGTCGAACTTGTTGACATACTTGCGCTGGTCCAGGAGTATTTTGCAATCGGAATTGTTGATGATGGTTCCCTTGACAATCGGGGACGATATGATGTCCTCCACCTCCTGAGTCACCACCACAGCCTCACCGAAGAATTTTCTGACGGTCTTGAAGAGATACTTGAGATATTCCGCCATGCCTTCCTTACTGATGGCCTTCCAAGCCTCCTCCAGAAGTATCATCTTCCGGATGCCTTTGAGCTTCCTCATCTTGTTTATGAAGGTTTCCATGATGATTATGGTGACAATTGGAAACAATACCTTGTTATCCTTGATGTTGTCCAGCTCGAAGACAATGAAGCGTTTATTGAGCAGATCCAGCTGTCTGTCGGAGTTGAGCAGGAAGTCATATTCGCCGCCACGGTAATACGGCTCAAGCACGTTCAGGAAATTGAACACGTCGAAATCCTTCTCGCGGGTGCGCTTCTGCCTCAGTATCTCCTGATACTCGTCACGGATGAACTCATAGAAGCTGTTGAACGATGGCGCCAAAGACGTGTCGGCGCGTATTTTCTCCAGAAAGAGATTGACGGCGTTGGAGAGAGCCACCTCCTCGGCACGGGTCGGCGGCTCGTCATCACGTTTCCACAGTGTGAGGATAAGCGTCTTGACCGACTCTTTCTTCTCGATGTCAAACACCCCGTCCTCCACGAAGAAGGGGTTGAACGCTATGGGGTTGTCCTCCTCGTATGTGAAATAGATTCCGTCTTCACCGTGCGTCCTCGCGTTGACAAGGTTGCAAAGCCCCTGGTAGGAATTGCCGGTATCCACGAGAAGCACATGGGTGCCCTGCTCGTAATACTGCCGGACCATGTGGTTGGTGAAGAACGATTTGCCAGAACCAGACGGTCCGAGTATGAACTTGTTG
>NZ_BAKM01000031.1 GCF_000614185.1 Phocaeicola sartorii JCM 17136 = DSM 21941 | reverse complement strand
CTTGCTTATTGTTTATTATCTGTTTCCTTATCGGAATCATTTGACCTCCTCAAAGTCCGCATCCTGAATATCTTCTTTATTATTAGAAGAAGATCCCTGATTAGCCTGTTGTCCTGCACCTGCACCCGGACCAGCCTGAGCACCACCTTGTGCACCACTCTGAGCATACATTTCAGCGCTGGCAGCCTGGAATGCTGTGTTCAGTTCAGCCATGGCAGTATCAATTGCAGCCAAATCCTGTGCCTTATGAGCATCTTTCAGTTTTTGAAGAGCAGCTTCAATCGGAGCTTTCTTGTCAGCCGGCAACTTGTCGCCCAACTCCTTCAATTGATTTTCAGTAGAGAAAATCATAGAGTCAGCCTGATTCAATTTGTCAATCTTTTCACGTTCCTTCTTATCTGCTTCTGCATTAGCTTCAGCTTCGGCTTTCATCTTTTCAATTTCCTCCTTGCTCAAACCAGAAGAGGCTTCGATACGAATAGCTTGTTCTTTGCCGGTAGCCTTATCCTTGGCAGATACTTTCAAAATACCGTTAGCATCGATATCAAAAGTTACTTCAATCTGAGGAACACCACGACGGGCAGGAGCGATACCTGTCAAATTGAACTGACCGATTGATTTGTTCTGTGAAGCCATCGGACGTTCGCCCTGAAGTACGTGGATAGTCACTTCGGTCTGGTTATCGGCAGCTGTAGAGAAAGTCTCACTCTTACGTGCAGGGATAGTAGTGTTTGCATCAATTAACTTAGTCATTACACCACCCAATGTTTCAATACCCATTGACAACGGAGTAACATCCAGCAATACAACACCCTTGATTTCATCTGTCAAAACAGCACCCTGAACCGCAGCACCTACCGCAACTACTTCATCCGGATTCACACCCTTAGAAGGAGCCTTGCCAAAGAATTTTTCAACCAATTCCTGAACAGCCGGAATACGAGAAGAACCACCCACAAGGATTACTTCATCAATATCAGAATTGCTCAGACCGGCATCGCTCATAGCTTTCTTACAAGGTTCAAGACAAGCTTGAATCAAGTTGTGAGCCAAAGCTTCGAACTTAGCACGAGTCAAAGTTTTAACCAAGTGCTTAGGCATACCGTCTACCGGCATGATGTACGGCAAGTTGATTTCTGTTGAAGTAGAAGAAGACAATTCAATCTTTGCTTTTTCCGCTGCTTCTTTCAGACGCTGCATTGCCATCGGATCTTTTGTCAAATCCGCACCTTCATCATTCTTGAATTCCTGTACCAACCAGTCAATGATCACTTGGTCGAAGTCATCACCACCCAGATGGGTATCACCATTAGTAGAAAGTACTTCGAACACACCACCACCAAATTCAAGGATAGAGATATCGAATGTACCACCACCAAGGTCGAATACAGCAATCTTCATATCTTTGTGAGCCTTATCCAGACCGTAAGCCAAAGCGGCGGCTGTCGGTTCGTTCACAATACGTTTTACTTCCAGACCTGCAATCTGACCGGCTTCTTTAGTGGCCTGACGCTGTGAGTCGGAGAAGTATGCCGGAACGGTGATAACGGCCTCTGTCACTTCTTGCCCTAAATAGTCTTCGGCTGTTTTCTTCATCTTCTGAAGAATCATAGCTGAAATTTCCTGTGGAGTATAAAGACGTCCGTCAATATCTACACGCGGAGTATTATTGTCACCTTTCACTACTTTATAAGGAACGCGGGCTATTTCTTTCTGTACCTGATCCCAAGTTTCACCCATGAAACGTTTGATTGAGAAAATAGTACGCTGCGGGTTAGTGATTGCCTGGCGTTTTGCCGGATCACCTACCTTACGTTCGCCACCGTCAACAAACGCAACGATAGACGGAGTGGTACGTTTACCTTCGCTGTTTGCGATTACTACCGGTTCGTTACCTTCAAATACTGAAACACATGAGTTTGTGGTTCCTAAGTCAATACCAATAATCTTTCCCATAATTGTATATCTTTTATTTATTTGTTTTCAATTAAACTGATTTCCCGACGAATGGTTCACGAAGGTTTTCTTTTTTCTTCCGTGCACCAACCGCACGTCCTTCATAAAACAAACGGTATGCCAAAAACAAGAATATGACAAAGGCTGACAAAATGACTGATTTATCTATTATATGAGACTTTCAGATGGATTTATACAAGGCAAGAATGTCAGATTTCCACCAAACAGAATACCAGTCAGCACCCTACTACCACCATGCCATAAATGCAACCGGCCTGTTTCCTCATAAACGAGAAAACAGGCCGACCCACATCATTTTGGTATATATATATATGTATAGATTATTGTTTCTTCAACACCAGCAATTCATTTCCATTTTCACCTAACAAATAGACCTTACCGTCTTTCATGCTGAAACGTCTTGTTTCATTTAAAGCATTCAACACAATAGTTTCTGTTTCCATATCGGGACACATCATCATAGTAGCAGCAACATTACCAAATTTCAAAGAATTAGGCTTTCCATCTTCCTGCGTCAATGCACCATTAATGGTGTTGCAGCCTACATTACCGTAAATACGGCTTTCGTCCAAATTAAAACCGATGAAAGGAGCAACGTCGGCTGTACCTACTATTTTCTTTCCGTTCACCAGTTCAACAGCCCATTCACCTGAAAGATCGGACAGGGATACTTCCGGATCCGCCTTCTTCTCCAAAGTCATCAACGGCTGGCCATCCTGGTTGCATAGAGATATCACCTCGGGCTTGTCAGAAACCGTCTGAAAAGAAGTCACTTTATCCAATGCACTCAAAACCATCTGCTCGGTCTTCATATCAGGACACATCATGCGGGTACTTCCTATCTGCCCAATTTCAATGCGCCCGGCTTCAGTGAATCAGCTTCAAAACTTCCCATCATGCGGTTACATCCGCTATTTCCATAAATACGTTTCTGAGCTACATCAAAACCGATAAAGGGCATTCTCTCTGTAGAAATTTGTTGTCCGTCCACTTCTGTGATATTCCATTCGCCATCCAATGAAGATATAGACAACATATTCTTTCCACTACCACAAGACACTATCAATGCTCCGGTACAAACAGCCATAAATTTCAATACTAATTTTCTCATACTCTTTTTTTTGTTAAATCCGTTAGTTTTGCGTACAAAACTAACTATTTTATTTCTCACTGCAGCAATTACACCTGAAAATTTTATGCTTTATATCAATTTATATATACTAACACCTAAAATAACAAAAAGGTTTGTTGACCATTTTGGAATCTGATAACAAACTGTAAGCTACGCACTTCTGTACAAACTTGGATATATAGCCACACTTCACAGCAAGACAAAACATCAGTCGAACCGCCGAAGACCTCACAATATTTAGCCTTAACAACAGACAGCCGCCTCTGGCTGCAAAAAGAAAAACCTTGGATTTCACCCATAAGAAACTGGACCGTATCAACTAATACCCAAAATATTTTGTTATCTTTGCCCAGTGAACGGTAATATTTGCCGGGCATTTTATTTTAACAAGAATAAAAAACAGCAAATGGGTAAAGTATTAATTATCGGTGCAGGCGGTGTAGGTACTGTCGTAGCACACAAAGTGCTCAAAATCCGGATGTATTCACTGACATCATGATTGCCAGCCGTACAAAATCAAAATGTGATGCAATCGTAAAAGCTATCGGCAATCCTGCTATCAAAACGGCACAGGTAGATGCGGACCATGTGGATGAACTGATAGCCCTGTTTAATAGTTTCAAACCCGAAATCGTCATCAATGTAGCTCTGCCTTATCAAGATCTGACCATTATGGAGGCTTGTCTGAAAGCCGGAGTGAACTATCTGGATACAGCAAACTACGAACCGAAAGACGAAGCTCATTTTGAATACAGCTGGCAGTGGGCTTACAAGAAACGTTTTGAGGACGCAGGACTGACAGCCATACTAGGTTGTGGATTCGACCCGGGAGTCAGTGGCATTTATACAGCCTACGCTGCAAAGCATCATTTTGACGAGATGCACTATCTGGATATCGTGGACTGTAATGCCGGTAACCATCACAAAGCGTTTGCTACCAACTTTAATCCTGAAATCAATATCCGCGAGATTACTCAGAACGGACGCTATTATGAAGACGGCAAATGGGTGACTACCAAACCACTGGAATTTCACAAGGATCTGACTTATCCGAATATCGGCCCTCGTGATTCCTACTTACTGTATCATGAAGAACTAGAATCATTGGTTAAGAATTTCCCGACCATCAAACGTGCCCGCTTCTGGATGACTTTCGGTCAGGAATATCTGACCCATCTGCGTGTTATCCAGAATATCGGTATGGCCCGTATTGACGAAATAGATTATAACGGAATGAAAATTGTTCCGTTACAGTTCTTGAAAGCCGTACTTCCCAACCCACAGGATCTGGGAGAAAATTACGAAGGCGAAACTTCTATCGGATGCCGCATCCGGGGTATAAAAGATGGAAAAGAACGTACTTACTACGTTTACAACAACTGTAGCCACCAGGAAGCCTACAAGGAAACCGGAATGCAGGGAGTAAGCTATACAACCGGAGTTCCTGCCATGATTGGAGCTATGATGTTCCTGCAAGGGTTGTGGAAACGTCCGGGAGTATGGAATGTGGAAGAGTTTGACCCCGATCCATTTATGGAACAACTGAACAAACAAGGTTTGCCTTGGCATGAAGTATTAGATGGTGATTTGGAACTTTAAAATATGAACATAGGAGATAAAGCCCCGGAAATATTAGGCTTGAACGAGAAAGGAGAAGAAATTCGTTTAAGTGATTATAAAGGAAAAAAGATAGTACTCTATTTTTATCCTAAGGATATGACATCGGGTTGTACTGCCCAGGCATGTAACTTACGTGATAATTACGCCGAACTGCGTGCCCATGGTTATGAAGTAATCGGTGTCAGTGTGAACGATGCCAAATCGCATCAAAAATTCATAGAAAAGAACGAACTGCCCTTCACTCTTATTGCCGATACCGACAAGAAATTGGTAGAACAATTCGGAGTATGGGGAGAAAAAAGTATGTACGGACGCAAATACATGGGTACATTCCGTACGACTTTCATCATTAACGAAGAAGGCGTGATTGAACGTATCATCTCTCCCAAAGAGGTGAAAACAAAAGAACACGCACAACAAATTTTATAAACCAACAGATTTATGGCAAAAAAAGATAACGAGGAAATTCCATTCTCAGCAGGTCCGGGTGCCGGAAACAGCGAGAAACTGAAAGCACTGCAAGCTGCAATGGATAAAATAGAGAAAACTTTTGGTAAAGGCTCTATCATGAAAATGGGTGATGACAACGTACAGGAAGTGGAAGTAATTCCGACCGGATCTATCGCCTTGAACGCTGCATTAGGGGTAGGTGGATATCCCAAAGGCAGAATCATAGAGATTTATGGTCCCGAATCATCCGGTAAGACTACATTGGCTATCCACGCCATTGCTGAAGCTCAGAAGGCAGGTGGCATTGCAGCCTTCATTGATGCCGAACATGCTTTCGACCGTTTTTATGCGGCCAAACTAGGAGTGGATGTAGATAACTTATGGATTTCACAACCCGATAACGGTGAACAGGCACTTGAAATTGCTGAGCAACTGATACGATCATCCGCTATTGATATCATTGTTATCGACTCCGTAGCAGCATTGACTCCGAAAGCTGAGATTGAAGGAGATATGGGTGATAACAAAGTAGGTTTGCAGGCACGCTTGATGTCTCAGGCTTTGCGCAAGCTTACATCAGCCATCAGTAAGACCAATACGACTTGTATTTTTATCAACCAGTTGCGTGAAAAAATCGGTGTCATGTTTGGTAATCCGGAAACTACTACCGGTGGTAACGCTCTGAAATTCTACGCTTCCGTACGTTTGGACATCCGTCGTTCCACTCAATTGAAAGATGGTGAAGAAGTAATCGGCAACCAGACTAAAGTAAAAGTGGTGAAAAACAAAGTGGCACCTCCTTTCCGTAAAGCCGAATTCGATATCATGTTTGGTGAAGGTATCTCAAGAGCTGGTGAAATCATTGATTTGGGTGCTGATTTAGGCATTATCAAGAAAAGTGGGTCATGGTACAGCTACAACGAAACCAAACTGGGACAAGGACGTGACGCTTCCAAACAAGTTATTCAAGACAACCCCGAATTAGCAGAGGAACTAGAAGGTCTGATTTTTACAGCACTGAAAGAGCAAGAATAAATCGTTCTTACTCACATAGGCGTGCCTATAGCATTATGACCTGTAAACAATAAAATTTAAAAGCCCCAGCTTGTGAAAGTCGGGGCTTTGTGCTTAAAAAAAGGAGGTGTGCATTTTGACACACCTCCCCTTCCTTTATTTTATATCCATCAATACAAGATATTAATACACCTCTACCTTTGCAGCAGCAGCCTTGCACTTGTCGCGCAAAGCGTCCAAGTCACTGCCATTAGGAGCATAACAAACCACAACCCCCATACGGCGGTTCAATTTTGTATAAGGTTTACCAAAAATACGGAGATAAGTATTTGTTTCCTTACAAACTTCCTCTTCACCACGATAGCGGGGAGCTTCCTTGCTGGCAATAGGAGAAAGAATCACCGCACTAGCCCCTATGCGTTCTTGTGTAATTTCAGGAATAGGAAGTCCTAACACTGCCCGCAGATGCAACTCAAACTCATTTAAATTCTGAGTACCCGCCAAAGTCACCATTCCGGTATCATGCGGACGGGGAGAAAGTTCGGAGAAATAAACCCCGTTTTCATGACTAAGGAAGAACTCAACCCCCCAGATTCCAGCACCGGTCAGAGCTGCCGTCACTTTATCAGCCATACGCTGTGCTTCCTTCAAATATTCGGGATCAATATGCGCAGGTTGAAAACTTTCCCTATAGTCTCCCCCTTTCTGTACATGTCCGATAGGCGGGCAGAACAAAGTAGGACCGTTTTTCTGGGTAACGGTAAGTAAAGTGATCTCGCTGTCGAATTTAATAAATTCTTCTATAATCAGTTCCTTAATGTCACCACGGCTGCCCTCACAACCATAATGCCATGCTTGTTCCAGTTCATCCGCACTCTTGACCAAAGACTGCCCCTTGCCCGATGAAGACATCAAAGGCTTCACCACACAGGGGAAACCGATTTCTTTCGCAGCCTCTTTCAATTCCTCCAAAGACTTGGCATAAAAATATTTTGCAGTTTTCAAGCCCAGTTCCTTAGCCGCCAAATCACGGATAGCCTTACGGTTCATTGTGAAGTTCACCGCACGAGCACTCGGTACGACCTGAATACCTTCCTGTTCTAAATGATACAAACGTTCGGTACGTATCGCTTCAATTTCGGGTACAATGATATCCGGCTTGTGCTTGGTTACCACTGCATCCAGTGCATCACCGTCAAGCATGCTGAACACTTCAAATTCATCTGCCACCTGCATAGCCGGAGCTCCTGCATAAGAGTCACAGGCAATGACATACTGCCCTTTACGTTTTGCCGCAATAACGAATTCTTTACCCAATTCGCCGGAGCCCAACAATAAAATCTTCTTAGTCATAGTATTTATATATGTTTGATATTCCTTGCAAAAAACAGAGAGTGGGAAACAAGACAACTCCCCACCCCAACTTTCCGCGTGCAAAGATAGTGTATTTTATAAACTATACGATATCATTGCCGCAATATTTGGATCATTCAGTACAAAGAAAACACCCACTCCCAAAGCGATGAGCCACAATACGATAAATATGACTTTGGTTACAACAGACATCGGCTGCCAACCTCCAAAATAACGCATCAGCATGTGTATCAGTCCTATAATAGGGATACCGATAACTAGAATACCTGCAACGGACATAGCGACAGTCAGCCCCGGAGAAGCACCCACCGTAGCCCAATTTACCGCAGGCATCACCTCATAAAGTACCGCAGGCAATGCTGCAATCAGCCCCGTGGCCGCCATCAGCAATGCAAAAAAGACAATCAATAACACAAACAAAACAGGCGCACAGCAAATGGCAATAAAAACAAGCAGAAACTTGATAAGGAATCCGGCTACAGCCACAATCCCCTCCCCTATCTTCTGCAAGATGCTCCGGGGACGATCCGAACGTACATAGTTGTTCACTTTTTCAAATCCGTCAGTTACAGTCTTGCCTATATTTTCCACATTAATGGCAATTCCTTTCATGGCAAGCTTCTCGGGAGCGGTGCGTGCCGTAGGAATAATAATCCATGCTATGATGTATACCAATATCATCCCACGGACAAAGAAAGCAAAAATCAATAAAATGATACGTACCGCAGTCACATCCCATCCCATATAAGCGGCCAGTCCGGAAGCAACTCCACCCAGCACTTTATTGTCCGGATTACGGAACAGGCGGCGTGCAGCAGTTCCTTTTTGTCTTTCCGGACCGAATGTTTCTTCATTTTCTTCACCGGAAATATCTTCGGGTTTGCCCATTCGGGCTATGATTTCTTCCACATCTTCAATCGTAATGACCTGTTTGCCTTCATTCAGACGGTCGGTAAACAGCTCTGAGATGCGCAATTCCATATCATGTACTATTTCTTCCGCACCTTCCTCCCGATGAAAGTGAATACGTAGATTAGCTAAATAGTTATCCAGCAAATGGTAAGCGTCTTCGTCTATATGATAAACGGTGCCTCCTAAATTTATGGTTAAAGTCTTTTTCATTGTATCCTGTTTTTAATTGTTTTTTAAATGATTCACCGTATTCGTCAACTCCTCCCAGGAAGCTTCCAATCCGCTAAGGAATGCTTCACCCTGAGGAGTGAGATTATAATATTTACGAGGTGGCCCCTGAGTGGACTCCACCCATTCGTATGAGAGCAAGTCATCGTTTTTCAGCCGAGTAAGCAGCGGATAAAGCGTTCCCTCTACTACAATGAGCCGGGCTTCTTTCAATTTCTGAATGATATCCGAAGCGTATGAGGACTCTTTGTGCAACAACAACAAAATGCAATATTCCAGCATTCCTTTACGCATCTGAGATCGTACATTATCTACATTCATAATCTATAGTACTTTGTTTGACACAAATATATGTATTATATTAGTACCTTGTATTACATAGTTCTATTATTTTACATAAATTAATATTAAAACAGATAAAAGGAAGGAAGTTGCCTCCAATTTTTGAACAAAAAGTTTATCTTTGCCTCCTGTTATAATGCTAAAAAGACATAAAGATCATGTTTACCATACAAAAAGCGACAATCAATGATATTCAGTTGATTAACGAGATGGCTCAGATTGTATTTCCGGCTACCTACCGGGAAATTCTTTCAAAAGAACAGTTGGATTACATGATGGACTGGATGTACTCTCCGCAAAACCTGCAGAAACAAATGGAAGAGGAAGGACATATCTATTATATAGCCTACAAAAATGGAGAAGCTGCCGGATATGTTTCCATACAGCCTGAAGGAGAACACTTGTTCCATCTGCAGAAAATTTATGTGCTGCCCCGTTTTCAAGGTTGCCGGTTGGGCAAAGCACTATTCGAACAGGCCGTCAAGGCAATTAAAGAGATCCATCCCGGACCTTGCGAAATGCACTTGAATGTGAACCGTAACAATAAGGCATTACAATTCTACCAACATTTAGGAATGGAAAAAGTGGCGGAAGGAGATTTCCATATAGGCAACGGATATTATATGAATGATTATATTATGGGATTGAAAATCTAACCCTACTTTACAACAACAAGATGAATGAATATCGTATCAACGGATTGACCATAAAAGAAAATCTGCTGCAACTGGCAGAAAATGGGAATAAGAAATTCACCGAATCGCTGCATCCTGGAATAGAGAATGTATTGGGTATCCGCATCCCTGCCCTAAGGCGGTTAGGAGCACAGATTGCCAAAGACGATTGGGAGAGTTATCTACAGACTGCGGATACTTATTATATGGAGGAGCGTATGCTGCAAGGTATGGTAATAAGCCAGCTGAAAATGAAAGACACAGAAGCATATCTTTCGCTGGTGGCCCGGTTTGTTACCATCATCAACAGCTGGTCTGTTTGTGATACTTTTGACTTTTACGGCAAACAACGGTTTGTTGACGAGAACAAGAAAAGAGTTTGGCTATTTTTGGAAAACTGGATGAAATCCGACAAAGAATATGAGATACGTTTCGGAGTAGTAATGGCAATGGCTCATTATATTGACGAAGAGTATATAGACAACGTATTGCAATGGATGGACCGGATCTGTCACGAAGGATATTATGTGAAGATGGCTGTAGCATGGGCTTTATCCGTATGTTATGTCAAGTTTCCTCAAAAAACGATGAACTATCTGAAGGAAAATCATTTAGATGACTTTACTTACAATAAGGCACTACAAAAAATCATAGAATCTTATCGGGTAAGCACGGAGGACAAAGAAATCATCCGCAGCATGAAAAGAAAAAACAAATAATGTCCATTTACCACAAAGAGGATTTGAATCCTTCCGAAAGAAATTCACCATTCATATTCGGAAAGATTCAAACCTCTCCAGCAGCTATTAATAATCGGGAAAAGTTATTCTTCCCAAACCAAATAAGCTGAAACCAGCCAATGATTCAATTTATTGCCATCCACCTGTTGTGCCTCAGGGATACTTACCTTAAAAGAATGTTTACCGGCCGCCAAGTCACCAATAACAGCCTCCTCAGGCATCACATCGCTACCCGGACACCAATTGGAACGGGATAAATCCGAAGAAGCCAGAGGTTCTTCAATCTCTTTTGTCGTATAACCCTTATCACCTATATATGCGGCAACTCGTGGTATCAACCATACTCCCGTAGCCGGATTAAAACGGCGGAAAGAAGCACAGTCATCACGCCAAGGAATGAAATTCAACACCTCCTTGCCATCAACAGACACGATGTTTCTTTTCTCCACAAACTCATCTCCGCCACTATGTCCTCCGTGACCTGTTACAATATACTTCAAACGAACATTTCGGGCAGCTTCCGGCATATCAAAATCCATCACCACATCCTTGCGTGAGAAAATATCCGGATAAGTCTGTCCGATATAATACACCGTATTCATCAAAGGCTTCACACGGCGCTCCGGCATCACGTCGCAAGTGATCTTACTCTCCTTCACGTCCAATTCCATACTGGCCACATACCCTTCGGCAGTCCATGTATCAATATAAATTCCCACGTATGCCTCTCTCTCCAATGCCGGATAAAGATCGGTAATATCCTGCACCCAAGTCACACTCTTTTCCCATTTCGGGATATATACAGGACGTCTCTTGCTGCTCAAAGAATCATTATCCGAACTATAATACCCCACACCGAAAGGGGTCATAAAACGCATCAGTTCCAGGGTAGGCACATAATCCTTGCCCGGAACAATACCAATCATTTTTTCATATTTGGTACTGTCTACCGCAGGAAACGCCTTCTTGCCTTCGGCTATATTCATCAGATTGATCACCGATTCTTTGGGAAGTACAAAACAAGAGCCTGATTTATCCCAACGGTCACCATTAGAAGCTACTGTTACTTTCAGGGTAACATCCACATCTCTTTTATAATCGGGCAAGGTTATTTTCTTTAAAATGATACGCCCGTTTACCAGACGGATCACTCCGTCAGCATTGGCAGGAGTATAATTAGGAAAGGAGTCGGGACGAAAACAAACAGGAGTTTTGTCGAATACTTGAATATGAGTATTTCCCAATGCCGGTAATTCTTTGTGATTTGCGGCATCAGCCGGCATCATAAACGTTGCCGCCACAGCCAGTGGGGTAATAAAGGTTAGCAGGTTCATTCTTATTTATAGGTTGATAGTCAAGGGTATATAAATTAATTTTACAAAAAGCTACACAGATCTACACAAACCATCCGATCTGTATAAATCCATGTAGCCTACAATAAAAAGGGGTTATTGATGCTGTTCACGCAACAAATCATTCACAGTCTTCACCGGATTGAAAGTACTCAACGGCACTTCAACGAAAACAGTGTTCCAGTCACTCATTGCACCATTCCACAAGCCCGGAAGTTCCAATGCTTTCAGTTCTCTACCGTTCTTTGATTTATAAGAGATAAAACCTGTAGCCTTATCCACATACTTCACCAAATCGAATTTGTTCCCTTTATAATCGCGTACCGCACACACCAAATCCACCGGATTAAAGTGAGTACCTTTCTCGAACATCTCCTTCTTGGCCGGATCATTCATGTCAATCTGAGAACTTTCCAAAATTTGCAGTGAAACAGTACCATCCGCATTATAAGCTAGGAACGGGCCGCCTCCCGGTTCACCCACATTCTTCACCATACCGCATACACGCATCGGACGGTTTAACTTCTTACGCAGATAAATAACCAAATCGGCATCTTCCAAATCCTTGATATCCGGTTTGCGGCAGCATAAAGTCTGCTGTAAGAAACGAATGATCTCTTCCAGCTGCGCATGTGTATATTTACCGCCATCCAGCAATTCCAAATATTCAAAAACCTGCTTCTGCAGAGTAACCAGTACCCCCGCAATCAGTTTTTTATACGTAACAGTATCCTCTTTCAAGCGATCGGGCACCACATTATCTATATTCTTGATAAAGATAACATCGGCATCCAGATCATTCAGATTTTCAATCAGCGCGCCGTGCCCTCCCGGACGGAACAACAGTTTGCCTTTATCGCGAAAAGGTTTATTCTCCATATCGGCAGCAACCGTATCCGTACTCGGTTTCTGTTCAGAAAACGACACATCATATTCCACTCCGTACTTCTTTGCATAAACGGCAACTTTCTCCTCCACCAGCTTCATGAACAACTCACGATGTTCCGTAGAAACAGTGAAATGCACATTCACTTTTCCGGTCTTGCCTGCCGCATACAGCGCACCCTCCACCAAATGTTCTTCCAGCGGCGTACGCACACCATCCGCATACCGGTGGAATTTCAACAATCCCTTCGGCAATGCCCCATAGTTCAAGCCGGCAGCTTCCAGCAACTGGGCTACGATAGGTTTGTAAT
Source organism: Phocaeicola sartorii JCM 17136 = DSM 21941 (assembly GCF_000614185.1). Taxonomy (GTDB): domain Bacteria; phylum Bacteroidota; class Bacteroidia; order Bacteroidales; family Bacteroidaceae; genus Phocaeicola; species Phocaeicola sartorii. The sequence goes on along the minus strand of NZ_BAKM01000031.1, from coordinate 57,598 downwards.
CCTTCTCCGCCATCAAAGCGTCAATATTCTTTCCCGTATTATCCATACAAGCCGCATTCAAGTCATTATAGAATGCGAAGCTATGAATATGATCGAAAAACTTCTTCTCGAAATCAGTCTTCGGAGTATTGTAATCAGCCCCCAGGAATTCGAACAAATTCTTGAACATACGGCTGGCGGCACCAGAGGCGGGTACAAACTTCACGATGGTTTTCTCACCTTCCTTATAGGTATCCCATGCTTCCAAATAAGCCTTCACTTCATCTCCGGAGGGGGCCATGACGCCTTTCTCAACAGAAGCGGCCGCATCCAGTTTCAAGAATGGGAACCCCTTTTCAAAGCAAGCCAGTTGCTCTGCAATCTGCTGCTCGGAAATTCCTTTTTTCACTAATAAGTCTTTGTCTTCAGGTGTTAACATAAGTACATGATTTTATATGGTTTAAATAAATTGTTACCTTACTCATTCACTATTAATTGCCCAAAAATACAAAAAAATGCTAGAACACTACCTAATAAATAAAGAAAAAAACTACCTTTACCCTCGAAAAGATTTCACGTGTTATGGAAGAAAAAGCATTTTTCACAGCCAAAGAGCGTGAGCAACTGTTCGCCCTCTATAAACGATTGCTGCAATTATCCGGCGACACCTTGCAGAAGGGTGATTGCCATAAGTTAAAAATACACCTCATAAAAGCAGTTGCCGAAGGTAACCTGCCACGAAACTGTTTCGGATGAATCCTATCATCAAAGATATGCAGACCGCTGTCATCGTGGCCGAGGAAATTGGGATGAAACGGGCTTCCATCCTGGGGATCATGCTGCACGAATCGGTAAAGAACCATTTATGCACCTTAGCATCTGTACAACAGGAATATGGAGAGGATGTAGCAGGGATCATACGCGGTCTTGTGAAAATCAATGAGCTATACTCCAAAAGCCCTACCATAGAATCGGAAAATTTCCGCAACCTGCTACTCTCCTTTGCCGAAGACATGCGTGTTATTCTGATCATCATTGCGGACCGCGTGAACCTGATGAGACAGATAAAGGAGACTCCCAATATAGAAGCACGCACCCAAGTAGCCAACGAAGCTGCCTATCTGTACGCACCTCTGGCACATAAGCTGGGGCTATACAAACTGAAATCGGAACTGGAAGATCTTTCCTTGAAATATACCGAGCACGACGTATATTATCATATAAAGGACAAACTGAACGAAACGAAAGCCTCCCGTGACAAATACATAGCCGCCTTTATCGAACCGATACAGCATAAGCTGGAAGAAGCAGGATTAAAGTTCCACATGAAAGGGCGTACCAAGTCCATCCATTCCATCTATCAGAAAATGAAGAAACAGAAATGTCCCTTCGAAGGAGTGTATGACTTGTTTGCCATCCGAATCATTTTGGACTCTCACGTTGACAAGGAAAAACAAGAATGCTGGCAAGTATATTCCATTGTGACCGATATGTATATGCCCAATCCCAAACGTCTGCGCGACTGGCTCTCCGTACCCAAAAGTAACGGATACGAATCCTTGCACACCACTGTAATGGGGCCTGAAGGCAAATGGGTGGAAGTACAGATACGCACCGAACGCATGGACGAGATAGCGGAACGTGGTCTGGCAGCCCACTGGCGTTACAAAGGCGTAAAAGGAGAAAGCGGTCTGGATGAATGGCTGACCTCCATCCGGGAAACGCTGGAGAACGCCGACAGTGACCTGGAAGTGATGGACCAGTTCAAACTGGAGTTATACGAAGACGAAGTATTCGTATTCACCCCCAAAGGTGACTTGTACAAGATGCCGAAAGGAGCGACCGTACTAGACTTTGCCTTCGCCATCCACAGCAAACTGGGTTCCAAATGTATCGGAGCAAAGGTGAACGGAAAGAACGCACAATTAAAACAAACGCTGAACAGCGGCGACCAAGTAGAAGTCATGACTTCAAACACCCAGACACCCAAACGCGACTGGCTGAATATCGTCACCACTTCGAAAGCAAAAACCAAAATACGCCAGGCCATCAAAGAGATAGAAGCTCGCCAGACAGAGTTCGCCAAAGAAACCATAGAACGTAAATTCAAAAACCGCAAACTGGAATACGACGAAGCGGTGATGATGCGCCTGATAAAAAAGCTGGGATACAAAACTGTAACCGAGTTCTACCAGGACATAGCCAACGAGACAAGAGATGCGAACGACATCATCGAAAAATACCTGGAACTGAAGAAAAAGGAAACGGAAAACCGGGAAGATATCGTCTATCGCAGCGCCGAGAATTTCAGCATGCAGATAACACAGGATGACAAGACTTTCAAAGAGGACGTGCTAGTCATTGATCAGAATTTGAAAGGACTGGACTTCAAATTAGCCAAATGCTGTAATCCTATCTATGGTGATGATGTATTCGGGTTTGTAACCATCAGCGGAGGAATCAAAATACACCGTACCGACTGCCCTAACGCACGGGAGTTGCAATCACGTTTCGCTTACCGTATCGTAAAGGCGCGCTGGCTGGGAAAAGCCACGGCAAACAATACCCCATCACGCTGCGCATTGTCGGTCATGATGATATAGGGATTGTAACAAACATCACCTCCATTATCAACAAGGAAAACGATATCCTGCTCCGTTCCATCAGCATCGACTCGCACGACGGACTGTTCAACGGCATGATGACAGTAATGGTAGATGACACTTCAAAGCTGGAATCATTAGTAAAAAAGATAAAGACTGTAAAAGGAGTAAAACAGGTAAACAGAGGATAACCCACCCAAAACCTTCAAAAAATGAATGAACTGCATAAACGACTAAAAAGCTTTACATACGCCTGGAAAGGCTTATGTAGTTTTTTAAGCAAGGAACACAATGCTTGGATACATTGCACAGCCGTCATCGCCGTAACCATTGCAGGCATCTGGTTTGAAATAACACGCACCGAATGGCTTATCATCCTCCTGTGCTTTGCAATGGTACTGGCTGCAGAAGCATTCAACACCGCTATAGAGCGTCTGGTGAACCTAGTATCTCCGGACTACCATCCTGTGGCCGGAGACGTAAAGGACGTAGCAGCAGGAGCCGTACTGATTTGCGCCATCTTTACCGCCATCATAGGGTTGATTATCTTTGTCCCTTATTTTTAAAGGTGTTAATTTACCATTTATTTCACTAACAGTTAAAGACCTTTTATAAAAAAAACAGTAATTTAGTCCCCATAATTTTTAAACAGTGGAACGAATGAAGAAAATTTTGCTTTCAACATTATTGTTAATTATAGGGTTAACCACATACGCGGCTGTATGGCAATCTCAAGGAGAAGCAGAAATAACCTTTGAAAAAACAACACATAATTTCGGTTCATTTTCCGAATCAAGTCCGAAAGTGACCTGTGTTTTCAAATTCAAGAACTCGGGAGACGGTCCCTTGGTCATTCATCAAGCAATCGCATCCTGCGGATGTACGGTTCCCCAATATCCCAAAGAGCCCATCAAACCGGGCGAAAGCGGACAGATAACAGTGACTTATAATGGTGCCGGCAAATTCCCGGGACATTTCAAAAAATCAATCACTATCCGCACAAACGGAAAAAATGAGATGACGCGTCTTTATATAGAAGGCGACATGACCCCGAAAGACGCAGCCGCAGAATAAATTTTCACATCATAAAAAGAGGATGTATCAAAACAAAAAAGATTCAAGTTTGATACATCCTCTTTTTATATCCGGAAAACACTGCCCCACCTGCTAGTATGCAAGCGAAGAAAAGCTGTTCAAGCAACCACCTATCCTCCCAACCATCCCCTCTTTTATCAAAAATAAGAAAAAAAGAACATTTTTCCCCAATAATAAGCCACTCTTATTCTGATTAAAATGACGTACTTTGCAGCAAATTTAAGAGAACAATGACAAACAGACTATTATTTTTTGTCCTATTGGCCTTATACATCAGTGGCTGCGACATGCTGGAAACCCATCCATACGATGTACATATTACAGGAGAAAGAGAACTGACCAACAAAAACATCCAATTGATAGAAAACAAAATGCAAGGCAAAAAAACAATCCGCTTTGCCATGATCAGTGACACCCAACGATGGTATAACTCTACCGAAGACGTTGTAAAAGCCATCAACGCCCATGGCGACATAGACTTTGTCATTCATGGAGGAGACCAGTCCGACTTCGGAGTCACAAAAGAATTTGTATGGATGCGGAATATATTCAACAAATTCCAGATGCCCTACGTATGCCTTTTAGGCAATCACGACTGTCTGGGTACAGGTGAAGACGCATACAGAGCCATTTATGGAAATCCTAATTTCGCTTTCACTGCCGGAAACGTACGCTTTATCTGTCTCAACACCAATGCCATGGAGTATGATTATTCGGAGCCGGTACCCGATTTCAACTTTATAGAAAATGAGCTAAACAACCTGCCATCCGAAGTAGAAAAGACCGTATTCGCCATGCACGTAAAACCTTTTGAATTCATATTCAACAACAATGTAGCAAAAATTTTCCAACTATACGTCAACCAGTTCCCCCAAGTCCAATTCTGTCTTTACGGACACGAACACCAGCTTACAGTCGATGATTTGTTTAACGATGGAATTCTATACTTCCAATGCCCCTGCATAGACAAACGCATCTACTTATTATTCACCATTAAAGAAGATGGAACCTACGATTATGAGACCGTTGAATTTTAAAAAGATTTTTCTGAACCTACTGTGGCCACTGTTGTCCTTTACAGCACAAGCCCAAGAATATAAAGCACCCTACTCATTTTTTCCCAAAGACAGCATACTTGTCTCTTCCGTTCAAGACCAAGGGGAAGATATTATAACCCAAATGCCAAACCGGCATCATAAATACGACAAGCGCGTACACCGTTACAGGCGGGCATGGGAAGCCTTGATCCCCACCCATACCAAATTACAGTACGCTGGTGGAATGGGCCTGTTATCCTGGGGCATAGGCTGGGATTATGGAAAAAGAAGCCAATGGGAAACCGATCTTCTTTTGGGATTCATCCCGCGCTACTCATCCAAACATTTCAAGATGACCATGACTTTGAAACAGAATTATATCCCGTGGAGTATCTGGTTGGGCAAAGACTTCTCGTTGGAACCGTTAACTACCGGAATCTATTTCAACACCGTATTCAGCGATGATTTCTGGACAAGCGAACCCGAGCGTTACCCCCGTGGATACTACGGGTTTTCCACCCGTATCCGCACCCATATCTTCTTGGGACAACGCGTCCGTCTCGATGTGCCCGAAAAGTACCGGAAGTTCTCTAAAAGCATCACCGCATTCTACGAAATCAGCACATGCGATTTATATGTTGTCAGTGCGTTCAACAACAGTTATCTGAAGCCCGATGACTATCTGAGACTATCATTTGGACTGAAATTTCAGATATTCTAATCAAATCATGAGGATGTTTCTTTATTTTTTCACTATTTTTGGGCATTTATTATGATAAATTTCAAAAATAACAACATAGAGAAACATGAAACAAGAAGAAGAAAAATCGGTTGGATTGCCCGATAACGCGTTCCGACCTCTGAAACCGGGGGAACAATATCACCCCATCATGTCACCAAACAAAAAATATCCCGAAGTAAACCTATGGTCTGTGTTATGGGGTATCGCCATGGCGGTATTATTCTCGGCAGCCGCAGCTTACCTAGGATTAAAAGTGGGACAGGTTTTTGAAGCCGCCATCCCTATCGCCATCATCGCCGTAGGTGTATCGGGAGCCGCCAAGCGTAAAAATGCGTTAGGTGAGAATGTAATCATCCAATCCATCGGTGCCTGTTCGGGAGTAATAGTGGCAGGAGCCATCTTCACATTACCCGCCCTTTATATATTGCAGGAAAAATATCCCGAAATGACAGTCAACTTCTTCCAGATGTTCATCAGCTCACTGCTGGGAGGTATTCTGGGAATCCTATTCCTCATCCCCTTCCGTAAATATTTCGTCAGCGACAAACACGGCGAATATCCCTTCCCCGAAGCCACTGCCAGTACGCAGGTGCTTGTTTCTGGCGAGAAAGGCGGAAGCCAGGCTAAACCGTTGCTTTTTGCAGGATTAATAGGAGGTCTGTACGACTTCATTGTAGCCACATTCGGCTGGTGGAATGAAAACTTCACCACCCGCGTATGCGGCTGGGGGGAGATAGTTGCTGAAAAAGCCAAACTGGTGATGAAAATAAACACCGGTGCGGCAGTATTAGGCTTAGGATACATTGTAGGCTTGAAATACGCGGCTATCATTTGTGCCGGTTCATTAGTGGTATGGCTGGTTATTGTCCCGGGTATGGCCCTGTTGTTCGGTGAGCAAGTGCTGAATGCATGGAATCCGGCTTTGACACAGACCATCAACGAAATGTCACCCGAACTTATATTCAAGGAATATGCCAAAAGTATCGGCATCGGTGGTATCGCCATGGCCGGTGTGATCGGTATCATGCGCTCATGGGGCATTATAAAAAGTGCCGTGGGACTGGCCGCCAAGGAGATGGGTGGCAAAAAGGTGGAAGCAAACGTTATCCGCACGCAAAAAGACCTTTCCATGAAAGTGATCGCCTTCGGTTCCATCTTCACCATCCTGCTTATCTTGCTGTTCTTCTTTTTTGATGTGATGCATGGAAATGTATTGCACAGCATTGTAGCCATCCTGCTCGTAGCCGGCATCGCATTCCTGTTTACCACCGTAGCAGCCAACGCTATTGCCATAGTCGGCACCAACCCGGTATCGGGAATGACATTAATGACACTGATACTTGCCTCGGTAGTAATGGTTGCCGTAGGACTGAAAGGTGCTACCGGCATGGTTGCCGCATTAGTTATGGGTGGTGTGGTTTGTACGGCACTCTCCATGGCAGGCGGGTTCATCACAGACTTGAAAATAGGTTATTGGCTGGGCAGTACTCCTGCCAAACAGGAAACATGGAAATTCCTCGGCACACTGGTATCGGCGGCAACAGTGGGCGGCGTCATCATGATCCTGAACAAGACCTATGGTTTCTCCACCGGCGCATTGGCGGCTCCGCAGGCCAACGCGATGGCAGCCGTAATAGACCCATTGATGAACGGTGTAGGCGCTCCATGGCTGCTTTACGGAATAGGCGCCGTACTGGCATTGATTCTGACCTACTTCAAAGTACCCGCACTGGCTTTTGCACTGGGTATGTTCATTCCACTGGAATTAAACCTACCGTTGCTGGTAGGCGGAGCGGTGAACTGGTATGTCACTACCCGCAGCAAAGACGAGACCGTGAACGCCGAACGTGGTGAGAAAGGAACTTTGCTGGCATCCGGATTCATAGCCGGAGGCGCATTGATGGGGGTTGTCAGTGCAGCCATGCGTTTTGGCGGTATCAATCTGATCAATGAAGAATGGCTGAACAACCCGATGAGCGAAGTGCTGTCAATAGCCGCCTATATCCTCCTGATCGTATGGCTGGTTAAAGCCAGTATGCATATCAAGAAAAAATAACCTTTCTTTTGAAGAAGGGGTATCGACCTTTGAAAGGTGACGCCAGAAAGGAAAATACCCTTCCTTCAAACATCTTAAAAATAAAAGTTATATGAAACGAATCTTACTAATGAGTTTACTTGCAATCTCTGCTGCATTGTCTGCCCAGAAACCTGTAGAGTTAAAATTATGGCCCAATGGCGCTCCCAACTCTAACGGCATCACCACCCCCGAACAGAAATTAGAGAATAACCGGATTTCCAATGTCAGCGAACCCACCCTCACCGTTTATCCGGCAGCCAAGCCGAACGGACTGGCCGTTGTGGCTTGTCCCGGAGGGGGATACATACGTCTGGCAATGAATCACGAAGGTCACGATATGGCAGACTGGTTCAACGCACAAGGCATCACATACGCCGTATTAAAATACCGTATGCCCAACGGACACCATGATGTACCGTTAAGCGATGCCCTTCAGGCTGTCCGGCTGATGAGAGAGCATGCCAACGAATGGCATATTCAGAAAATAGGCATCATGGGAGCCTCTGCGGGTGGGCACTTGGCCTGTACGGCAGCCACCCATTATACCGCCGAAACACGTCCGGATTTTCAGATCCTGTTCTATCCCGTAGTAAGTATGGATCTAGCAAACTGCCATAAAGGTTCACGTGACAATCTTTTAGGAAAAAGCCCGTCAGAAGAGCTAGTGAAACTTTACTCCAATGAACTGCAAGTAACAGGCGATACTCCTCCCGCTTTCATCATGCACAGCAGCAATGACGGGGCAGTACCCGTCAGCAACAGCGTGAACTATTACCTAGCACTGGTAAAGAATAAAGTCTCCGTTTCCCTTCACACCTATCCTATCGGTGGCCACGGGTGGGGATTCCGCGACAACTTCACCTATAAGCGTCAATGGACGGGAGAATTAGAAAAATGGCTGAGAGAGATACTATAAAATAACAAAGAGGGTGTCCGACAAGGGTACCTTCATTTTTAGTAAAAGTCCGAACTTTCGCAAGCTCGGACTTTTTTTTATTTGCTCTAAAATGTTTATCTTAGAGTATGTTAATCGATAGTACAAATATACAATTTAAGGAGTATTCTCAAGGTATTGATTCCTTATTTCCTTTCCGTCTTGATGAAAATATTTCTTCGGATGCTCCAGTCAGGCTTGTCAACCAGATCGTTGATGAGATTGACATCAGTCCGTTGTTGTCCACTTATAAAGGTGATGGTTATCCTGCTTATTATCCCCGTATGCTTTTGAAAGTGTTGTTCTTTGCCTACCTGAACAATGTGTACTCTTGTCGTAAGATAGCACGTCTGCAAAAGAAACAAAAATAAAAAGTAAGAGGATGCCCTTTTCAGACACCCTCGTTTTATTACAAATAAACACCTACATCGTTATCATAAAAGAAAAAAACAGGCATTCGTTTCTCTTACCGCTTATTTTCTTGCGCCAAGCTGTATATCCAAGTGATACAAAGCGACGTCACCACCCAACTTAATCTTGTCCAAAATGCCTTGAACGGTAGCTTCTTCTTCCACCTGCTCGCGTACAAATCCCCACAAGAAATCCTGAGAAGCCTTGTCCTTTTCAGCCGAAGCAACATCTACCAATTTGTCAATCAATTCGGATACATGACATTCATGCTTGTATACATGCTCGAACACATCCTGCGGAGAAGCCCATTCCTGAGGAACTGCATCCACAGCTCCCACCTTTGCCTGTCCGCCACGTTTCATCACATATTGCGCCAACATATCGGCATGATCATTCTCTTCGCGAGCCTGCGCTTTCATCCATGAAGCAAAACCTTCATACCCTTTTGCTGCAAAGAAATAAGACATGGAAAGATAAAGATTGGCCGACCACATTTCGGCTACAATCTGAGCATTAATTGCGTCTTGTAATTTTTGTGAAATCATAATTCTTTTGTTTTTAGTTAAATTGTAACTGTTGCAAATATATAATTTTTCTAGCGATTAACACCATGTCCGTTCACATTTTTATAAAAATTATATTTTATCTCATCCAAATCTTTGTGGTTCAAAAGAAAAGTCTTACCTTTGCACCCGCTAATACGGGTTGTTAGCATTAATTCAAATCATTAATTATAAAAACATTATTTAAAAATGGCAACTAAAATCAGATTGCAAAGAAACGGACGCAAAAGCTATGCGTTCTACTCAATCGTTATCGCAGATGTAAGAGCTCCACGTGATGGTAAATTTACTGAAAAACTTGGTACTTATAACCCTAATACCAATCCTGCCACAGTAGATTTGAATTTTGAGCGCGCACTTCATTGGGTAATGTGCGGTGCACAGCCTACTGACACAGTACGCAACATTCTGTCAAAAGAAGGTGTTTACATGAAGAAACACTTGCTGGGCGGTGTTGCCAAAGGCGCATTCACAGAAGCTGAAGCTGAAGCTAAATTCGAAGCTTGGAAGAACAACAAACAGTCAGGTCTGGCTACTTTGAAGGCTAAACTGGACGAAGCAAAGAAAGCTGACGCAAAAGCTCGTTTGGAAGCTGAAAAGAAGGTAAATGAAGAAATTGCTAAGAAAGTAGCTGAAAAGAAAGCTGCTGAAGCTGCTGCCAAGGCTGAAGCAGAAGCCGCTAATGCTCCTGCAGAAGAAGTTGCTGCTGAAACTACTGAAGCTCCGACTGAAGCATAATTCAAAAATCACTTCAAAAAAGAACAGGAGGTTGTGTCAAAATGCTAACACAACCTCTCTTTTTATATGCAAAACCTAAACTTTTACACTTGACACAGTTTGGATGACAGTCTCTTCAATTTAAGTATAGCTTTACCATCCTTATTATAAGCTACTTCTATATCTTCGGGCATTATCCCTTTATGCTTCATAAGTTCTATTATATCCTTTTCATTAGCCCAATTAGTTAGTAAGAAGTCGGTAGTATCAAAGTCATTATTGATAATACTAAATGCCAGGTTTATTACTATGCGCCTTTAACGGGTCACCGGATAAACATAGGGGGATGCTTCTTTAATTCATCAATAAAATTCTATCTTTGCATCATGAATCATCAAGGACTATTAGCACGCAGATGGTATGACAAAGAGAACAACCGTTATTTCTCGGACACTTATCACCTCAAGGCCGAAGTAACCCGCTACCCGAAGGAGTTCGCGGCTTTTTTTAAAAGGAGTGTATGGAGACGATCCCTACGACCTCCCGTTCGCTTAACCGCTATTACCACATAAACGGGGATACGTTTGAAAGGCAGTACAAGGAGATACTCAGCGGCTATCGTGAATGGAGGGAACTCTCCCATGCGGAGGAATGGCTCATTTTTCTTGAGAACATAGGTGAAAGCATCTGCATTGATGAGACCGCCACGAGCATTCCATAGAAGTACAAACCCGTTACGCACACTTTTATGACGTTACTTACTTATTCCAAACCACAGGAGATTTTCAAGCTTGTCCGGATATTACCTCACCTCTTTCCACTCGGAAATGGTTCGCGTCTGTGAAGAAAATACCACTCCCGTACAAACTGTTTTTCGCTTGTCCGCCAGATAAGGCCGGGCATATCCCTTTTCTTCTATCTGCCGCAAGGCTCATCGGCACTGCCGTCCAGTTTGAATTCAAAAATATAGATATATTGCGGAGTCTCGAGTATGCAGTCCACCCGTCCCCGGCTTTGTGTCTGCTCGATGCGGAGGCAATATACGCCTATAAGACGGAGAATGAGATAGAAAGTGTACTGGAAATGTTTCTCGGTCAGCTCCGGAGTCTTGGTACTGTCATGCGAATCGTAGGGAATACCGGACAAAAAAGCGGTGAAAGAATCACGGAAGGCATCTGTCTTACCCGCATTCAACAGGCGGATAGAACTGATCAGCCAACTGGAAACGGAAACTCCATGTATTTTGAAATAATCACTGGCTAACAAGCTGAGAAAACCTCTGCGTACTTCATCATTGGGAAAATCAAGCAGATAGGAATGAGTATATTTATCGTAATCCTTAATGGTAAGATATCCACTTTGGTAAATCATGGGAAGAGGACGTTCCACATCAGCTTTGTAATCGGCAAACAGGGATGCGTCATAATATTGCCCCACCAATTCGTTGATCTGCTCGTTGCTATGCTGCAACAGCCGGACCAGATAGGTAGGCGTGCCCGAGGCAAACCAGTAGTCACGGATTTGTAAAGAATCAAAAGCGTTCAGAATGCTGAAAGGATTGTAAATATCAAGCATGTTTTCGCTAAAATGATAACCGTCATATTGCGCTCTCAGACGTTCTTTCATTTCCTCATACGTGCATTCGTCTTTTTCGGCCAGCTCGGAAATAGGTTCATGGAAATAATGCTCCATTTCCTCCCCGGTGATTCCGCACAGTGCTTCATAACGCGGGTCCATACTGATATCTTTAGGCTGGTTGAAACCACTGAAGACACTGACTTGCGAGAATTTGGTGACTCCCGTCAGCATCACGAACTGCAAGTATTTATCAGCTCCCTTGAAGGTAGAATAAAAAGCTTTCAACGTATTCCGGTTCTCCTCTTCCAAGGGGGTATCAAGCACATCGAGAATGGGTTTGTCATATTCGTCGACGAGCACCACGGCACGCCTTCCTGTCTTTTCGCTGGCACGACGCAGCAATTCGATAAAACGGGTTCCCGGAGTCGTGTAATTGGGATTCTTGCCATACATATCCTCCCAATTTCCCAAATAGCCCTCAATGGCAGCTTCCAGCACTCCTTCTTTGGCAAAATTATCTCCGTTGAAGTCTATATGAAATACCGGATATTGAAACCAGTCTTTTTCCAGTCCGGCAATGGCAAGTCCTTCAAACAACTCTTTCCGCCCTTTATAATAGGCTTCGAGGGTACTGATCATCAAACTTTTTCCGAAACGGCGCGGACGACTGAGAAAATAGATACTTCCTCTGCTCACTAACTGATGGATGAGGGCAGTCTTGTCTACATAAACATAACCATTTTCGCGGATGCGGTTGAAAGTTTGTATGCCGATAGGGTATTTCATAATTTGATGTATTTAGTACATGATATTGCAAAGATAAACAAAACGAACCGATTTCATCCAATCCTGATTGAACATTTTTCATCGCGGACAGCTTAGCATAATAAAAAGGGTGTTTCATTTTGAGCTCGAGATTCCGAAGGAACCAACAGCACAAAACAAAACACCCCGAAAGACGTTTACTATAAACCCTCCCTCCCTTTTCACTTCCTTTCGGAAGCATCGGCGTGGTAAAGTGGTGAAGATACACATTTTATTGATAACATTCCAAATATTCGTCCTCCAATTATCAGAAACGGATACGGAAACGGGTCAGTTTATCCGGATAAGTACGAAGAGAGAAAGTACACCCATGTTTCATCAAGACTTCGCGAATAAAAATAAGACCGATGCCCTGTCCGTTAGGTTTAGTGGAGAAGAAAGGACTGAACAGTTTGGTTTCCACCTCCTTGCTGATACCGGCACCGGTATCAGCAATTTCCAGCATCGTAGGCGATACGGAAGTACGGATAAAGATATCTCCCGTCTCCCCGATACTTTCAGCCGCATTCTTGATAATGTTGACCAGTACTTGCTCAAACAGGGAAGTATCCATCATCACTTCGGGGTTCTCTTTACATAAATCAAGATGCAGCGTAATCTTACGGTTACGGCAAACCGTTTCCATAAATGTCTTGCAAGCGGCCACGCGGTCATTCAAGTCCACTGATTGTAATTGAGGCTCGGGGATTTTCACCACATTGGCGAAATTTGTGATAAAACGGCTCATGCTGTAGCAACGCTCTATGCAGACTTTCATCACTTCGCGCAAATCTTCCGTGTCTTCCATACATTCCAAAGCGCCATCCACTGTATCAAGGTAGAGGTGATGCCCGCTGTCGTATTATTCACCTCATGCGCTATCATACGGATCACTTTTTCGTATGCCTTCTTCTCTGCTTTCACCACCTCGGAAGTCAGACTTTCCACCAGAATAAACGGATGAGAGAAGCCTCTGTCAACAAAAGAAAGCCGGGAACAGCGGTAAATCATGGAATCGCTCAGGCGAATTGTTTCCGTAGTATCTTTGGGAATACGTTCTATTTCTTCGGCCAAAGGGGAAGCCAACTCGCACAGCAATCGGCCTCTGACTTCTTCTGCCGAAGAATAATCCAAAAAACGAAGAGCTGCCGCATTCAGCATGGAAATATGTCCGTCCAGCGTCAGTATGACAACTCCCATGGGAGAAGCGCTGACCAGCAGGTCAAGAAAATGATTCTGCTCACGCAGCCGAAGGCGCTCGTCTTTCAACTGCTCCATCATGCGGTTGAAAACCAACACTATGCGGTCGGCTTCCTTTTGTCCGACAGGAGTCAGTCTACTGCTGAAATCCTGCTCACGAAGAAGTTCCATACCGTTGCCGATGATATCAAGCGGTTTCACGACTTTGCGGTAAAAATAAACCAGAAACACAAGACTGAATGTAATGACTCCCTCTCCTATATAAAACAGCGCACCGCGTTCCTTCAAGGTCAGAACGAGCAGGATAATCCATACTGCTGTCAACAGTAATGCTAAAAAGAAGAACAAGAATTTCAGTTTCATATTTTATCCGGTTCCGGTTTTGCTAATCATTCACTTGTATGTTGTATTTCTCCAAACGGCGATAAAGAGCGGCCCGGCTGATTCCTAAGGCTACGGCAACCTGTGACATATTATTGTTATACTTCTCAAGCGTTTGCAGAATCGTCTGCTTTTCTATCTCCTCCAAGGTCATGCCTTGCAGATTCGTTGTCACCTTCTGTTCTATAGGATGCTGGTATTGTGATTTAAAATCATCCGCAGTCAATATTTCCTTTCCACTGACCAGCAAGGTACGTTCCACCAAATTCTTTAATTCACGGATATTGCCCGGATAAGGCAAACGGCTCAAATAATCCATCGCTTCAGAAGTAAATTCCACTTTGGGAAGACCGTTCGATTCACATTGTTTGTCGGCGAAATGACGGACCAATAACGGAATATCCTCCCGGCGTTCGCGCAATGCCGGAAGATGCACCGTAATTAAATTAATACGATAGAACAAGTCTTCGCGGAAGGTGTGTTCCTGCACCATCTGCCGTAAATCGGCATTCGTCGCACTGACCACACGGATATCGACTTTACGGGGACGGCTGTCGCCCAAGACTTCGAAAGTCTGCTCTTGTAACACGCGAAGCAGTTTCACCTGACAGCTTAAATCCAAATCGCCAATCTCATCCAAGAAAATCGTACCCTTGTCAGCCAGTTCAAAACGTCCCACCCTGTCGGCTGTGGCATCCGTAAACGCACCTTTCTTATGACCGAACATTTCACTCTCGAACAAAGTATGAGAAATACCTCCCAAATTCACTTTCACAAAAGGTTTCTTGCTACGGGGACTGTTCAAATGCACCGCTTCGGCTATCAACTCCTTGCCTGTACCACTTTCACCGGTAATCAAGACCGATGCGTTGGTACGTGCTATCCGCTTGATCGTGGCCAGCACATCCATCAGCGCTTTACTCTTTCCAATGATATGGCTACGGTTGAAACCGTCATTATCTTCCACCGGAACCTCTGCTTTCTTATCTTGTGAATTCAGTTCCAGGGCCGTTTCTATCCGTTGCATCAACGCTACGTTGTTCCAAGGCTTGGTAATAAAGTCGAATGCACCTGCCTGCATCCCTTGCACGGCAAGCTGGATACTTCCCCATGCCGTCATCAATATAACGGGAACATCGGGCCGGAACACTTTGACCTGTTTCAGAAGAGTCAATCCTTCCTCGCCACTGGTGGACAGGGTGAAGTTCATATCCATCAAGATTAACTGGGGTGCAACCGAACGGACTATTTCAATAGCCTCTTTGGGACCCGGTACGGCCTGCACATCATATTTCGCTCTTTTCAGCATAAAGCTCAGAGAAGAACGAATGGCACTGTCATCGTCTATAATTAATATCATAATGCTGCAAATGTAGAAATTATTATTTTAATAAGCACAAAGACAACCCCATTTTATATTCAAACAGAATGGAATGGTGAAAATCCTATTGTTTGATAATCTTCTCAAAATCGGCATCAATATTGGTGTTGGTATTGAAATCCCACAATGTCAAGCTTCGCAACTGGTAATAATAGTACCAATAATAGAACAACTCATTGATATGCTTCTGACGGGCCTCATCTTTCTTTGTCTGGGAATCATTCAAATCCAATGTCGATATTTTACCGACCATGAAGGTCTCCACATTGGTACTGTAACGTTTCTGGGCAATCTTGTCCGCATCGCCTGCTATCTGCAACTGAGCCTGCTGGTTATTGAACTGTTCTACAAGGATAAACAGGTTCTGATTGAAATTCATGGTTTCCTGACGTAGCTTGCTTTCAGTCACATCGCGGTTACTTTGGGCAATCTTTACCTGACCACGACGTTTTCCCCAGTCAAGAATAGGAATCTTAAAACCAACTTCTACAATCTGGTTGTCTTTCAAACGGCGGTATGCACTATTAAATTCATGGTCTGTCCCCGTAAAACCTACCTGTGCATAGAGCTTGATCTCACGCAGATTGCCCTTCGCTTTAGCCACTTCAAAATCGGCTTCCAACTGGCGGCGGCGGATGTTGTGCGCAAATGAATTATTGGCAAGAGCTTTGTCCAAAACATCCGGATAGTTCAGCAATACAGCCGGAATCGTCTCGGGAACTACCGGTTCCAATTCCTCATCCTCTCCCAATGCCAAAAATGAACGGAGTTTGAACATATTACTTTTCAAATTGCTTTCATTATCCGTCAGTGTGGAGCGGGCGTTCAATACATTCAGTTCCAATTGCAACAAATCATTTTCACTGATCTGGCCCATGCTACGCTTTGCTTTGGCCACTTCATACAGTTTGTCCGCATTCTTCAGATTCTGCCGGGCGATGCCTACGTTTTCTTTGGCCAGCAACAGATTGAAAAAATAATTGATAGTAGTCATGGTCACCTCTTCGGTTGCAGTAAGAAATGCGGCTTTGGCTTCGGCATATCTCACCGGTTCGATGCGGCGGTTCCATTTAATTGTATTCACTCCGAAAACAGGTTGTTCCAATGTCAACGCTACCGGAACAGACATATATCGTTTGGACTTATCTCCATCCAGTTGTTTCAAGAAATCAAGAGAGGTATTCAATGAGAGTTTACCACCGGTCAGCCAAATATTCTGATCGATAGAGACTTCACCATTCATTTCCATATAATTATTACGTACAAATGTATAAGAACCGTTATCCTGCTGATAAGAATTATACTTCTTATTATAGCTGGGAATAGTGGCTTCAAAATTCATTTCCGGAAGCAAATCCGCACGGAAAGTACGATATTCCCAATAAGCGGTTTTCAGCTCGTTTAAGGCTACGGCCGCATCCACACTTTGCACACGGGCAATAGTGATGGCTTCCTCCAAAGTGATGGCACGTCGCTTTTCTTGTGGCTGCGCTCCGGCAACCAACGATATGCCAAAAGCTAAAAATAGAGATATTACTTGTTTTTTCATTGTGTTATGATTCTTTTTGTCAAAGGTAAGGCAAATGGTATGCCAAAAAACTATTTCACTGTTTTATAACAACTTACAATAAAAATGGAGTGTCCGAAATCGGACACTCCATTCATATACGAACACTGCTGATCCTGTGACAATGAAATAACACTATTCATTATGCAACGCGTCTGCCGGCTCAATCTCCATCGCTTTCCGGGCGGGGAAATAAATGCCGAACAGAATGATTATCCCCAGCAACAGCATGGCCGACACAAAACAAAACAGAAAACGTCCCCAAGCAGGTTCCATCAATGTATGCACGGTAAGATCCGCCATCTGCATATTCGCACAAACAAAAACAGCGGGAATGGCAGCCGAAACCAAGAGAAGAACGCCCTCAAGTACATAATAGCCGAATACATTCATCCTACTGCAACCTAATGCCATGCGCAATGCTATCTCGCTCCGGTTTTTACGAGTCCGGAACCAGAAAGTCCCCAGCATCCCCAAAAATATATTGAAAACAAAGAAAAGGATAACGGCATAGGTCGTATTCAGATAATTCACCGTTCCTTGCTCTATATCAAAAGCTTCCTTCATATCGCCATACGAATTTATATCGTATAAGTAATAAGGGCCGATAGATAATTTCCCTTGCATATCCTGCATAAAACGTTCGGTAAATCCCGGTATGGAATTGGAAACCACACGCACGCAATGTGATGCCAATGAGTCAGCGGCGGACTGGGAAGATAAATAAAAGGTTCGTAACGCTCGTACTCATCTGTCTTATGAGCAGGAAGCACCGCCATTACCTTATAATTAGTTTCCGGTTGCGCACTATTCAGGAAATAAGGATTGAAACAAGTCTCCCCTACTCCATTGCGTCCGCTAAACAAGGAATCACTTAATGTTTCACTCATCAACACCGGCATGGGATATTCATTCTTGTCCCAACGCTCCGCCTCAAACGAACCTGATAATGGCCGCAAACGAAATACCTTGAAATAAGCAGGGCTGACATAACGGATGAAACAGCCTACCACATGAGTCGAATCCGAATGCGGAGCATACCCCTCATACATATTATTTCCCGTATAAGGTATTGTCCCATAATAAAAACAAGCTTCCTCCACCCCTTGATATTGTCGGATCAACTGATAGATTTGTTCCAGATATTCGGCAGAATGACTCATTAATACAGAATCATTTTGCAAAGTCGGTTTAATATTCAGTTGAATATCAAAAACATTCTCCGTGTCATATCCTTTAGACTGACGGGCAGCCGCCTCATAATTATAAACCAGATCGATGCTGTACCATAGCAAAACAAGAACAACAACCAATTCAACCCACACCCATACATTGGCATGCCTCTGATTCCACATTTGTCTGAATAAACTCTTTATCATTTTTCTTTCCTCCTATTCTCCTTTGATGGTAGTTGCAATATTTCGATGTGTGACCATCCATACCGGAATCAATACCGACAATAAATTAAAGACAACACATACGCCGAAAACCAACACAAATAAAGCAGGATGCAACAACAAACCTCCATCCAGACTGATACCTGACAATTCTACCTCGCCGCTACCAAACAACCATACACGTCCCAGCCAAACCAACACACACGAAAGCAGATATCCTAAGATTCCACCCAAAAAGACTGTGAGCAGATTCTCGGAAAACAACCTCGTCATGATGGAAATGCGTGATGCGCCATACGCCTTGCGAACTGCAATCTCTGTCACCCGCTCCTGCATCCGGGCATTGGTCATACCTGAGATATTAATAGCAGGAACAATCAGCAAGACCATCAATAACATACTGTAAACCAACGGTGCACTAATATCCTTTCCACGGAAAAAAGTGTATTCCGTATGAGTATAGAGTTCGTTCATCTCGAAAGCATATTCCGCCGTCGAACTATTCAAACGATCCTGCCGATGCTGTACTTCTGTCCGTATATCTGCAGGACGAGTATCCGGCAGCAGTTTGAGCAATCCCATGCGGATTCCCCCCAAGCCCCCTGTCCAAGTAGCATAATAGTCTTCATTTTCCAATGAGAAAGGAACAAAAGCATCAGCGTATGCTGTTTGGAAAATAGCATTGACATCTTTCACCACGCCTACCACTTTAGTCGGGAAAAAATTACTTTGATATTCTTTTCCTACCACATCCGTCGTGCCGAAAAGCTGCAAGGCCATACGCTCGGTTATCACACTGACCCACCGACGGGCATCATACTCCTCTTGTGTGAAAGGACGTCCCGCTATAAATTCATAATCAAAGAACTTAAACCAGTTATCAGCCACAGGCCGCACAAAATAGTTGAAAATTTCATTCGAAGCAGACAAGTTACAAGGTGTCTTGGCAACACCACGATACCAAGTAACTTCTTTCACGCCGGGAAGCTCTGAAAATAACGCTTCGAAAGCCTTACGTCCCATACCACTGTTTCGGTTGGTTTGGTCTTGCTTACGATAGGTCATCCCCGGACCTGTATACATCATATTACTCCGATCACTCTCCGGAGCCATGTCCATGGTCCGGAAGTCGTAAATCATCACTACCACCATGACAAAAGCGATAGTGACAGCTGTTCCTATCATACTGATTGTAGAATAGAAAGGGTTCTGCCGTATCAGATTGAATGCTTGTGATAATAGCTGTTTCATTCGTCTTATATCTCCATTTTATTTATTCTTCATGTAACGCCTCAGCCGGTTTGATACTCATGGCACGACGGCAGGGTATCCTATTCCAATGACAATCATTCCAGCAATCAGAATGAAAGTGCCCAGAACCGTAATCGCAAAACGACCTGCCGTAAAAGGCATACGTGTAACTTCCACCAGTTCGGCATATCCCAAGTTCCACGCTACGACCCATGCAGGAATAGCAGATATTAGCAATAACAAGACCCCTTCCCCCATCAGACGACCGCAGATTCCCCAACGGGTAGAGCCTAAAGCCATACGCAACGCTATTTCGGCACGCCGATGCTGTGTCCGGAACCAGAAAGTTCCGATAATGCCTAAAAAGATATTCAGCAATAAGAAAAATATGATACAAAATTGCGTATTCAACTCATTCACCGAATCCGTTTCATAAGCAGCGCGTATATCACTCAACGGGGTTATATCCAAAAGATATAGATTGCCCACCTGATATTGACGGTCGGCCTCCACTATCAAACGGTCTATGAATCCATCATTCTGTCCCTCACGAACACGCAGGCAAACTTCTATATAAACCGTTTCGCCCAAGGACTCCATTTCCTCATCTGTCAGGTACACAGCAGCATAACGGGATCCGTAATCATCCGGAGCTGTAAAATGGTCATAACGGACCGGCTCGGTAAGAGCAGCTATAGAAAGATGCTCCGCCTCCGGCTCATTCCGCCAAACAGGTACCCTACGCCCTAAAAGTTCCTTACCGTGCCAAGGCGCATCCTGATAAACATCGGCAATATTCACAGATAAAACCATGCCGGACGGTGTCAGTGCCTCAGCAAGGCTTTCACTGCCCGAACCGTCTATATTGCGGTAACGGAATACATTAAAATATTCCGGAGTTATCCATCGTTTCAAACTACGTACCGGGACTGTATCCAGATAAAATGAAAAACTGTTCGCACCATCATTATAAGGTATACAGTTTTGCGAGAGGCTGACTGCTTCCACATCCGGACGATGAGCAAGTCTGTTTACAATTTCATGCAAATCGGCAACATCCTCTTTCATAGTACGGCCAGGCTGATAAGCAGCCGCTTTCGAAGTCATCCGCTCAAAACGAAGAACATACGTATTTTCTATATCAAAGCCCATCGGCAAATTATAGATGCTCAATGTGACATATACCACATCCACAATATACCATAATATGACAAACACCACAAAAAGTTCCATCCACAGAAACGCATTGCTGCGGCGCTCGTTCCATATCTGTTTCAATAAATTCCTGTTCATGATCTAGCGTTGGTTTAAAGCGTCCGTAATATTCATGCGCGATGCCCTCCAGGCAGGAATGCATGCCGACAGCAAATTCAAAAGCAGGCAGAAAATGAATGCAGCCAAGAATATCCAGGGACTGAACAACATATCTGCCGAAAGACTGGTTTCTCCTATTTGGGTACGGTTCTCGCTATTGGAAAATAAGAAATCATTCAATAAAAAAGTACATGCATAACTGAAAAGCATTCCTACAGCTCCGGCTATGAGCGTCAATAACAAGTTTTCATAAAACACTTGCCTCAACAAGACATTGGCAGTAGCACCGAATGCCTTCCTCACTCCTATTTCCGACATGCGCTTCCGCATACGGGACAAAGTCATGCTACTCAGATTTATAGCCGGTACCAGCAATAAAATAACAATCACCAGCAGGTAGTGCAAATAAGCTTCCTTCGCCTGTAACTCTCTTCCCCAGTGACGAAAGATAAAAGAGAAACGATCATCGGGTTGTCCACGATAAAAGATTTCGGAATCCTGCAATCCATCATTAAATTTCTGACGCAGGCGTTCCGCCTCTTCTCTGATGGCAGGAAAATCTTTCTCCGAATGTGCCAGAATGACCACACGAAAAGTTCCCATCGCATTGTCATACCAACACTTTCCGGCTATTTCTGTTGAATGGAAAGGTATCCAAATCTGCGCATACGAAGAGACAGCCAGTTTGGATACATCTTTCACAACACCCACTACCGTATAATCGGCCAAGTTGAGTTGGACTGTACGTCCCACCGCTTCTACCGTACCAAACAAATTCCGGGCCACAGAAGCGCTAATTACAACTTTAGAAAGTCCGCTTTCACTATCGGCAGCCGTAAACGGCTTTCCGGCAATAAAATCAAAAGAGAAGACTTTCCAAAAGGTATCGTCAGTTTCAAGGTTATCCACCGTCATCATTTTTCCCGCAGGTACAGAAATACGCATCCTGCCTCCTGTAGACACTATCGTTACCGCCTCAGGAACAGTAAGTGCCTTAAAACACTCTTTTGCCACCGTGAGTGACATACAGCCGTTGGATGACCTATCACTGGTATCTCCTTTCTGATGAATAGACATCGCTTTCATATAAAGAGAACGTGAACGGTTCACCTCGGGCACACAATCCGTAATGCGCACTTCCAACACCAGGACAATGACCATGATCATACAAATAGCCAATGCCGTTCCTATAATAGAAACCAAGCTGATGAGCCTATTCTCACGAAGTTGGTAAAAAGCCTGTTTGAAATATAGTTTTATCATGTTTGTGTTCATACTCCCAAATTCTTTTATCCCAAAAAAGAAATCATTCATCATGCAATGCTTCCGACGGCTGAACTTTCATAGCCTTACGTGCAGGAATCCAGATACCTACTACAATCATCAATGCAATCAAGACAAAGGAAATGAGCACAGTATTGACAAAACGGATCCAACCAAATGTAGAGCCATCCATCCAGGCATTCAGTTCCGCATTTGCCAGATTCCAATCAATAAAGATCGCAGGAATTGTGGCCACCGCCAATAATATCAATCCTTCTGCCAACTGACGGACAAAGATACTATGATCTGTTCCACCCAATGATTTCATCAATGCAATCTCGCCACGTCGTTGCTGAGTACGGAACCAGAAAGTACCTAGCAATCCCAAGAATATATTCAACAACAAGAAACCCATTCCGAAAAGGTAACTGTTCCAGGCATTCGTTTGTGACTGCTGAAAGTTACGACGGATATCAGTAAAAGAACGCACATCCGCAATAAACACATTGCCCACGCGATACAGTTTCTCACTATCCGCTTTCAAACGAGCTATAAAATCGCGATCCTGATCCTCTTTTACGCGTACACAAAGCTCCGCGCCCAAATCATACCATCCTTCCGGCATAGGAGCCACCATGCAGTAACTGTTCCATGCCTCAAAATAATCCCCATAACGGACAATCTGCAAAGAAGCCGCTAAATTATATGTGTTCGTTGTATCCCCAAACAAATAAAATTGTTTGTCCACCAATGAAGTCAAATCACATCCATAGCGCCGTTTATAAAGATTATCTGAAGCAAGAAAATTTTTCGGATGTTTCAGCATCTCAGCCAGTTGTTCAGGGGTCTCCCCACGGGTGCCACGATAACGGAACACACGGACAAAATCGGGAGACACCAATCTGCGTATAGTCCATCCCGGCGAACGTAATGTATCATACACCACTGACGCACCGCTGTTACTGCCATTATACGGATAAGAATTTTGTCCTAATCCGGCTGCCTCTATATCCGGTCTATGCTGAAGACGACTTAGAAGTTCCTTGACATCCTGCCGCTTTTCCTCGTCTGTCTGATTAGGAATAAAGTCTGGGCTTTTGTCCGTAAGGCGTCCCATTTGCACTAAATAACAATGAGAAATATCAAATCCCCGTGGTTCATTATAAATTGAGGTCTGCACATACATATAGTCCACAATATACCATAAAACGACACTTACCAACAATAATTCGGTGACAAGCCAAAGATTAGACCGCCATTCATTTTTTATCTGAGTAAATAGTTTCTTATTCATCTTGATTCTTTACTTTTAATTCGTTATCGACCTAGTGAATCTTTCCTCCCAGCGCATTGACAATGCTAGTCCTTGAAGCCCTCCAAGCAGGAATGCCGCTACTCAGCAAATTCAAAACAAAGCAAAACAGCAATGCGTAAAGGAAAGTGGAAGGGTGCAATAAAATACTGGAATCAACTGTAGGGGCATTCAGTGTCGCACTATAAGGCTGTGCAAACAGGATATCGGTACCTAAATAAGCCATAACAATACTGATACACAAACCTACGGCACCAGCCAACAAAGTTACGACCAGGTTTTCCATGATGATTTGTCCAACCATTTCCATGCGGGTGCTTCCAAAAGCACGGCGTACTCCTATTTCCGCCACACGTTGGCGCAACCGGCTTTGCGTCATACTGCTCAGATTTATAGCAGGTACCAACAACAGAATGATAAAAATGATAGCACGTTCACGACGAGCCGACTTCAAATCCGGCTCCAAGTTAGCCGCAAATGAAATAGACTGAGTTTCCTGATCGTATGGCCGGTTACGGTCTATCAACGTATACCCCTGATCGGCAAGAATAGAATTATACTCACTCATACGCCGCTTGGCTTCAGCACGGATTTCTCCAAAATCATCATGATTACGAGCCAAAATAGTGACACTCATCATCCCCATGTGCTGGTCACTCCACGTATCATCAGGCAAATCCGTCGAAGTAAAGGGAATCCATACCTGGCCATAAGAAGCATCGGCAAGAGTAGATACATCTTTCACTACCCCTACCACACGATAGGGAGCATGATTCAATAAAAACTCTTTGCCCGCAGATTCTGTGGAACCAAACAAAGCCCGCGATATGCTCTCAGTAATCACTGCCACAGGAGTGCCTGCATTGAAAGTAGCTTCATCGTATGGTTTTCCACTCACAAAACGAAAATCGAACACTTTAAAAAAAGTATCATCCGTTTCCCGCACATCCGCTCCAATAGCCGGCATCGCAGGTAATGAGACAGGAGTCGATATCGGCATACTGCAATAAATAGTGACAGCTTCAGGAGTTTTCAATGATTTATATACCTCACGCGCCGTCCGCACGCTCATCGGTCCGTTACTTGTTCCGTCCCCCCAATCCTTATGATTTATGCTCATATAATGCACATGCAGAAAACGATCCCGGTTTGACTCGGGAGAAAAAGGAGCAACCTTCACTTGTTGTAGCATCACTACCAACATTATAAGGAAAATGCTAAGAGCAGTTCCTGCGATGCTGATAACACTGATAAGCGGATGCTGGCGAAGTTGCGCCAAAGCTTGCTTAAAATACTGTTTAATCATCTCTGTTATTTCTTAATAAATTCCTTTTCATAGTAATCAGTAGTTATTGCACCTGGCGGCCATCAAAGAAACGGATCGTTCTGGAAGTCTGCTTGGCCTGTTCCTCATTATGGGTTACCATCACAATGGTCCGTCCATCCTCTTTATTTAATTTATGCAACAATTCCATGACTTCAGCACCCATCTTTGAGTCCAAGTTACCTGTAGGCTCATCGGCAAGGATGATCTCAGGATTACCTACAATAGCACGAGCTATCGCCACACGCTGACACTGACCTCCGGAAAGCTGTGTGGGCATGTGACGCATACGATGGCTCAAGCCGACACGCTCCAACACTTCTTTTGCCAGACGGGTACGCTCCTTGGCGGCCATCTTTCTATAAAGCAAAGGCAATTCCACATTATCAAGCACATTCAGTGAATTAATCAGGTGGAACGACTGGAACACAAAGCCCAAGGTCTTGTTACGGAAAGCAGCCAGCTCCTTATCCTTCATGCTTTCCACAGACGTACTGTTGATTTCAATTTTTCCACTGCTGGGAGCATCCAGCAGCCCCATTATATTCAGCAATGTGGACTTACCGCAACCGGAAGGTCCCATAATGCTGACAAACTCACCTTTAGCCACATCCAGATTCACATTTTCCAATGCTAATGTCTCAATCTCATTCGTACGGTAGATCTTATTGATACCGGTTAATTTAATCATTGCCATAATCGTTTCGTATTTAAATTGTTAATCTTATCTCATACTAGTTATCTCAAAATCCATACACCTATAAACAGACCGGTTTACAGCCGTTTATCATTTTTTTTAAATCTTAATCCTACTCATCCCGCAATGCATCCACCGGAGTTATGCGGCTGATGCTGCGTGCAGGAATATAAATGCCTATACTGACCACAATCAGCAAGATAATCCATACAATCAGTGACACTCCTAAAAAATGAAGCGGGAATCTATTCACCCAATAAATGGGAAGTATTTCCTGTTCATTCCACATATTGGTATAAAGCCCTTCTTTCAAGGCATATTGCAAATAAATAAGACAACCGGTCAAAGTAGCCAGCGTAGAAAGCACTATCCTTCGCCCAGCAACATACGGATGATATAGACAGACCGGGCACCGAAACTTTTCATGATACCCACTTCCTCCCGACGGCTGCGTGTCTGCATCCAAAAGGTACCGGAAACTCCTAAACATAAACTGATCAGGAAGAATCCTCCCATCAGTAAATTCACACGATAAGTATAATTCACCGTATTCTCTTCATCATTGTCCGCTATTACTTCATGATAACTCTTCACACTACGCATATATAGATTACCCACACGCAACTCTTTCTCCGCCCATGGTCTGAAATGCTGCATAAATTGCGTTTCGTTTATAGCCGGTTTAGTACGGAAGACGATACATACCTCTTCCGGTATTTCGAATTTTTCCAACTGTTGAGGCTCGGCCAATACATTCTGCGGCTGCATGCCATTGCGCATACGTAGTTTACCGATGGTTGCTTTTATAATCCAGTTCAAGGTATCCGTTTTAAAATCAACATAGCGATAGCCCAATGAAACGACTCCCGGTACAGGATCTACGGTCATAACGACTTCTTTATTTTCAAAAGGCATACGGTCCAGCTCTTCGTTAGTCTGCCCTTCCACTTCCTCAAATCCAAATGTGCTGAAAAACTGGCTCTGAGGCTCAAAGAACATCACCATATAGGGATAATAATGTAAAGAGTCCGTATTTAACGAACGGCTCCATGAACTGGAACAAAACGGGCCGACGTCTCTAAACTGCAAAGTTGCATACCGCACATCTTCATAGTCGCGAATGCGCGAAAGAATCCGTCGTACATTGGCAGCACGTGCCTCCGGAGTGTCTTCCCCTGCTTCAAAACGCGCTGATTTGGAAGAGACAGCAGCAAGATTCAGTCTGTACATTCCTTCCTCTGTGATACCGGTAGGCAGCCCCCTGTCGTGGGTAGTCACCACAATCGGGTCAGTCAGTACCCATATCACCATAGATACAATGATCAACTCTGCCAACAACCAGCCATTGCGGTATCGGCGTGCCCATAAATTCTTACCTATCAAATGTAGCATCGCATCCCCCTCCTTTTATTTCTTCTGATTCAATGAATAAACGATATCCTTACCCAGTGCCTTCCACGCCGGCCATAATGCAGAGAATAAATTCAGCAAAAGACAAACGATAAAACCTGCACAGAAAATCCATGGAGAGAACAGCATATCAAAACTGACGATTGTATCTACTCCTTCAGGAGCGGAATTTCCGTAACGCTCAAACAAAGTAAACACCCAATTACGTCCGGCTATCAATATCGTCCAGACCCAACATAAGCCCAGCAGCCCCCCAAACAGGTCAATATCAAATTCTCGATCAATATCTGACGAAGCAAACGTCCGCGGTCGGCACCGAAGGCTTTACAGATACCCATTTCCGGAAGACGGTTTTCCATGCGCGTACTGATCATCGCACATAAATTAAGAGCAGGCACCAATAAGAAAATCAAAACAAGCCCTCCCCAAAGACGTATCAGCTCCCACCAGTCCAAAGGAACATTTCCACGCCGATAGACACTTTTCCAATAAACATCCGGACCTGATAAAACCAATTTATTCTCTTCCTGTGAAGTATTATATTTACGGACCATTTCATGCATGGCCGCCTCCAAAGCCGCTCCCATGGCATCATCCTTCACTTTGAAATAAACCGTATAGGGTCCCAACATACCGGCATCACTTTTAGAATCCTTATCATAGCCTGCCACTGTAGTATAAGGCAGATATAATTGTGCAAAGGAGTCTCTTGTCAGGAAACTTGCATCTTTCACAACTCCCACAATGCGACAGTCCGTATAATTCAAGCTGAAAGTCTTGCCAACCACCTCTGTGGTGCCGAACAGACGACGTGCCAAGTCCTCCCCTACCACCGCATTCATGATACCACTCTCAAAATCGGCCTGCGAGAATGGCTTCCCAGCTAAAAAAGAGAATTGAAAGATACGGAAAAAAGCAGGATCGGTATATTTCACTTTCACATTCAGTTCCGAACCCAAGTTCTCACGTTGAATGTAGTCATCCAATTCCCACGAGTTATATACAGCAGAAACCTGCTCGGCCTCCTGTATGGGATACCACCAGTCACGTACCAATTGGTGAGAGCTTTGCCAACTGCCACTTCCACGGGTTTTCACCCGTTGCACCGTAACAGACTTCAAAACCCACGTCTCAGCACGGTTTGTCTCCGGATAAACAGGTGCCACTCTTATATAATGTGCCACAAAAACAACCATAGTCATGGCAATAGCCAATCCCGCACCTGTTATATAAAGCACACTGAACAGTTTATGCTGTTTCAGCAGCTCCCAGGCCTGCTTCCAATAATATTTTATCATAATGAGAACGAATTATCATCAGTATCCGGGGCGAGCAGAAGGGAATACGCCTCCCTTCCACCCGGTTTCCCGCTACTTTAATTTAAGAGAGAAAGTTTTATCTTGTTGTTTATGTCATAGCTGCTCTCATTTCAACTTCAACTTATTCTTGTTTTTATAGCTGCTCATATCACTGACAACTACCTTGTCACCCGGCTTCAGCCCCGATACGACTTCCACATATTCAAAGTTGCTGTCGCCCAACTGAACTTTACGCTTCACGATTTCATCCTTACTGTCCTGGACAAATAATTCGTATTCACCCCGGCCCACATAATAAGAAGCATTCGCCAATCTTAAGACTCCTTCCTTCACGGCATTCATGACATACACATCCGTCTTCAAGCCGGAACGCAAGCGTTTGTTATTGTCTTCATTCAGTTGTACGATAAACGAAATCACCCCATTCTTGCTCAGCGGTGTCACGCTGCTTACCGTTCCTTCCAGTTTCTCATTGCCAATCTTGACGATGGCACGTCCGCCTGCCGCCACACGGTCACCGTATGTATCGGCTATCTCACCTTCCACTTTAAAGTGACTCAAATCAGAGATGATAGCTACCTGGCTGCCTTCCGCCACCTGCGCACCTACCTGATTATTAATATAGGTGAGAATCGCTTTACGCGGTGAACGGATTTGTGCATCGTCCAATGTACGTTTCATTTCCGCCAGACTCTTTGAGAAGATATTGAATTCCAACTCCTTCACTTTCAAATCGGCGGCCTTCACCTCTTTCTCATTGGCGTATTGCTGACGAAGCTGTTCCAATTCCAATTTTCCGGTATTGAAGTTCAGTTCGGCCTGGCGGACCTTATCCGTTGTCCCTGATCCCAAACTGTCCAGATAGCGTTCATTACGTAGTTCCACCTCCATGCGGTTCAACTTCATGGCAGAGATTTTCACTTGCATAGCCAAGTCGCTCAGATAAGTACTGTTGTTCACTTTCAGCTGCTCCAACTGATAGCGTTTCATCTGTTCTTCATCCAGCAGTTTCTTGTATTCGGTTTCCGTACTCTGTAAATCGAGTTTCAAAATCGGTGTACCTATATCCACACTGTCCCCCCCTTTACGGTAAACTTCCACAATGCGAGTATTAATAGGTGAATTGATAATCTCTTCAAAAGCCGGAACTACCTTACCGGAAGCACTGACACTCACTTCGATGGTTCCATTATCCACTTCCGAAAATACCAGATCCTTTCGGTTGACACTGCTTCGCATAAACGAAATCAATACGGCTATACATACCACCGCCGCCACGCCTATTGCACCATATTTGATAAACTTCTTCTTGCGTTCCTTATCACGCACTTCTTTGGGGATTTCTCTGTCCATAACTTATTGTCATTTTATTATTTTCATTTTGTACCAAAGAATATGCAACATTCATGCCAAGAAATTAATCTTCTGATAATCAATAATAAACAAAACGTACAGGGTGTCCGATATCGGACACCCTGTACGTTTTTAAATGTCTGTCACCGCACAATAACGGTTAACGCAAACGCAATATATCACCTACTTTAGGAGAAGGATCCTCCGGTTTCATCTTATTCATCTTATATAAGTTCTTCAGACGAATACCGTATTTCTGAGAAATGGAATACATGGATTCTCCCCCACGAACCACATGAACAATATGTTCCTTATCCGCACGACGATGCTTTTTGTCCAAATAGATAATATCGCCCGGCTTCAGCACATATCCTTTATATAGATCATTGTATTTCCTCAACTTACGTTGGCTGATATCAAACTCTTTAGAAAGTTTTTTTAATGTATCCCCCGGACGTACCACAATATAAAGCAAATCATTAGCCAAATAAGGCTGATGCGGATTTGGAAATTCCTTCATCCACTTTATACCATCCTTAGTGTCGTATTTATGTAGTCCATACAGTTCAATGATATCAATCAAACGATACGCATAGCGAGGATCAGTAGCATATCCTGCTTTCTTCAGTCCATGTGCCCATCCTTTATAATCGGTGATTTTTAACTTAAAAAGAGATGCATAGCGCGAACGTCCTTTCAAGAATTTGGAATGATCTTCGTATGACTCGCGAGGATGCTTATAGGCACGGAAACATTCATTACGGGCATCATCGTCATGCCGTACAGTACGGCCCGTCCAGTCACCACCGCATTTTATACCAAAATGGTTATTGGATTTACGAGCCAAGGTACTTTTTCCCGCCCCTGACTCCAATAGTCCCTGGGCCAAAGTGATGCTGGCAGGAATACGATACCGTCTCATCTCATCGATAGCAAGATCTTTATACTTATGAATATATTCCTCATACTGCCGGTTACGGGTTTGCGCCTCCACGGTGAGATGACATAGACAACAAAACAACCCGACCCATATAAATTTCAACGTATGTTTCATCCTATAGAACTGTTTCAAAATCGCTACTATACTATTTCTTTCGTTATATAATATCACAAACTTAGCATTTTTATCCGGCAGTATGCAATCTTTTTAAATTAATTACGAATTTCATTCAAACTCCAAAAGCCCGAAGAAGTCCGGACGATGAAAATCCGGCTTCTCTATCTTGATCGGATTCCATGATAAGAAATGAGGCTTTTGCAATTCATCCCCACATTTATAAAAATTAGCCCGTATGCTCATTCCATCCAGCCCGGTAATGGCATGTTTAAAAAATACCTTATACGGAATCAGTAAAGCAACCTCCCAGGTACATTCTCCTATCTTTTCTTCAAAAGTTTCTCTACCCAACTGGCCCAACGTTTCACCTGACCGGTTATTTCAAGAGGAGCCGCTTCACGATCACTACGTTCCGGTCCTGCAGCTAAAAGAACCGTACCGATGCAGTTACATTCCAAATTGTAGTAAATGCCATCTGCGGCAGGAATAGAAAAAAATTCCACACAAGAATCAGTCCATACACTGCCGTTATCTTCACCATATCTGGCACGGACACTATCTTCGGTCACTTTATAATGCAATAATATAGCATCATTTGTATAAGCTATACGAAAAGACACATGAGGCTGATAAGGATATGCTTCCCAGTTCACCCTATCAACAGGATGATACATAATGTTCTCATTATCAAACAAGGCCGGTATCTGTTGCGCATCTTGAACTTTGCCACTTAATTTCTTTACTTTCATCGTATTATTCTTATTGGTTGAATAGCCACTGTTAGCTTCACAAAAATACGCACTTCCCACGAGAAAACAAAATAGTGGCCGCCATAAACAGCAGCCACTTCCCTCATTTCATCCATATTTACTTCTTCACATCGCCCTGCGGCATACGTCTTCTTCCATCAGGTTGTTTTTTCATTCCTTGTCTTCTTTTCATCTCTTTACGGAATTTATCTCCATTGTGTTTCTCCAGATTGTACATTTTCTGAATTTGTTTGGGCGAAAGAAATTTCCGGAATTCATTATAATACTTCTCACGGATATCCAGCATCTTTCTGCTCTGCGCAAATCGTGCCTTAATAGCCTGCTCCACTTCGGCGTCTGTAGGGACCGGTTTGGGAGTCTGTTTATCGGCCGCCGTTCTATTTGCAGCATTCCGGCGAGCTCCCATGTTACGGGTAGCCTGCATTTCTTCCATATATTGTTTATACACCGGAGTAAACTTGGCAGCCGTTGCATCATCCAATGCCAATCCTTTTATAATCTGACTGCACTGCATTTCCTGCATCTGCTCTTTATTCAACTGTTTTCTTTCAGGTCTAGCCCCTTTCTTTTCTTGTGCAAAAAGTGTTACCTGACTTCCCATAAAAATGGCAACCAATACCATTAAAAACTTTTTTGTTCTCATCATTTCATTACTTTTTAGTGATTAATCAATTTATAAATATATCATTCTCAGATAATTCCACCCATTCTGCCAATTCCTCATCGGACATAGATTCTATATAATGATCCATAGCTTCTGAATAGGAATGGTCCAAATCCGCAGAAACAACAAGCGAATGAGAAGGCAACTCCTCTGTCACAGGTCGGGAGGTCGGGAAAAAAACAACTCCTAACATGACAGCCGCAGCAGCTAAAGCAGCCCAGGCAATCCTTCTGACTCTATGCCGCCGGTCAAGCCTCCCAGCCCGAGTACGCTCCAAAACTTGTTTCTGCATTTTCCCGAAAAAGTCATCAGGGGTACGGTAAGGCATCTGCTTACCCATATTCTTAAAATCAAACTCCTTTTCCATACTATCCTTAATTATTTACCATATACTCTTTTATTTTCTCTTTTGCATAGTGATAATTCACTTTCAATGTATCTACTTCGTATCCGTAATCCGGCTGATTTCCTCATATTCCAGTTCATCATAATAACGAAGGTTGAAAACGATCCGCTGTTTTTCGGGGAGCATCAAGATGGCTTGCTGGAATTTCACCGCCATTTCATTCTCGTAATCCACATAATCGGATGCCATCAACTTATTCATCAACTCTTCCTGAACTTCTTCCGCAGAAACAGCTTGTTCCTTACGCATATTCAGAAATCGGAGACACTCATTGGTCGCTATCCGGTAAATCCATGTCCCCAACGAACTTTCCTCCTGAACTGGGGAAGATGGCGGAAGATACGGATAAAGACTTCCTGCAAGATGTCCTCCGCATCCTCGTGCGAAACGACCAACCGCCGGATATGCCAATATATGGGCTGTTGAAAATGATCCATCAACAGTTTGAATCCCCGCTCCGGGTGGGAAGCGCATACTTCCCGAATTTTATCTTCGTTTATCATCTGCTCTTCAAATGTTTATAGGTTAGAACCACCTGAGAACAAGAAGTTAAAATTGAGATCTCAGTTTTTACATTAATTATAGATGGCGTTAAAATAATCAATGGCATCTTTTCTGGGAGGATACAACTGAATCCTTCAGAATACAGGTCTGAAACAACCTGCTAATGAACGAATTACGGACTTTAGAAGATTTACTATATAAACAATAGGGAAATCCCTACAAATAAATAGGGGAAAAGATAGAGGAATATACTTTTTCCCGACTTACCTTTGTTGCAAATAGAAAACACAAAAAAGATGAGAAGATTAAATCAAGCATTAGTAGCTTTAGCCATTTGTGCATTGGTCAGCAGTTGCGGTTTGACTGCCAGTAACGCTATCATGAAAGTGCAGAGAGGAATGTCCCAAGAAGAAGTCAGCCAGTTGCTTGGAAGTCCCGATTTCCGTAGATTTGACAACGGTTCGGAACAATGGGAATATACCACAGCCGCAAACAAAGTAATCATTATCGATTTTATAGACGGAATGGTAACAAACATGGATTCTTTTAAAGCCATCGTCACTCCGCCTCCGGTCGCAGTGTGTCCGCCCAATGAAATTATTACGGTAGCCCCACCCAGTCAGCCCGATCATTCCGGTCCCCACAGACCGAGACACAAGGCCATGAATCCACTAGATTTTGAAAACCTTTATAAAAAAGTGAGAAGCAAAGCTTTTAAGGACGACCAGCTGGAATTACTGTCTGTAGGAGTCGTAAACAACTATTTCACCTGTAAACAAACCGCCCGGCTCATGTCCATATTTACATGGGATGATGAAAAGATGAAAGTATTAAGAATGGTTTCCGACCGTATTGTAGACCGTGAAAACGGAAACGAAATCGTCAAAACGCTGGATTCTTTATTTAAGCAAGATGACGCACGTAAAATACTGGGGATCAAGGACAGATGGTAATCCAACCTAAACAGATCATGGACTCACCTGTTGCAATAAGTCTTTAAAAAGAATACTGCAACAGGTATACCTTCTTTCCCTTAATCTTCTATTCTGACAGCCGTTCCGCTTGCGGTCACCATCAGCATACTACCGCTTTCTCCCACGGTTTCATAATCCAAATCCACTCCAACGACAGCATTAGCTCCCCATAAAGCAGCCTGATCCTGCATTTCGCGTAACGCGGTATCTTTGGCCTGACGCAGTACTTCTTCATAAGAACCGGAACGCCCGCCCACAATGTCGCGGATACTGGCGAAAAAATCACGGAACAGATTGGCGCCGATAATGGTTTCACCTGTCACAATGCCATAATATTTGGTTATACGTTTTCCTTCGATGGTAGGTGTTGTTGTTGCTAACATAATCTTTCTCCTTTTTTAGTTATACATACCTGTTAGACGCACAACCCGAGGAAAAGGTTGCAACAAATACTTCCATAGATAAAAAAATGGATTTCCGGCGGATGTCGGATATGCGTTCAGCCTGTGCCGGATATGCGTTCAGCCTGCATGGGAAATGCGTCCGGCAGGCGCTGGACGGTTGAGGCGGCAGGACGCGTAGCCTGACACTTCCGCTTGTGATACATAACGCTTCTAATTGAGCGGCTTTTACCATACCTCTCCATTCCGTCCGTTCTTTTAACGTAATATAAGGCCCTACCGGATGAATTATGCCAACCAATAGTGAGATATTAAAAACAAAACATTACATTTGCAAGAAAACAAACGAGGAGGTACCATGAAACAAATCAAACTGGAAATAACGATAGAAGCACGCCATTATGACGAGCTGACGGAAGAAGACCGTAGACTGATAGACTCTGCATGTGACGCCACCCAAAGAAGCTACGCTCCTTACTCACATTTTTCCGTCGGAGCCGCCGCACTGTTGGAAAATGGCATGGTTATCACCGGAACCAACCAAGAAAACGCAGCCTATCCATCGGGGCTTTGCGCGGAACGCACGACTTTGTTTTATGCCAATTCACAATATCCGGACCAGGCAGTAAGGACACTTGCCATTGCCGCCCGCACAGAGAACGACTTTCTCGACACTCCCATTCCTCCATGCGGAGCCTGCCGGCAAGTCTTATTAGAAACTGAAAAACGATACGGTAAGCCCATGCGGATACTGCTCTATAGCAAGACTGATATTTATATATTAGAAAACGTTGGCGGACTTTTACCTTTATCGTTTGACGGAGATTACCTGAAATGACACCGGCCCTCCGTCTGTGCCGCTTTAAATAGATTATTTTTTTGATGATGCGGATCATGCCGGATTTCTGTCAGCATACAGAGCAGTCGTATTTGACGAAACCGTATCACTTCAACATCATCCGCATCTGAAAAAGAATCTATTGCATTTGCAAACAGGATCTTAATATTGTAAAATAAAGTTCTCAGCCACTTTCAAGAAACGTTCATGACCTTTTTCATTCAGATGGGCAGTATCTGTATTGTGCTTGCTTTTCTGAAAATAGATTTTCCTGAAACGATCACTACTTGCATAAATTCCCCCTTTTCGAGCACTGTCAAAAACAGGAATGCTATAATTTCCACAAACTTCAATCATGGCATCCACCACCTTTTCAGCATCACTTCCTTTAAAATTCTTACAATTCCATCGGGTAAAGAAGAAAATCTTAGCTGTGGGATATTTTTCAATAAGCCCTTCACACAGCATTGCCAGCCTCTCTTTAAAGACATCCATACCGCCAATTGAATCCAATTTAAAACCATCATTGTGCCCCCCCACTACAATCACATAGTCCAGATCATCCGGCATCTCCTTATATCTTACATACATCGCCTCCCCCCAACGCGGGCTACTATAGGCAATGCTGCTGCCATTCCTGCCATAATTAAAATATTCCATGCCATGTCTTTCGGCAAATTTATAATGCCAGGTATTCTTTACGGATTCCTTATGATTCTTCACATAACTATCTCCGATAATTCCCAAACGCTTTCCTCTCAACCCATCCGTCTGAACGGGATCCCCTTTGATAATTTGTTCCAGCCGCTTATATACCTGCCGCCCCAAATATTCTGCCGAATGTGCCGTGAAATGAAGCCTGTCACTCAGCAGTTCCGCGCCTGACATATCTATCAGGTGCATGTTCGGATCTTCAGCGGCCAGTTGCTTCATCGCATCCTCTACTTCCCTGCTGAAATATTTATTACTCCGGGCAACAGTTCCGAAAATAAAAGGCAGGCGGGAATAGTCCTTCCCCGTTTTTTCAGTCAGATGCGTACGCACATAAGCCACCATCGTTTTCAGATTATGGTAGTAGTCTTTACTT
Organism: Phocaeicola sartorii JCM 17136 = DSM 21941; assembly: GCF_000614185.1. Taxonomy (GTDB): domain Bacteria; phylum Bacteroidota; class Bacteroidia; order Bacteroidales; family Bacteroidaceae; genus Phocaeicola; species Phocaeicola sartorii. The sequence continues at coordinate 21,188 of NZ_BAKM01000031.1, read as the reverse complement.
TTAGCATAGTCGCTTTCTCCCTGATGCCAAAGAAATGCATCTATCTGATACCCCTCTTCCAGCCGGGAAAGAGTCTGGTCTATGCACACGTCTATCTCTTGGATGAAAGAAAGCAACAAGGAGTTTCCCCCGTCAGAAGTCGCCTTGGTCTGTGACAGCCATTCAGGATCCGCTGACCAGAAACGTCCCTTGGAAGCATTGTAATCAGGCGCAATGGAGGTTCCGCCAACGGCCCATTTCACCACATAAAACTTCTCCTGCAACAACTGCTCCAACTCATAATATGCCACTGCATCAAAAGCCCACATGTTATTTTTCCCGTTACGTTTGGCACGAGGCCAGAAAGGAACAAATTTTCCTTCCCCGTCATTCTGGGCTATCTGACAATAGCGGTAGGCACCTTCGGCATACGCCAGCGTATCCGTAGCCAACGCTTTAATATATGCCGGCAAATCTTCATTAGAAGTCCGCCCGTCGGTATTGGACTGTCCGGCAGTAATAATCACGTGTACAGGATGAGAAGCTGCCATATTCAAGCTGACGGCAGCAAAGACTAAAATCAAAATCAAGTTTTTCATAAGTATCATTTCACATTTTTAATGTGACGCAAAAGTAATCCAAATCCGAATACAACGACATGGATTATCGTTCATTATCATAGAATTTTGAACTCATTGCGGTTCATAAGGAATAAGAATTGCAGCTAAACCATAAAAAAAGAGCCACAGGGACAACGGTTCCCGGTGGCTCTTTCTTTTTCAGCTCATACTGATCATTTAATTGTCTCCATACATACGTGCACGCATTTCCTTGATATGATCGGAAGTGATGTATTCATCATATTCCATCATCTTATCAATGATGCCATTCGGAGTCAGTTCAATAATGCGGTTCGCCACCGTCTCAATAAATTCGTGGTCATGAGAAGAGAACAGCACATTTCCCTTATACGTCTTCAGATTATTATTGAAAGCCTGAATGGATTCCAAGTCCAAATGATTGGTCGGAGTATCCAGAATCAGACAATTCGCATTGCGCAACTGCATACGGGCAATCATACAACGCATCTTTTCACCTCCGGAAAGCACATTCACTTTCTTCAGCACCTCTTCTCCCGAGAATAACATTCGTCCCAGGAAACCTTTCATATAGACTTCGTTGCCTTCACCAAACTGGCTCAGCCAATCGACCAAATTCAAATCACTTTCAAAAAATTCCGTATTATCTACCGGCAAATAAGCGTGGTAATAGTAACTCCCCATGCATATTTACCGGCCTGCGGAGCACGGTTTCCATTGATTATCTCAAAGAAAGCAGTCATGGCACGCGGATCACGGCTCAAAAAGACAATCTTATCTCCTTTCTCTACGTTGAAATTCACATCATTGAACAACACCATGCCATCTTCAGTTTCCGCACGCAAGCCGGATACTTCCAAGATCTGATTGCCCGGTTCACGATCCGGAGTAAAGATGATACCGGGATACTTACGGGAAGACGGCTTGATTTCATCTACATTCAGTTTCTCCAACATCTTCTTACGGCTGGTTGTCTGCTTGCTCTTAGCCACATTGGCGCTAAAGCGGCGGATAAATTCTTCCAACTCTTTCTTTTTCTCTTCCGCTTTCGCCTTCTGGTTCTGCTGCTGGCGAAGTGCCAACTGGCTTGATTCATACCAGAAGCTATAGTTACCGGCAAACATGTTCACTTTACCGAAATCGATATCCACAGTATGGGTACAAACTGAATCCAGGAAGTGACGGTCATGGCTTACCACCAACACCGTATGTTCGAAATTTGAAAGATATTCCTCCAGCCAAGTCACCGTATCCATGTCCAAGTCATTGGTAGGCTCATCCAACAACAGATTATCAGGGTTACCATAAAGCGCCTGTGCCAGCATGACACGCACCTTTTCCTTACCGCTCAAGTCACCCACCAACATATAGTGCTTGTCTTCCTTAATGCCCAATCCGCTCAACAAAGAAGCGGCATCACTCTCGCATTCCAGCCATCCAGCTCGGCAAACTTTTCTTCCAGTTCGGAAACTTTCAAGCCATCTTCATCTGTAAAATCAGTCTTCGCATACAGTTCCTCACGCTGTTTCATAATGTCCCACAGCACAGTGTGTCCCATCATAACCGTATCCATGACTGTATATTCATCCCACTTGAAGTGATCCTGACTCAATACGGACAGACGCTCGCCCGGTCCTAATGTCACCGAACCCTTAGTCGGTTCCAGCTCACCTGAAATCGCTTTCAAGAAAGTAGATTTTCCGGCGCCGTTCGCACCGATAACCCCGTAAATATTACCATTGGTAAACTTCATATTTACGTCATTATACAACACTCTTTTACCAAATTGAATGGCCAAGTTCGAAACTGTAATCATCCTAATATACCTTATTTATATAGTTATTCTATTTTTGAGGTTGCAAAGGTAGGCATTTTAATTCAGAAAAGTATGTCAGTGTGGCAGAAATTCCGTACTTTTGCAAAATTATCACTCAAAGGAAACAAGCAGGCATGGAATTTGTTAGCAATAAATGAACCTAAAACCCCTGACTGTTATGAGTAAAAACAAGAAAAACAAAAAGTTTAATAAGAATATGAACCCAACAGAGAAGAACCAGCCTCAAGACGAGGAAGTTTTGAAAAATCAGGAAGCGGCAGAAGCTGCCATCGATGAAGAAACTCAGAAAGAAGCGGCCGAAGAACTGGACGCTGAAGAGAAGGTGAGCAAGGAATTGGCGGAAGCTCAGAAAACAATAGAAGAGCAGCATGACAAATACCTGCGTCTTTCAGCCGAATTTGACAATTACCGCAAACGCACCATGAAGGAGAAAGCGGAATTGATTAAGAATGGCGGAGAAAAGACCATTACTGCCATTCTCCCTGTTCTGGATGATCTGGAGCGTGCTATAAAGACTTCAGAAACTTCGGATGACGTAAAAGCCATGCGTGAAGGAATCGAATTGATCTACAACAAATTCCTGAAAGTATTGAACCAGGAAGGACTTCAGAAAATAGAAACTGACGGTGAAGATTTTGACACCGACTATCACGAAGCCATCGCATTAGTCCCGGCTCCTTCGGAAGACAAGAAAGGAAAAATTCTGGACTGCGTGCAAACCGGTTACAAACTGAATGACAAAGTAATACGCCACGCCAAAGTAGTAGTGGCCCAATAAAACAGTATCATAAAACAACATGGCAAAAAGAGACTATTACGAAGTTCTGGAGGTGGACAAAACAGCCACCCTCGATGTTATAAAAAAGGCATACCGTAAAAAAGCGATACAATATCATCCGGACAAAAATCCGGGAGATAAAGAAGCGGAAGAGAAATTCAAGGAAGCCGCCGAAGCATACGACGTGTTGAGCAATCCGGACAAACGAGCCGTTATGACCAATTCGGACATGCGGGTATGAGCGGAGCTGCCGGTGGCGGTTTTGAAGGATTCGGACAAGGCATGTCTATGGATGACATATTCTCTATGTTCGGCGATATTTTCGGCGGACGCGGAGGAGGTTTCGGAGGCTTTGGAGGTTTCGGAGGCGGCGGACGTTCCGCACAACGCAGATTCCGTGGCTCAGACCTCCGCGTAAAAGTAAAACTGAACTTAAAAGAGATTTCTACGGGAGTAGAAAAGAAATTCAAACTGAAAAAGTACGTCACATGTGACCATTGCCATGGTTCAGGAGCCGAAGGAGAAGGAGGAACGGAAACGTGTCCCACTTGTCATGGAACGGGAAGTATTACCCGTACCCAGCAAAGCATCTTCGGAATGGTACAATCGCAAAGCGTATGTCCGCAATGTAACGGAGAAGGAAAAATCATCAAGAACAAATGTAAAGTTTGCTCGGGAGAAGGTATCGTATATGGAGAGGAAGTGGTGGAAGTGAAAATTCCTGCCGGTGTAGCTGAAGGTATGCAACTTTCGGTCAATGGTAAAGGAAATGCAGGCAAGCACAACGGTGTTCCCGGTGATTTGCTTGTAGTCATCGAGGAAGAATCTCATCCGGACTTGATACGTGACGAGAACGATCTGATTTACAATCTGTTGTTAAGTATCCCGACAGCCGCTTTAGGAGGTACGGTGGAGATACCTACTATTGACAGTAAAGTAAAAGTAAAAATAGAACCGGGCACTCAGCCTGGCAAGGTTTTACGTTTAAGAGGCAAAGGATTACCCAATGTCAATAGTTATGGCTACAGTAATGGTACGGGTGATTTATTAGTCAATGTAAGCGTGTATGTTCCTGAGACGTTGAACAAAGATGAGAAACAAGCACTAGAGAAAATGCAGGAATCGGATAATTTCAAACCGAATACAAGCATTAAAGAAAAAATATTCAAGAAGTTCAAAAACTTCTTCGATTAGTCCTACACCGCGGAGTGTTACAAAGGAGTACCAGGGAGATATAAGACCTTGGTATTCCTTTATAACACTCCGCGGCAAATAAAAACATTCGCTATGAATTACGAAGAAACACTGGATTATTTATACAATAGCGCCCCACTATTCCAGCATATAGGCAAGGATGCATACAAAGCAGGATTAGAAAACACTTATCTTCTAGATGAATATTTCAATCATCCCCACCGCCAGTTCCGAACCATCCATATAGCCGGGACTAATGGAAAAGGCTCTTGTTCGCACACGTTGGCTGCCATCCTGCAATCAGCCGGATATAAGACAGGACTCTACACATCACCGCACCTGATAGATTTCCGTGAGCGAATCCGTGTTGACGGAATTCCTGCATCCAAAGAATATGTGATAGACTTTGTAGAGAAGCACCGTACTTTCTTCGAACCTTTACATCCCTCTTTCTTTGAACTGACTACCGCAATGGCTTTTCACTATTTTGCCCGAGAACAAGTAGATGTAGCCATTATAGAAGTGGGACTGGGAGGACGGATGGATTGCACAAATATCATCCGGCCGGATTTGTGCATCATTACCAATATCAGTTTTGATCATGTACAATTTTTAGGCAACACTTTAGAAAAAATAGCTGGAGAAAAGGCTGGAATCATCAAAGAAAATATTCCGGTAGTTATTGGCGAAACAACTCCTGAAACCAAACCGGTATTCATGGCCCGCGCCAAAGAGGTAAACGCCCCCATCTACTTTGCAGAAGAAGAACAATTATTACAGACTTCCTGCATAGACGAAGAAGGGAAGCAAATCTATCAGACTGTCGATTATGCAAATCTGGAAGGAGAATTGGGAGGACTATGCCAATTAAAAAACACCCAGACACTTCTATCCGCCATTCGCCGATTGAAACAGACAGGCTATCAATTCACGGAAGAGAATATACGTAAAGGATTTTCACAAGTATGCGAACTTACCGGTCTGATGGGAAGATGGCAGAAATTAGAGCATAAACCAACTTTAATTTGTGACACAGGGCATAATGTAGGAGGCATTTCGTATATCGTAGAACAGTTAAGACATCAAAAATACGAACAGTTACACATCGTAATAGGTATGGTAAACGACAAAGATATCAGCGGAGTATTAGCCATGCTTCCCCAAGATGCCATGTACTATTTTACCAAAGCCAGTGTAAAACGTGCCTTACCCGAAAAAGAACTGCAAGATTTAGCTTTGCAATCCGGATTACACGGAAACACCTATCCCGATGTAAAAACAGCCATAGCGGCCGCTAAAAAGAAAGCAAACAAAAATGACTTTATTTTTGTTGGAGGGAGCAGCTTTATCGTGGCTGATTTATTAAAATTTCACGTTTAGCGCATTCACTTTTCTATAAAAAGTTTGGGAATACCGAAGAAAATCTTTTTATTTGCATTAGTTTTATACATACAATAAAAAGATTTTCAATAACATGATAAACACATCTACTTCCGATGAGAATTTATGCGGCCTGAAACGGGCCGATTTTCAGACAACAGTGAACGGGAAACAAACAGACCTTTTCATACTGAAAAATGAGAACGGCACTGAAATCGCTGTTACCAACTATGGTGGAGCCGTATTGGCTATTATGGTTCCGGACAAAAATGGTAAATACGCCAATGTCATTCAAGGACATGACAGTATAGAACATGTAATCAATAGCCACGAACCTTTCCTCAGCACCCTTATCGGCCGTTACGGCAACCGTATAGCAGGAGGCAAATTCACTCTGGAGGGGAAAGAGTATTCACTGACAGTCAACAATGGTCCCAACTCGCTACACGGTGGTCCCACAGGATTCCATGCCCGTGTTTGGGACGCAGAACAGGAAACACCTCAAAGTTTGAAATTGCATTATCTGTCTGCTGATGGCGAAGAGGGATTTCCGGGAAATCTGGACATCAACGTAACATATACTTTAAGTAATCAAAATGAGTTTATCATTACTTATAGTGCAACAACAGACAAAACGACTCTGGTAAATCTCACCCACCACGGTTTCTTCAGCCTATCAGGCATTGCCAACCCTACGGCAACCGTTGACAACAACATCGTAACCATCCATGCTGATTTCTATACTCCGATAGACAATGTGTCAATCCCTACAGGCGAAATCGCCAAAGTAGAAGGCACCCCTATGGATTTCCGTACTCCCCAAAGAGTAGACAGCCGAATCAATGATAAATTCGAGCAGCTAGAGTTTGGTGCAGGCTATGACCACTGTTATGTACTGAACAAACATGAACAAGGCACCTTGAGTTTCGCTGCAAAATGTGTAGAACCCGAAAGCGGTCGCAGCATGGAGGTCTATACCACAGAGCCAGGTGTACAAGTCTATACCTCAAACTGGCATAATGGTTTCGAGGGAGCTCATGGAGCAACTTTCCCGGCAAGAAGTGCTATTTGTTTTGAAGCACAGCATTTTCCAGACACTCCCAACAAGGGACATTTCCCTTCTTGTGTGCTGCATCCGGGAGAAACATACAACCAAGTAACGATCTACAAGTTCGGTGTAGAAAAATAATTTTATGAAATAACCTAATTTATAAACTTATAATTTTTTCAAAATCATGAATCAACAAAAACAGAACGGTAATATCATCGCTATCATTACAATGTTTTTTCTTTTCGCGATGATTTCCTTCGTAACCAATCTTGCTGCGCCCTTCGGCACAATATGGAAGAACCAATATGCAGGCGCCAATACTTTGGGTATGATGGGAAATATGATGAACTTCCTTGCATACTTGTTTATGGGTATCCCTTCAGGCAATATGCTTGTAAAAATCGGATATAAAAAGACAGCCCTGATTGCTATGGCAGTGGGTTCATCGGTCTGTTCATCCAGTATATTTCCAGTTTATTCGGTGCAGATATAAACGTATTCAATTTAGGAGAATATGCCATTAAGATGAACTTCATCATCTATTTACTTGGTGCTTTTGTCTGCGGCTTCTGTGTATGTATGTTGAACACTGTAGTCAACCCGATGCTCAACCTTTTAGGAGGTGGCGGCAACAAGGGCAACCAGCTGATTCAGGCCGGTGGTGCTTTAAACTCATTGTCCGGTACTTTGACTCCGCTTTTTGTAGGTGCTCTGATTGGTTCGGTTACTCCCCAGACAGCCATGTCGGATGTGGCTCCTCTGCTATTCATCGCAATGGGTGTATTCGTATCAGCATTTATCGCTCTTTCATTCATCGCCATTCCGGAACCTCATCTTAGAAAAGCAGGCCATGAGAAAGAAAAATTCTCTCATAGTCCTTGGAACTTCCGTCATACTGTATTAGGCGTTATCGGTATCTTTGTATATGTAGGTATCGAAATCGGTATTCCGGGCACATTGAATTTCTACCTTGCCGACCCAACAGAAAAAGGTGCGGGTCTGGTTGCCAACGGTGCCGCTATTGGTGGAGCTATCGCTGCCATTTATTGGTTACTTATGTTGGTGGGACGTTCTGCAAGTAGCATCATCAGTGGTAAAGTAGCTACACGCACACAATTAATCGTTGTTTCCGCAACAGCCATCTTCTTTATATTAATTGCCATATTTACTCCTAAAGAAATCACCGTTTCTATGCCTGGATACAGTGTGGAAAATGGATTTGAAATGGCATCCGTACCGGTCAGCGCCCTATTCTTGGTACTTTGCGGTTTATGTACGTCCATCATGTGGGGAGGTATCTTTAACCTTGCTGTAGAAGGTTTGGGCAAATACACCGCACAAGCCTCAGGTATTTTCATGATGATGGTTGTCGGTGGCGGTATATTCCCGTTATTGCAACAGTTCATTTCTGACGCAGTAGGATATATGGCCAGCTATTGGTTGATTATCGCCTTGCTTGCCTATTTGCTGTTCTACGGTTGATAGGATGCAAGAACGTGAACAAAGACATTCCTGTAGAATAATCATATAAACATTATATATAGTATTAACTTTAAACTATTAATATCATGGACATAGAATACGTAAGAAGTCGCTTCATCAAGCATTTTGATGGTACAACAGGTTCAGTATATGCATCCCCCGGACGTATTAACCTTATTGGAGAACACACCGACTATAACGGTGGTTTCGTATTCCCCGGAGCAGTAGATAAAGGTATGATTGCAGAAATCAAACCAAACGGTACAGATAAGGTACGTGCCTATTCTATAGATTTGAAAGACTACGTAGAATTCGGTTTGAACGAAGAGGATGCCCCCAAAGCCAGCTGGGCAAGATATATTTTCGGTGTTTGCCGTGAAATGATCAAACGCGGTGTAGACGTAAAAGGTTTCGACACTGCTTTTGCAGGTGATGTGCCTCTGGGTGCGGGTATGTCTTCATCGGCTGCATTGGAAAGTACGTATGCTTTCGCTATCAACGAACTTTTCGGTGACAACAAAATAGATAAATTCGAATTGGCTAAAGTGGGTCAGGCAACAGAACATAATTACTGTGGTGTAAATTGCGGTATCATGGACCAATTTGCTTCTGTATTCGGAAAAGAAGGCAGCTTGATCCGTCTGGATTGCCGTTCTTTGGAATATCAATACTTCCCGTTCAAACCGGAAGGTTACCGATTGGTATTGGTTGACTCGGTAGTTAAACACGAATTGGCTTCTTCTGCTTATAACAAACGTCGCCAAAGCTGTGAAGCCGCTGTAGCTGCTATCCAGAAAAAACATCCTCATGTAGAATTCTTGCGTGACTGTACAATGGAAATGTTACAGGAGGCAAAAGCTGATATCAGTGAAGAAGACTATATGCGTGCAGAATATGTTATTGAAGAAATCCAGCGCGTACTCGATGTTTGCGATGCTTTGGAAAGAGGTGACTACGAAACTGTAGGTCAAAAGATGTATGAAACTCACTATGGCATGAGCAAATTGTATGAAGTAAGCTGCGAAGAACTTGACTTCCTGAATGATATTGCATTTGACTGTGGTGTTACCGGCTCACGCGTCATGGGCGGAGGTTTCGGCGGATGTACAATCAACTTGGTTAAAAACGAACTATACGAAACATTCATCACTACTGCCAAAGAAAGATTCAAAGAAAAATTCGGCAGAAGCCCGAAGGTTTACGATGTAGTCATTAGCGACGGTTCTCGTAAACTGGTATAAAAGATATCTCAAATTCGCCTGCATATAAAAACCGCTCTGAGTTCAGGGCGGTTTTTTTCTTCCTTATACTATAAAAGTGTATTTCCTACACTTTTATGTTACATAACATACTCTTTTCATATCCAACGTATTAGTAATAGTGTTACTTTTACACCCAAATCATATATCCTATTACTAATTAGTACTTTTATATCATGAAAAGCATGAAGAAAACCTTTTTGGGAACCGGTATCGCACTGACCTTGTTTAGTGCTTGCGCTCCCAAACAATCACAAGAGACACTTACAAAGTCCGGATTGAATCCCACTAATTATGAAACCATGGTGGACGGTACAAAACCTGTCAAACTGTACACGCTGAAAAATACCGCCGGAATGGAAGTGTGTGTAACCAACTTCGGCGGACGTATTGTGTCGATCCTGGTTCCCGATAAAAATGGAGAGATGAAAGACGTAGTGCTGGGTTTCGACAGCATTGCTGATTACCAAAACATCCCCAGCGACTTTGGCGCTTCTATCGGACGCTATGCCAACCGTATTAATAAAGGAATCATAGTAATAGACGGAGAAACCATCCAGCTTCCTCAAAATAATTTCGGCCACTGTCTGCATGGAGGTCCCGAAGGATGGCAATACCAAGTGTACGAAGCAAACCAGTTAAACGACAGTACCATGACCCTGACCATGAAGTCACCGGATGGAGACGCAAACTTTCCGGGGAATGTCACCGCTACCGTTACCTACGCACTGAGTGGTGACAATGCCATCGACATAAACTATGAAGCAACAACTGACAAAAAGACGGTGATCAATATGACCAACCACTCTTACTTCAACTTGAGTGGAAATCCAGCCAATCCGGCCACTGACCATATTCTGTATGTAAATGCCGATAGCATCACTCCGGTTAACAGCACATTCATGACTACCGGAGAAATGACAGCGGTAGCAAAAACTCCATTTGACTTCAACACTCCCAAAACCATCGCCCCCGATGTGACTGACTTTGAAAACGAACAAGTGAAATTTGGTAACGGTTTCGACCACAACTGGGTACTTAACACGAAAGGCGACATCAACCAGCTGGCAGCCAAACTGACCAGTCCTGCCAGCGGCATCACTTTGGAAGTATATACCAACGAACCGGGAATACAGGTTTACACAGGCAATTTCCTGGACGGAACCGTAAAAGGGAAAAAAGGAATTACTTATCCGCAACGCGCATCTGTCTGCCTGGAAACACAGCATTATCCGGACAGTCCCAACAAAGCACAATGGCCCTCTGTCATTCTGGAACCGGGACAAACCTATCGCAGCCAATGCATCTTTAAATTTGGTATAGAGAAATAATTGTTAAACTTAAAATATTTAAAAACGTGGGAACACTAGATTGGATTGTTATTGCCGCTTTTTTCCTGGCATTAATAGGAATTATCATCTGGGTAGTAAGCCAGAAACAAAATGACTCAGCAGACTACTTTTTAGGAGGTAGAGATGCTACATGGATTGCTATCGGTGCATCTATTTTCGCATCAAACATTGGCTCGGAACACTTGATCGGTCTGGCAGGAGCCGGTGCTTCAAGCGGTATGGCCATGGCACACTGGGAAATCCAGGGATGGATGATTTTGATACTTGGTTGGGTCTTTGTACCTTTCTATACACGAAGCATGGTTTATACGATGCCGGAATTTCTGGAACGTCGCTACAACCCTCAGTCACGTACCATTCTGTCCATCATTTCATTGGTCAGCTATGTCTTGACTAAAGTTGCCGTAACTGTATATGCAGGCGGCCTGGTATTCCAGCAGGTATTCGGTATCAAGGAACTTTGGGGAATTGATTTCTTCTGGATCGCAGCTATCGGGCTGGTACTGCTGACTGCCCTTTATACCATCTTCGGAGGTATGAAATCAGTACTTTATACTTCTGTTTTGCAAACTCCTATCCTGCTGTTGGGCTCATTAGTGATTCTGGTACTTGGTTTCAAAGAACTGGGTGGCTGGGATGAAATGATCCGAATTTGTGGCGCTGTCACAGTGAATGATTACGGTGATTCAATGACGAACCTTATTCGTAGCAATGCCGACCCGAATTTCCCTTGGCTGGGTGCTCTGATTGGTTCTTCTATCATTGGTTTCTGGTACTGGTGTACCGACCAGTTCATTGTGCAACGTGTATTATCCGGTAAGAATGAAAAAGAAGCACGCCGTGGTACTATTTTTGGTGCCTATTTGAAATTGCTTCCTGTATTCTTGTTCCTGATTCCGGGTATGATTGCTTTCGCATTGCATCAGAAATATATAGGTGACGGTGGTTTCTTGCCGATGCTTGCTAACGGAAATCCCAATGCCGATGCCGCATTCCCAACTTTGGTGGCTAAATTGCTGCCTGCCGGAATGAAAGGATTGGTGGTATGTGGTATCCTTGCTGCCTTGATGAGTTCATTGGCTTCTTTATTCAACTCTTCAGCAATGCTGTTCACCATCGACTTCTACAAGAGATTCAAGCCTCAGACTTCTGAAAAGAAACTGGTTCTTATCGGTCAGATGGCTACCGTTGTAATTGTTATTCTAGGTATTCTGTGGATTCCTATCATGCGTTCTGTAGGTGATGTACTTTATACTTATCTGCAAGATGTTCAGTCTGTATTGGCTCCGGGTATTGCGGCAGCTTTCTTACTGGGTATCTGTTGGAAACGTACTTCTTCCCAAGGGGGTATGTGGGGATTGTTATCAGGTATGATTATCGGTCTGACCCGTCTGGGTGCCAAAGTTTATTATAGCAATGTGACAGATGCCAGCGACAGTATTTTCAAATACCTGTTCTACGATATGAACTGGCTGTTCTTCTGCGGATGGATGTTCCTTTTCTGTATGATTGTCGTCATTTTAGTCAGCCTTTCAACAGAAGCTCCTTCTACTGAAAAGATCCAAGGATTGGTTTTCGGCACCTCAACTCCGGAACAAAAAGCCGCCACACGTGCAAGCTGGGATCATTGGGATATTATTCACTCGGTTATCATCCTGGGTATAACAGCGGCATTCTACTGGTACTTCTGGTAAAAAAACAACTCAATCTAAAAACCAACTCAAATGACCACCTATTATAACATAAATCCTAAATTCTATGTATCTGTGGACTGTATCATTTTCGGTTTTGACGAAGGAGAACTAAAGCTGCTTCTGCTAAAACGAAATTTTGAGCCGGCCATGGGAAAATGGTCTTTGATGGGAGGATTCGTACAAGAGGACGAAAGTGTAGATGCTGCTGCGAAACGAGTTTTGTCTGAACTGACCGGACTTGAAAATGTATATATGGAACAAGTCGGTACCTTCGGAGACCTGGAACGTGATCCGGGAGAACGAGTGATATCAGTAGCCTACTACGCTTTGGTCAATGTAAATGAATATGACAGAGGACTCGTACAACAGCACAATGCCTATTGGACAAAAATAGACGAATTGCCACAACTCATATTCGACCACCCGATCATGATTTCTAAAGCACGTGAGCTGATGAAGCACAAAGCGTCATACAATCCCATCGGTTTTAACTTGTTGCCCGAATTGTTCACTCTGACCCAGCTGCAAAATCTGTATGAAGCAATCTATGGCGAACCGATGGACAAACGGAATTTCCGCAAACGGGTAGCCGAAATGGATTTCATAGAAAAAACAGATTTAATAGATAAATCAGGCTCCCGGCGAGGTGCTTATCTTTATAAATTTAACGATAAGGCCTACAAAAAGGATCCGAAATTCAAACTTTAAAAAAGGTGTCAATGTTGCTAATTTGCCACATTGCTTAATTATTCATTATGTTAGAAGAATTAAAAGAAAAAGTATTCCGTGCCAATCTGGATTTGGTAAAACACGGACTAGTTATTTTTACATGGGGAAATGTTTCTGCCATCGACCGTAAAACAGGCCTGGTAGTGATCAAACCTAGTGGTGTATCATACGATGATATGAAAGCCGAAGACATGGTGGTAGTAGATCTGGACGGCAACGTGGTAGAAGGTTCCCTTCGCCCCTCGTCAGACACCCCTACCCATGTAGTTCTATATAAAGCATTTCCTGAAATAGGCGGGGTGGTACACACCCACTCCACTTATGCCACCGCCTGGGCACAAGCCGGGCTGGACATTCCCAATATCGGAACAACTCATGCCGATTATTTCCATGACGCCATACCTTGTACCGCCGATATGACAGAAGAGGAAGTAAAAGGCGCCTACGAACTGGAAACAGGCAATGTGATCGTCAAACGCTTCGAAGGATTGAATCCGGTACACACTCCGGGAGTACTAGTGAAAAACCATGGCCCTTTCGCATGGGGAAAAGATGCCAATGACGCCGTACACAATGCCGTAGTGATGGAACAGGTAGCCAAAATGGCAAGTATCGCTTTTGCCGCCAACCCTCATTTGACAATGAACCCGCTATTGATAGAAAAGCATTTCAGCCGCAAACACGGTCCCAATGCTTATTATGGACAGAAATAATAAAAACAAAACCCTTTAAATAAAAAAATCATGGAAAAAGCATTTGATCAGTATGAAGTATGGTTTGTAACAGGAGCACAGCTTCTGTACGGAGGTGACGCTGTAGTAGCAGTAGATGCCCACTCCAACGAAATGGTAAACGGACTGAACGAATCAGGAAAACTTCCTGTAAAAGTAGTATATAAAGGAACAGCCAATTCTTCTAAAGAAGTGGAAACAGTGTTCAAAGCAGCCAATAATGATGAGAAATGTATCGGTGTCATCACTTGGATGCACACTTTCTCACCTGCCAAGATGTGGATTCACGGTCTGCAGCAGTTAAAGAAACCGCTGTTACACCTGCACACTCAGTTCAACAAAGAAATTCCCTGGGATACCATGGATATGGACTTCATGAATCTGAATCAATCCGCCCATGGCGACCGTGAATTCGGACATATCTGCACCCGTATGCGCATCCGCCGCAAAGTAGTGGTAGGCTACTGGAAAGAGGAAGATACCCAGCACAAGATCGCCGTTTGGATGCGTGTCTGCGCAGGATGGGCAGATTCTCAGGATATGTTGATCATCCGCTTCGGTGACCAGATGAACAACGTAGCTGTAACTGACGGTGACAAAGTGGAAGCAGAACAACGCATGGGTTACCACGTAGATTACTGTCCGGCAAGCGAACTGATGGAATACCATAAAGATATCAAGGACGCAGATGTAGAGGCACTTGTATCAACTTACTTCAATGAATACGACCACGATGCTTCATTGGAAGACAAATCAACCGAAGCTTATCAGAAAGTATGGAACGCTGCAAAAGCCGAATTGGCTCTCCGCGCTATCCTCAAAGCCAAAGGTGCCAAAGGATTCACGACCAATTTTGACGACCTGGGCCAGACTGACGGCAGCTACTTCGATCAGATTCCGGGACTGGCCTCTCAGCGTCTGATGGCTGAAGGCTATGGATTCGGTGCCGAAGGCGACTGGAAATCGGCAGCTCTATACCGTACCGTATGGGTGATGAACCAAGGACTTTCCAAAGGTTGTTCTTTCCTGGAAGACTACACCTTGAACTTCGACGGTGCAAACAGCGCTATCCTGCAATCACACATGCTGGAAGTTTGTCCGCTTATCGCTGCTTCCAAGCCACGTTTGGAAGTACATTTCCTGGGCATAGGTATTCGTAAGAGCCAGACAGCCCGTCTTGTATTCACATCCAAGGTAGGTTCAGGCTGCACCGCCACTGTAGTAGATCTGGGTAATCGTTTCCGTCTGATTGTGAACGATGTAGAATGTATCGAGCCGAAACCGTTGCCTAAATTGCCGGTTGCTTCCGCTCTTTGGATTCCAATGCCTAATTTCGAAGTAGGTGCAGGCGCATGGATTTTGGCAGGTGGCACACACCATTCTTGCTTCTCATACGATCTGACAGCAGAATATTGGGAAGACTATGCTGAAATTGCAGGTATCGAAATGATCCGTATTGACAAAGATACGACTATCAGTAATTTCAAGAAAGAGCTTCGCATGAACGAAGTCTATTACATGCTGAACAAAGCACTGTGCTAATTCATCCATAAAGAGGGGATGTGTCAGGACTAATAAGTTTTTTGGCACATCCCGACTTTTTTTTACCATCATTATTGTTGTACCTTAAATTATAGGTTTTTAATATGAAATCAGATGCAAAATCAACCATCGAAGCAGGAAAGGCCATCTTGGGTATAGAATTCGGTTCAACACGAATCAAAGCTGTTTTGATTGACCAGGAAAACAAGCCTATCGCCCAAGGAAGCCACAGTTGGGAAAACCAATTGGTGGACGGATTATGGACTTACAGTATAGAAGCGATCTGGCATGGTTTGCAAGACTGCTACGCAGATCTTCGTTCCAACGTAAAAGAATTATATGATACAGAGATAGAAAGTCTGGCCGCAATCGGTATCAGCGCCATGATGCACGGTTACATGGCATTCAATAAAAAAGAAGAAATCCTGGTACCTTTCCGTACATGGAGAAATACCAACACCGGTCCGGCAGCCGCCGCCTTATCCGAATTGTTTGTATATAACATTCCTTTGAGATGGAGCATTTCCCATTTATATCAGGCCATTCTGGACAATGAAAAACACGTAAGTGACATTGACTATCTGACCACCCTTGCCGGTTTCATTCACTGGCAGATTACAGGTCAGAAAGTACTGGGCATAGGTGACGCATCAGGTATGCTTCCCATAGATCCGGCTACCAAGGATTACTCCGCTGAAATGATAGCCAAGTTTGACAAGTTAGTAGCCCCTAAAGGATATGACTGGAAACTGACAGATATCCTGCCCAAAGTCTTGCCTGCCGGTGAAAACGCAGGTTTCCTCACGCCGGAAGGTGCCGGAAGACTGGACGTGTCAGGCCATTTGAAAGCAGGAGTGCCTGTCTGCCTCCGGAGGGAGATGCCGGAACCGGCATGGTAGCAACCAACGCCGTCAAGCAGCGTACCGGAAATGTATCAGCAGGTACCTCCTCATTCTCTATGATTGTATTGGAAAAAGAATTGTCCAAACCCTACGAAATGATTGACATGGTTACTACCCCCGACGGAAGCCTGGTAGCCATGGTGCATTGCAACAACTGTACCTCCGACCTCAACGCCTGGATCAATCTGTTCAAAGAATATCAGGAATTGCTGGGCATCCCTGTAGATATGAATGAACTGTATGGAAAACTCTATAACCATGCCCTTACCGGTGACGCGGACTGCGGTGGCCTCATTTCATACAATTACATTTCAGGTGAGCCCGTGACAGGACTTGCCGACGGCAGACCGCTGTTTGTACGTTCGGCAAACGACAAGTTCAACCTCGCCAACTTCATGCGCACCCATTTATACGCTTCAGTCGGAGTCCTTAAAATCGGCAATGATATTCTGTTCAATGAAGAAAAAATCAAAGTCGACAGAATCACAGGACACGGTGGATTATTCAAGACCAAAGGTGTAGGCCAAAGAATACTTGCAGCAGCTATAAACTCTCCTATTTCCGTAATGGAGACTGCCGGTGAGGGTGGCGCCTGGGGAATCGCTTTGCTGGGTTCTTACCTTGTCAACAATGAGAAAAAACAATCCCTGGCCGATTTTCTGGAAGAAAAAGTATTCGCCGGTGATGCCGGTATCGAGATTTCGCCAACAGCCGGAGATGTAGCCGGATTCAACACATACATCGAGAACTATAAGTCAGGACTACCTGTTGAAGAAGCAGCGACCCAATTTAAGAAGTGAATCAAACAGGCTTAAAAAAGAGCCTCTTTACATGTTGTGGTTTACATATAAAGAGTTATCTTTGCAGATATTAAATAAAATAGCAAAGATAAACCGACTCACTAATAGCATTCAAATTATAATATTATTTTAATATGAACGAAAAAAAACTGATGAACCGTGCAGCGGACAACATCCGTATTCTGGCTGCTTCGATGGTAGAGAAAGCTAAATCAGGACACCCGGGCGGTGCTATGGGTGGCGCAGATTTTGTGAACGTACTTTTCTCTGAGTTTTTAGTTTACGACCCTGAAAATCCACGTTGGGAAGGTCGTGACCGTTTCTTCCTTGATCCAGGCCACATGTCACCGATGTTATATTCCACCTTGGCACTGACCGGCAAGTTCACCATGGAAGAACTGGCACAGTTCCGTCAATGGGGAAGCCCGACTCCGGGACACCCCGAAGTGGACATCATGCGCGGTATTGAAAATACTTCCGGCCCGTTAGGACAAGGACACACCTTTGCAGTAGGTGCCGCTATCGCCGCCAAATTCCTGAAGGCACGTTTGGGGAATGTCATGAACCAGACCATTTATGCCTACATATCCGATGGTGGTATCCAGGAAGAAATTTCCCAGGGCGCAGGCCGTCTGGCAGGCCATCTGGGACTGGACAATCTGATCATGTTCTATGATTCAAACGACATCCAGCTGTCCACCGCTACCGATGCTGTTACCAGCGAAGATGTTGCCAAGAAATACGAAGCATGGCACTGGAAAGTAATTACCATCAATGGTAATGATCCCGATGCAATCCGCACGGCTCTGACAGAAGCGAAAGCCGTAACCGGCCAGCCCACATTAATTATCGGCAAGACCATTATGGGTAAAGGTGCACGTAAAGCGGATGATTCCAGTTATGAATGTAACTGCGCTACCCACGGTGCTCCTTTGGGAGGTGATGCCTACATCAATACAATCAAAAACTTGGGTGGCGATCCGACCGATCCGTTCCAAATCTTCCCTGAAGTAAAAGAGTTGTATGCCAAACGTGCAGAAGAACTGAAAAAAATTGTTGCCGGGAAATACACGGCTAAAGCCGAATGGGCTAAAGCTAATCCCGAACTGGCAGCCAAACTGGAACAGTGGTTTTCGGGCAAGGCTCCGGAAATAAACTGGAACGCCATCGAACAGAAAGCCGGAGATGCTACACGCAGCGCTTCCGCCAAAGTCCTCGGCGTATTGGCTACAGAAGTAGAAAACATGATCGTTTCTTCCGCCGACCTGTCAAACTCAGACAAGACTGACGGCTTCTTGAAAAAAACACATGCATTCACTAAAGACGATTTCACCGGTGCATTCCTGCAAGCAGGTGTTTCCGAATTAACCATGGCTTGCTGCTGTCTGGGTATGGCGCTCCACGGAGGTGTGATTGCCGCATGCGCTACTTTCTTCGTATTCTCAGACTACATGAAACCTGCCGTACGTATGGCCGCCTTGATGGAACTTCCTGTCAAGTTCATCTGGACACACGATGCATTCCGTGTAGGTGAAGACGGTCCTACTCACGAACCGGTAGAGCAAGAAGCACAAATCCGCCTGATGGAAAAACTGAAAAACCACAAAGGGCACAACTCCATGCTGGTACTTCGTCCGGCAGATGCCGAAGAAACGACTGTGGCGTGGAAACTGGCTATGGAAAATACCAGCACTCCCACCGCACTTATCTTCTCCCGCCAGAATATCGCAAACCTGCCCGTAGGAAACGACTATTCACAGGCAGCGAAAGGTGCTTATATTGTTGCAGGATCTGACGAAAATCCGGATGTAATCCTGGTTGCTTCAGGCTCCGAAGTTTCCACATTGGAAGCTGGTGCAGAACTGTTGCGCAAGGATGGCATAAAAATCCGTATCGTATCCGCTCCTTCCGAAGGACTGTTCCGCAGCCAAAGCAAAGAATACCAGAACAGCATTATTCCCGCAGGAGCCAAAGTATTCGGTCTGACCGCCGGTCTGCCTGTAAACCTTGAAGGCTTGGTAGGTGCTAACGGCAAGGTATTCGGTCTGGAATCATTCGGATTCTCCGCTCCTTATAAAGTATTGGATGAAAAACTGGGCTTCACCGCACAGAATGTGTATAACCAAGTAAAAGAAATGCTGGCATGAAAAAAATAGGACTGGCATCCGATCATGCAGGATTTGAGCTGAAAGAATTTGTAAAAACATGGCTGACAGAAAAAGGCTATCCCTACAAAGATTTCGGCACATACAGTACAGAAAGCTGCGACTATGCAGATTATGCCCACCCCCTTGCACTGGCTGTCGAAGCCGGAGAATGCGGGCCCGGAGTAGCAATTTGCGGAAGCGGTGAAGGTATCAGCATGACATTGAACAAACATCAAGCATCCGTGCGGCACTATGCTGGATTCCAGAGATAGCCCATCTGTCACGCCAACACAATGACGCCAATATTCTGGTAATGCCGGGACGATTCATTGATCATAAAATGGCTGAAAAGATTCTGGATGAATTCTTTAACAGTGGTTTTGAGGGCGGACGCCATCAAAAGCGCATTGAAAAGATACCTGTGAAGTAAAATTCATGCAATAATAATAAAAGTAAAAAAAGAGAGGCTTTATAGCTTCTCTTTTTTTTATTCCTATCTTTGCTTAGAATAAAATATAAAATAAGATATATTACTATGAAGAAAATTCTTTTTTTAATGCTCTTATGTCTGCCATTCATCGCTATGGCACAGACAGATCCCAAATATCTGGCGGGAGCGATAACTTTGGATGACGGTAAAGTTTCTTTCAAGACAGAGATACAGGCACCGTCTTTAACGAAAGACCAGTTATATGACACCATGCTGAAATGGGCTACAGAACGCTTCAAGCCCGAAGGCAAGTTCAATGCACGTATTCTTTACACCAATGAAGATGAAGGGACTATTGCGGCTGGCGGTGAAGAATATCTGGTCTTCTCCTCCTCTGCATTGTCACTGGACAGAACCAGAATTTACTACCAGCTGTTCATCACCTGCGGAAACGGGAAATGTGATATAGAAATGACCCGTATCCGTTATTGGTACGACGAAGCCCGCGACGGTGGTGAAAAATACAGTGCCGAGGAATGGATTGTGGACGACATGGCTTTAAACAAATCGAAAACCAAGCTGGCTCCTATCTGCGGCAAATTCAGAAGGGAAACTATCGACCTGAAAGATACGCTGTTCAAATCTATCCAAGACACATTGGGCAACAAGGTTTTGAACAGTTCACAAATAGCGGTCGCTCCTACTCCGAATGTAATAGCCGCCACTCCGCTTACCCCTGCCACCCAACCGGTTGTAATCAGCGTTTCCGAAGGTACTACCGAAATAAAGGCAGCCAATAACAATGCAGTTCCCGCCAAAGCACAAAGCATAGACGATCAGATCAAAGCATCTGCACGCATGACAATCACCGCCGGAAACGACGAACAATTTGAAATAGGTAAAGAATGCTGGGGAGGTTTCGGTCAGTTATTCGGCAAAGAAGTAGCCTTCTGCGTCATTGACCAATCCAAATCAATGGGTAATATGCTGATGGATCAGAGCGATAATTATAAAATTTCGTTCTATAAGCAAGGCAGTAGCGAACCATGGCTGATCGTAAACTGCAAAAAACTGATGAAACAGACAGTTACCGGTGAAGAAGCAAAGAAGATGAACCCCAGTAACAACGGTCAGAAGGCATATAACATGTATGTAGGCGAAATAGTAAAATAACCCTTATTCTCTTCTATGCATTTATGCCGTAACAAATTAAATCCATACGATAAACAAGAGACATTTTCAGGGGAGGCATTGGATTGCCCCCCCCTGAAACATACAACGATCTGCCATAAACTTCACCCC
>NZ_BAKM01000032.1 GCF_000614185.1 Phocaeicola sartorii JCM 17136 = DSM 21941 | reverse complement strand
TGTGTGTGTGTGTGTGTGTGTGTAGTGTTTAATAAAATAGTTGGAAACCAGCAAATGCCGAACATGAAAAAATGCAGGAAAAGTTATCTTTTCTTGCAGGCACTTCTTTATGTGCTTTCACTTGGGGCATAACACCTCTTTTTAAATTAAATACGATATTGTTTCTTTTTTGCAAACTTAGTATTAATTACGATACTATCCAAAAGTCAGACACCTTAAATTTGACAATTGCTGTTTTAGGGGTGTATTTTTGTTGTTTTAATAATGAATTTGTTGATTCAGTAGTTATTTCAAGGCATTCCGGTGTCTTTTAGGAAAGGACAAAAGCATGGGTAGCTACCCGGACAAGTCCGACCTTGCCTGCTCGTACTTTTGTCTGTCAGCCTTTCAAAAGAAATTATGTACAAAACTACGGTACTTAAAGACTGACTCATAGTCGGAACTCCATATTGTCTGCCCGACATCCTGCAAGGATGCTACCAGTCCGTGCGTACAGCCGGGGTAGTTTCTTTTCAACAAAGGGTCTTCCTCTATAATACTCCCCACCCAATACACTACACCGATACAACTTTCGCTCGGAGGAGCTGGGGGATCTTCCCGGAACAATGCGCCACCGTCCGAATAAATAGAAGTCGCCCACGGCAAGCGCACGTACAGTGGGAGTATTAGAGGGAGCGCCGCTGTATGTCACATTCAACCGTTTGTAATTGCCGGTGGACAAGGAATGGTTGTGTTTTCTGTTGACAGAGCTCTTAAAATAAGCCTTCTTTCTGTGGCAGGTGTGTGTGAGAGGGTTACAGCAAATCCATGATGGCGGAAGCCGGGATCTCCAGTTTGGAGAAAGCGAACATCCGCTTGCCGAGATCTTTCAGCGAGGCACCGATGTGATAGATGTCATTGCCGTCCACTATCAGGAAACGATCGTGGCATCCCCTATAGGTGCGGATGTCGATGGACGGATACTGGTTGTTGTGACGGACGAAGAAATCAATCTTACCGTCTATCCGGTTCAGGCGTTGCTCATGTTCCTGCAATTTGCGGTCTATGCGCTGCTCCATACCGATCAGTCGCTGGTTGACAGAGTACCCTCTCAACAGGTATTCCTTCAGTACCTTGTTTGCCCAACGGCGGAACTCAATGCCCCTGCTTGACTTTACCCTGTACCCGACAGATAGAATCACGTCCAAATTGTAGTATTCCACTTGATAGACTTTTCCGTCTGCGGCAGTTGTCGCAAATTTTGCGACAACTGCCGCAGTCATCTCTACAAGTTCTTCCCTTAAGGCATTGTTGATGTGTTTGCCTATCGTCTTGACATTACGGGCAAACAGTTCTGCCAATTGCTGCCTGTTAAGCCACACCGTATCCTCTTCCAAGCGGACTTCCAATTTCACCTCCTCGTCGGGCTGGTATAGTATGATTTCTCCTTTGTTCTCCGTTATAATGATGCTTTTCAACTATTTACGAATGCGAAGGTAACATTTTTTTCTCCATCTCACCCCTTTTCCTCATACAATCTTTCAAAGAACGCGCAAACCGAATGCAGAGCCAAGCTCGCTTGAGCTATGCTGAGGTGCAGCCGGTCTTATGCAAAGAACGCTTTTGTTTTCAATGTCTTACGTTTTTTATGATTGATTAAACTGCCCATGTTGTTCATTAACATGTAGAGGTGCTGAAATTATCTTCATTTTAAATGGTCCAGCGATAAAATCCGGTTGTTCCTTTTCTCCTTTCAGCTACCGCTGAAATGCCCTGATGATGGGCGTTCCGGCTATGAAGAGACTCCTGTCATTGTCTTTTCAGCACGAGTTAACCGATTTCAGTGAAAGGAGACAGCCATACGGCTGAAACGGGAGTGAGGGGAAGTGGTTTCAGCTTTAATCGGCTGATTGCCTGTGTGTATGGTATAAAATGAAAGGGTGACGGGAGAAAGGGGGATGTTGACTTAGTGAGGGGGAATGCGCTGAACAAGCTAGGCTTGTACGTTGAACAGACTAGGTCTGCACTCGGAACAGAGTAAGTCTGTTCACTGAACAGGCTAGGCTTGTTCAACAATAAACGTTAGTAACATGTAAGCCCCAACATTAGTAACGTGTAAGCCTATACGTTACTAAGCATCGGCTTACACGTTAGTAAGCATCGGCCTACACGTACGTATGTATTATCCCCTGCAGGCATGATGTTTAAAATATAGTTTCCTCATCCATCGGTCAAAAAACATAAATATAGGTATCGTGACGATGAATAACAGATAAATGGGAGGAAATTGTATATCCAAGATCTGCCCACCTGCCAGGAAAGTACTGCGGAGGCATTCCTTGATCGCATCTCCAAAATAGATGTACAGACCTGTACCACTGCTTAGTATCAAGAATAAAGAAGCGGCGATGGTGGCCAGCAATGTTCTTCTCTCTAGTTTCTTTTCACGCAAAAGTAGGGCTTCCTCTACTTTCTGCATGGTGCGGAAGGTAAAGTTGGAAGGTAGCCGGTAGGTTGGCTGTTCCTTCATGGCCTTCATCAATCCTTTATCTTTTTGTTTTTCGTTCATTCTGCTTCCGTTATAAGTATATATAGTTTTTTGCGTATCCGGTGCAACTTCACTTTTGTGTTGCTTTCCGTCAATCCCAGAATAAGAGCAATTTCTCCGATAGGCTTCTCTTCATTATAAAATAAAGAAATCAAAGCACGTTCCTCGGCATCCAGCTTCTTGATGGCTTCATTGAGTTTTCCTATTCTTTCCTCACTTTCATCATTCAGTGTGTCATCTATTTGTTGGTCGGATATATTTGTCAACACGGCATTATCCATCACAAATAAATCTTGTTTTTTCTTTCTGGTGGCCGAAATAGCCGTGTTATATGCAATGCGGTATATCCACGTAGAAAAACTGCTCTCTGCTTTAAACGACGAAAGATGTTCAAAGGCTTTCAGGAAAGTATCCTGGGTCAACTCTTCCGCATCCTCCTGATTCTCTACGATACGTACAATCAAGACAAATACCTGTTGGCTGTATTTATCCAGAAAGTACTCGTAAAGAGAAGTCTCTCCTTTCACTATTCTATGAATAATATTTGCTTCGTCGTTTTTCATTTTGTCTGTTAGACGCAAGGCTAAGAGAAAGGTTACATAAAAAAAGATTTTTTTCCTTTCAAAAAAGTGTAACCTCCTTGATGTCCCTGCGTCTAAAGGGTACAAAGGAACAAAATTAATAACTTAAATAGAAAAAATCATGAGTTACATTACCGGTTGGATTGTTGTAGGTATCATTACATTGGGAATCTACAAATTATTTGAGCTTTTTGTGGGTAAGAAGGAGCGTCTTGCTATAATAGAGAAATTGGGAGACAAGTTAGATCCTTCCATGTTGGGGAACAGGTTAAGTCTGCCTCTTCCTGTAGGAACTTCTTTCATGTCCTCTTCTCCGACTTCTTTCTCGGCCTTGAAATTTGGTTGCTTGTTGCTGGGAATGGGGCTTGGGCTGTTGATAGGTTATATGATTGGTGTAACCACGATACCCGGTTTTTTTACAGAGAATAATTGGCGCATGAATGAGTTGGCTTCATTGATTTATGGTGCAAGTGTCTTGCTCTTTGGCGGTTTGGGTTTGGTTATCGCTTTTATAGTAGAGTTGAAAATCTCTCGGAAAAGCAGGAAGGACCTTACTCGTGATTAAGTAGTAAAAGGGATGTCTGAATAGTTTTCGGACATCCCTTTCTTCTTATTTTATTTCTTCAAAGCAGCGATACTTTCTTTCAACGAAGCAATCTTGCTTTCCGCATCCGCCTGTTTCTTACGTTCCATATCAATAACGTTTGCCGGTGCTTTTCCCACGAACTTCTCATTGCCCAGCTTTTTCAAAACACTTTGCAAGAAACCTTCCTGATACTTCAATTCAGCTTCCAGTTTCGCCAGTTCTTCTTCCACGTTTATCATATTGCCCAAGGGTACCGCATATTCAGTAGTTCCCACCATGAATGAGCCGGAGCCGTCGGTTTTGTTTTCCACGACTTCAATGGAAGAGAGATTGCACAATTTCGTAATGATAGGATTGAATGCAGCCACCGGATTTTCACCGACCACCTGCAATTCCAACGCCTCTTTCTGTGCAATGTTTTTCTGTAAGCGGATGGTACGGATACCACCGATCACCTCTTTTACCACTTCAAAATCTTTGACGATCGTCTCATCACAAGCAGTCGGGATATTCAGTTGTTGAACCATCAGGCTTTCCCCTTCTTTGCGGTCATAAATGTGCTGCCACAATTCTTCGGTAATGAAAGGCATGAACGGATGCAGCAACTTCAGCAGGTTATCGAAGAAACCCAAAGTCTTTTCATAAGTCGCTTTGTCAATGGGTTGTCCGTATGCCGGCTTGATCATTTCCAGATACCAGCTTGAGAATTCGTCCCAGAACAACTTGTAGACAGCCATCAGCGCTTCACTCAAACGGTATTTGCTGAATAGGTCTGCCACTTCTGCAGCTGTTGTCGCCAGCATGGACTCAAACCATTCGGTAGCCAGGCGTGCATATTCGGGTTGTGCCATGTCGGCCACTTCCCAACCTTTCACCAGACGGAACGCATTCCATATCTTGTTATTGAAGTTACGTCCCTGTTCGCACAGTGCATCATCGAACAAGATGTCGTTTCCTGCGGGAGCGGCAAGCATCATACCCATACGCACGCCATCGGCGCCATATTTGTCAATCAGTTCCAACGGGTCGGGCGAATTACCCAAAGACTTAGACATCTTGCGTCCCAGTTTGTCGCGTACAATACCGGTGAAATAAACATTCTTGAACGGCATGTCTCCTTTGTATTCATATCCGGCCATAATCATACGTGCCACCCAGAAGAAGATGATATCCGGTCCTGTCACCAAGTCGCTGGTAGGGTAGTAATAGTTAATTTCTTCATTATTAGGATCATTGATGCCGTTAAATAAAGAAATAGGCCACAACCATGAAGAGAACCAAGTGTCCAGACAGTCATCGTCCTGACGTAAATCTTCCATTTTCAGATGGGCATTCCCCGTTTTTTCTTGTGCCAGTTTCAAAGCCTCTTCCGCTGTTCCGGCTACTACATAACCGCCTTCGGGCAGGAAGTATGCCGGGATGCGGTGTCCCCACCAAAGCTGACGGCTGATGCACCAGTCTTTGATATTTTCCAGCCAGTTCTTGTAAGTGTTCTTATATTTGGCCGGATAGAATTTCAGTTCGTCATTCATTACAGGAGCAATGCCATATCTGCAAAGTGCTGCATCTTCAAGAACCACTGCATGGATAGTTTCGGTTCGATGGCTACATTGGTACGTTCCGAGAAACCTACCTTGTTGGTATAAGCTTCCACCTTTTCCAGCAATCCGGCAGCTTGCAGGTCTTCTTCAATCTGCTTGCGTACATCAAAGCGGTCCATGCCTACATACAGTCCGGCAGCTTCACTCAGGGTACCGTTGTCATTGAAGATATCAATGCTGGGCAAGTTGTATTTTTCGCCCAGCATATAGTCGTTCACATCATGGGCGGGTGTCACTTTCAGACATCCTGTACCAAATTCAATATCTACATAATCATCCTCGATCACCGGGATCACACGGTTTACCAACGGAACAATTACCTTCTTGCCCTTCAACCATTGGTTTTTGGGGTCGTTGGGGTTGATGCACATGGCGGTATCTCCCATAATTGTTTCGGGACGAGTAGTGGCTACCACCGCATAGCGTCCTTCGGCATCACCTTCTACTTTGTAGCGGAGATAATACAGTTTGCTATGTTCTTCCTTGTAAATAACTTCTTCATCACTGAGAGCCGTCAATGCCTTCGGATCCCAGTTTACCATGCGTACCCCACGATAAATCAAACCTTTGTTGTAAAGGTCAACAAATACCTTGATGACACTTTCGCTACGTTCCTCGTCCATGGTGAACGCGGTACGGTCCCAGTCGCAGGATGCACCCAGCTTGCGCAGCTGTTTTAAAATGATGCCTCCGTGTTCTTCTGTCCAGTCCCAGGCGTGTTTCAGAAACTCATCACGGGTGAGGTCGGTCTTTTTGATACCTTGTCCGGCCAGCTTGTTGACCACTTTGGCTTCTGTAGCGATAGAAGCATGGTCGGTTCCCGGCACCCAGCAGGCATTCTTGCCTTCCATGCGGGCGCGGCGTATCAATATATCCTGAATGGTATTGTTTAGCATGTGTCCCATGTGGAGCACTCCGGTTACGTTAGGGGGCGGAATGACGACTGTGTAAGGTTCACGTCCGTCGGGTTTTGAACTAAAGAGTTTGTTGTCCAGCCAATACTGGTACCATTTTCCCTCCACGTCAGCGGGATTGTACTTACTTGCTAATTCCATTTTATATTTTGTTTATTTAATTGATTATCGCATAATTGAGTGCAAAATTAATAAAAGTCATTGGATTATTGTGTACTTTTGCACGACAAAATGATATTAATAAATTGATTATGCATACAAGAAAAGAACAAATGGAAGCATTTGGCCGCTTCCTCGATATTTTGGACGAGTTACGGGAGAAATGTCCCTGGGACCGGAAACAGACCAATGAAAGTTTGCGTCCCAATACGATTGAAGAGACTTACGAGCTTTGTGATGCCTTGATGAAGGATGACAAGAAGGATATTTGCAAAGAGTTGGGTGATGTATTGCTGCATGTGGCCTTCTACGCAAAGATAGGTAGTGAGACAGGCGATTTTGATATCAAGGATGTGTGTGACCGTCTTTGTGAGAAATTGATATTCCGTCATCCTCATGTGTTTGGTGAAGTGAAAGCCGATACTGCCGAGAAGGTGACTGAAAACTGGGAGCAGCTGAAAATGAAAGAGAAAGATGGAAACAAGATGGTGCTGAGTGGTGTCCCGTCTGCATTACCTTCGTTGATAAAAGCGTATCGCATTCAGGACAAGGCCCGCAACGTGGGGTTCGATTGGGAAGAGCGTTCTCAGGTGTGGACAAAAGTGAAGGAGGAAATAGGAGAGTTCGAGGCTGAGGTGGAGAATATGGACAAGGATAAGGCGGAAGCCGAATTTGGCGATGTGATGTTCAGTCTCATTAATGCGGCCCGGCTTTATAAGATAAATCCGGATAATGCATTGGAGCTTACCAATCAGAAGTTTATCCGTCGTTTCAATTATCTGGAGGAACATACCATCAAGCAAGGAAAGAATCTGAAAGATATGACTTTGGAAGAGATGGATGCCGTTTGGAATGAGGCGAAGGAGAAGGGGCTGTAGTCTCCGGCTCTTGCGTAGGGGGAGTGTTGCGGAACTGTGTTTTATCCCCCATCGGACGTCAGAAAGCACACTTTCCCCAAATCTCAGTTGGATTGATGGATTTGGGGAAAGTTGGAAATATCTTTTGTTGCTTTTATTTCTTGTGGGATTGGTGCATGATTTTTAAGATATCACGGTGAAATCTGATCTCCGCACGTTGCAACTTATATATTTTCTTGGGTGATAGGATTTTCTTGAATCGT
The DNA here is from genome assembly GCF_000614185.1 of Phocaeicola sartorii JCM 17136 = DSM 21941. Taxonomy (GTDB): domain Bacteria; phylum Bacteroidota; class Bacteroidia; order Bacteroidales; family Bacteroidaceae; genus Phocaeicola; species Phocaeicola sartorii. The sequence continues at coordinate 56,661 of NZ_BAKM01000032.1, read as the reverse complement.
TGAAGATATTCCAGATCCAGTTTATCGGCTTCTATTCGTGCCTTGACAATGCCCTCTATGATTTGTTCATATTCAGCATCGCTGGTTTTGGGATCTTTTCCTTTGCGTGCCTGTTCCCATGCTTTGTCATTTACCGCCTTCTTGCGGTCTTGTAATTCAAAATAGACAGGAAAGAATTTGGCTGCCTCTTCTTGCGTTATTTCTGCCTTTTGCATGAGATATGCCTCTTGCCTGGCTCTGAATTCTTCTTTAGTGAAACCGGATTTCTTTCTGTCTTGCGCCTGTATCGAAATGCTTATACATGAAATGATAAGCAAGGTTGCCAGTTTTTGTATCATGTGATTATTATTTAATTATACATATCTGAATTCGCATCTGTCAAATATTGATAGAGCGTGTAATCATCCATCATGGAATGGTCTAAAATCGTTTCAATATATTCGTCAGAGAATTGTTCAGTCTCTGTAGCTGTAAAAATAGGAGTGTCTTGTTTCGGGGGACCTACAACGACTCTGACACTGAGCATCAATCCACAGAACATGGCTGCCATATATACCCAAGGCTTGATGCGCTGCCAAACGGTTATATTTTCTTGTGGAGCAGGAGTTAGTTCCTTCTCCGGCAATTTATTCATCAACTCCTTTGAGAAGTTGTCGAAATAACCTTCGGGTACCATGAACGGATTTTTTGTCCCGTATTTTTTTAATAATTCATCTTCTTCCTTCATAGTGGTTCTCCTTTATTAGTTTAGATACATTTCTTTTAAAAAGGTTTAAAGGCACTCTTTCAAAAAAGTCTCTATTTTTTTCACTGCATGGTGGTAGGAGGCTTTCAGTGCTCCGATGCTTGTTCCTAGTATTTCGGACATGTCTTCATATTTCATTTCTTGAAAGTATTTTAAATTGAATACTATACGCTGTTTCTCTGGTAGCGTCAGTAATGCTTTTTGAAATAATCTTTGAGTTTCATCTCCATTAAAGTAGGTATCGCTTTCCAGCTTGTTCACCATGTCTGCGTCGGTGTCATCTATAGATAACTGGCTGGTGGCACGTTGCTTGTTTAAAAAGGTCAGGCATTCATTCAAGGCTATGCGGTAAAGCCAGGTCGACATTCTGGCTTCGGCACGGAAATACTCCAGGTTGATCCAGGCTTTGATAAATGTATTCTGTAACAGATCATTAGCGTCTTCATGAGAAAGTACCATCCGGCGTATCTGCAGTATAGCTGTTCGCTGTATTCGTTGACAATACATTCGAATGCCTCTTTCTGTCGTGCCGGGTCCTGCAACAACGCTATTATTTCTTTCTCATTGTAAGTGTTCATGCTTCTGTTTTTTTATTAGATGTCCGGTTCATGTTATGGTTTAACGGATTCTATGGAAATTTTTAATGTTTCCCGTGCAAGCAGAGTGTTGGGGAAGATGTTTGATGCTTCCTGCAACAATACGCTTTCGTCTTCGTAGCGTGCCGAAAAATGTCCTATAAGAAGTTGTCTTACTTCTGCGGCGCGGGCTATTTCTCCTGCTTGTGCGGCAGTGGTGTGAAAGGTCTCTTTCGCACGGGCTTGTTCACTTTGTGCAAAGGTGGCTTCATGAAACAGCAAGTCCGCTCCGTGTATTTGGTCTATGATGCGTGGCAGATATATAGTATCTGAGCAATAGGCATACCGGCGGGGAGGGGCGGAAGGGACAGTCAGTTTGCTGTTGGGTACTATTCTTCCGTCCGGTAATGTATAATCGGCGCCATTCTTTATTCGATTGATTTCATATACGGGTATTTCATAAAAGTCAATCATGTCGCGCCGGATATGGGCGGGAGTCTGTTTCTCGGAAAAAAGGAATCCGCAGGTGGGTATCCGGTGGCGTAAGGGGATTGTCTCTATGGTCAGTGAGCGGTCATCATAAACCACTTCGGCTTTGCCCGGATCGAAAGGCTGGAAAACTACTTTGTAACTCATGCCTTTGCAGAAAAAGTCGAGTTGCGGAGCAAGAAGGTGTTCCAATTCTGCATGACAGTGGATATAGAGCGTAGCTGTTCTTCCCAGCATGCCGAAAGTTGATATCAGTCCTATCAGTCCGAAACAATGATCGCCATGCAGGTGCGAAATGAATATGTGGTTTAGCCGGGTGAATTTCAGTTTTGATTTGCGTAATTGCATTTGTGCTCCTTCACCGCAGTCTATCATGAATAGCTTTTCACGGACATTTACTACTTGTGATGTTGCAAAATGCCGTGTAGTCGGTAGTGCTGACCCGCATCCTAATATATGTACTTCAAATTTCTCCATCGTTACAAAGATACGATCTTTTTTGAATGGAAAATAAAAAATGCCGTAAAAACGGCATTATGGGATTGAACTATTTCTTAAGTTTTATTTTCACTGCATTCATTCCGCGTGATCCTTTTTCCAGTTCAAAAGTCACGATATTGTTTTCTATTACACTGTCTATCAATCCGCTGATATGGAAGAAATATTTTTCGGCATTCTTCAAGTCTTTTACAAATCCGTATCCTTTGGACACATTGAAATGCTCTATTCTTCCTTCGTGCACCAGTTCTACCGGTTCTTCAGGCCTGCGGGGAGTTGAAACTTCAATCGTGGACAGGTCCACTTCTTGTGGCTTGTTATCAGGAGTGGGAGGAGTATCGGTTATCATACCGTTCTCGTCTACATAGCAATCATATCTTCGAAGGAGGATGTGCCGCTGTTTTTTCTTTCTTTCTTTTTTCTGTTGTTTTGCTAAGCGCTTTTCTTGTTTTTTCTTTTCCAGATCTCGTTTGGTAAATGAAATAGGTTTCGCCATTTGGTTCTTTTTAAATTAGTAATATACAGTTCGGCCTGCTAAGGGGAAGTGTATGGAATTAATAATGAGTAATAAGAAAACGGGGGAGAAGTCGTAGTGAAATGCTGACTCGAAATTTTATTACTCTATAAAGATACGGTTTTATTGCGGATATTCCATAGAATATGTTCCTTTTTAAGAAATTATGGCATAAAAAAAGGATGCATCCGTTCAAATGCATCCTTTTGGTTTATCTTAAAGTAAACTGATTACTTCTTTTTGTTTTCCAGCTGTTCTTTCAAAGCAGCCAGTGCATCGATATCACCTAAAGTAGTAGAAGCAGCCTGATTCTGGATAGCAGGAGCTTCTTCTCTCTTAGCTGTTTTCTTTGCATTGGAAGCGGCTTTCTTTTCTGCTCTTTCTTCAGCCTTGGCAGCATCTTCAAAGATACGGCTGTGAGACAAGATGATTCTCTTGGCATCCTTGTTGAATTCAATTACCTTGAATGACAGTTTCTCATCCAGTTGAGCTTGAGAGCCGTCTTCTTTTACCAAGTGTTTCGGAGTTGCAAAACCTTCCACACCGTAAGGAAGAGCTACTACAGCACCCTTGTCCAACATTTCGATGATAGTACCTTCGTGTACAGAACCTACTGTGAATACAGTTTCGAATACATCCCATGGGTTTTCTTCCAACTGCTTGTGACCAAGGCTCAGACGACGGTTTTCTTTGTCGATTTCCAATACCTGAACTTCGATATCTGCACCAATCTGAGTAAATTCAGAAGGATGTTTCACTTTCTTAGTCCAAGAAAGGTCAGAAATATGGATCAATCCGTCCACACCTTCTTCGATTTCTACGAATACACCGAAGTTAGTGAAGTTACGAACTTTTGCAGTGTGCTTAGAACCTACAGGATACTTTTCTTCGATTGTTTCCCATGGGTCTTGTTTCAGCTGCTTGATACCCAAAGACATCTTACGTTCGTCACGGTCAAGAGTCAGGATAACAGCTTCCACTTCATCACCTACTTTCATGAAATCTTGAGCAGAACGTAAGTGCTGTGACCAAGACATTTCAGAAACGTGGATCAAACCTTCTACGCCCGGAGCAATTTCGATGAATGCGCCGTAGTCGGCCATAACAACAACTTTACCGTTCACCTTATCACCTACTTTCAAGTCAGAACTGAGGGCATCCCATGGATGCGGAGTCAGTTGTTTCAGACCCAGAGCGATACGTTTCTTTTCGTCATCGAAATCAAGGATAACTACGTTCAGTTTCTGATCCAGTTCAACTACTTCCTTCGGATCGCTTACACGGCCCCAAGACAGGTCAGTGATATGGATCAGACCATCTACGCCGCCAAGGTCGATGAATACACCGTATGATGTGATATTTTTAACAGTACCTTCCAGTACTTGTCCTTTTTCAAGTTTACCGATGATTTCTTTTTTCTGCTGTTCAAGCTCAGCTTCGATAAGGGCTTTGTGAGAAACAACAACGTTTTTGAATTCCTGGTTGATTTTAACCACTTTGAATTCCATTGTCTTGCCTACAAATACATCGTAGTCGCGGATAGGTTTCACATCAATCTGAGAACCCGGCAAGAATGCTTCGATGCCGAATACGTCAACAATCATACCACCCTTAGTGCGGCACTTGATGTAACCCTTGATAATTTCTTCATTTTCAAGAGCAGCGTTTACGCGATCCCAAGAACGGGTAGCACGTGCTTTCTTGTGTGACAGGATCAACTGTCCTTTTTTGTCTTCCTGATTTTCGATATATACTTCTACAGTATCACCCACTTTCAGATCAGGATTGTAACGGAATTCACTCAAAGGAATGATACCGTCTGATTTGTAGCCGATATTGACAACTACTTCGCGTTTGTTCATTGCGATAACAGTACCGTCCACAACCTCGCGGTCGTTTACTTTGTTCAGAGTACCATCATAAGCTTTTTCAAGATCTTCGTGCTCATGCTTGTTGCAGCTTCGCCGTTTTCGTAAGCATCCCAGTTGAAATCTTCAACAGGAGCGATGTTTTTTAAATTTTCCATTAATAAAATTGTTAAAATTCTCAGTTAATTACGTTAGACATTATATTGATCATCTAATTTCGGGCGCAAAGATACAACAAAATACTGAAACACAAACAAGTTTGCTGAAATTTCTTGCTGGATAAAATTAAAATGAGGATGAGGCCTGTTTGATTTTACCTCCATAATAGTAGCCCATTTAATCATTTCCTTTGCCAGATGGAATGTCTGCTCATCATTTCGGCAGAGTTTTGTTGGATATGCTCCGCCGGATGGGAGTTTAATCTTCCAAAGAGTAATCAATGGTGGTTACAACGCGGATACGTTTGATATATGGAGTGTTGGCGTCACGATCCTCGATGCTGAACTGACCTTGATAAGCTCTTTTTATTTTACCAAGCTCGCTGTCCGAGTCCTTGGCGAATTTAATGGCTGCCGCCCGTGCGTTTTTGGTTGCTTCCTCTATCATTTGGGGCTTGATATCGTTCAAGCCGGTATAGTCATATTGTACATTGTAACGATAATCTCCGCCGGTGATAGCGATGCCTTGCTTTAAAAGTTCGCTTTGTTCACTGATCATCTTTCTTACCAGTTCCACTTTGGTTGAAGTAACTGTGATTACAGAAGTGACATTATAGCGGAAGGGGGCCGGATTGTTGTTATAACGTTCAGCCTGCATGTCTATGATTTCCGGCGCGTTGATGCTGATTTCGTCTTCAGTGATTCCTTTCTGTTTCAGAAAGTCCACAATCGCCCGGTTGGTTGCATTTATCTTATTATATAAGGTAGGAAGGTCATTTCCCAGATCTTTGTACATTAAAGGCCAGGTTACTTTATTGGCCGGTACTTCCATTTCTGCCAGGCCTTTCACGTTCACCACTCTGTCTCTGCCGGAGAAAGTGTCCAATCCTTGTTTGATAAAATACCCCATCACCAACATGCCTATGGCAAGGATGAGGGCCTCAAGTTTCCAACTTTTCATACTTTAGTCGTTTTTTAGTGATACAATTATATTTTTATAAAGATGATGTTTCGAAATGATAATCCATTAATCCTTCCAGCGGGCTTTTTAAAAATTTTCCGGTGGACACATTCAGCCTGAGGGCCGCTTCTTTCACTTCTTCTTGAAAATGAAAAGCGATGGATCCTGTGAAATGTACAGGGATATCGCGGTATTCATACTGCATTACATTACGGGTGAAGAAATCGGTGAAGCAGGAAATTAACAGATTCCGTATTTCTGTCCTATGCTTGTGGGCGGAAAGAAAAGGAGTCAGGCTCGCCAGAAAGCGGTTGGCTAAAGGCTGCCGGTACACTTTGTCCAGAATCAGTGCCGGTGTCAAATCGTATTCTTTCAAGAAATCCCGGCAAAGGTCATCGGGAAGCTGGTGCTTCAGACAATCGCCTGTCAGCCGTTTCCCTAATACGGCTCCGCTGCCCTCGTCTCCTAGGATATATCCCAGCGGAGAGACATTGGCTGTTATTTTTTCTCCGTCATAAGCGCAGGAGTTGGACCCTGTACCTAAAATGCACGCTATTCCCGCCGTTTTACCGCACAGTGCGCGGGCGGCACCCAACAAGTCACTTTCGACAAGTATATTCGCATGGGGAAAACTCTGTGCCAAGGCCGTTTTCACTAGGTTCGTCTTTTCGGGGATACATCCTGCGCCATAGAAATAAATATCTGTGACCCCTGTGGTGTCTCCCAGCCGGGGGACTAGCGTGGAGGCGATCACCTCTTTTATTTCATCAGCTGATTGGTGAAAAGGGTTGATGCCTTCTGTCCGGACTGTTCTGCTGTTTGTCTTGGTGTTGCCCAGACACCAGTCTGTTTTGGTAGCACCACTATCTGCTATTACTATCATATCGGATCATAAGATGATTGTTAGTCTTACAAAAATAATATAAAATTATTCGATATCCATTGTTTTCCCTCTTTATTTGTCAGACTCTTCATCTTATTTTAGTAACCAGGCTTTTATTTTATCATTGGTTTGCGAATCGTTATAATTTCAGTGAAGTGCTCGATTTCTACCCGATTTTGACCAATTATTCAATCAGTCGTATCTGTTTTGCCGCTATTTTTGTGTATTCGAAATTTTAAGTATGGAACTATGAAACACAATTTATGCCGGGTATTCCTGTTTTCTGCCGGAGTATTCCTCTTTGCGGCTGCAAATGCACATTTTAAGACGACTCCTCAGTCGCCTGTTCATATTACAGAAACCGGTTCGCTGGTTTATCAATCGTATCCCAATGGTGACCGGATACCTGATTTCTCTTTTTGTGGCTACCGCCAGTCGGAGTATCCCATTCCCCGAGTGAGTGCAAAAGTCTATGTTCCTGTCGTGGATGGGGATGCCACCGGTGTTATTCAGCAAGCATTGGATTATGTGGCTTCTCTTCCCATGGGGCCGGATGGTTTCAGAGGCGCCGTTCAGCTGGCTCCCGGTAACTATGAATTGAAAGGAAAGCTTCTGATGCGGGCCTCCGGAGTAGTTCTTCGTGGTAGCGGATGCCATAAAAATGGGGGGACGGTTCTGCGTGCATTGGGCCGATGAAAGATGAATTGGTTCGTGTCTTTGGTTATGATAATGCGGAAACAGGAGATACGGTTCGTGTTGCCCGGCGATACGTACCTGTAAATGCCACGGTTATTCCTTTGGAAAAAACAGCAACATTGAAGGCGGGAGATAAGATACGCATCGTCCGCCCGTCGACAGCCGGATGGATTTCGGTACTTGGAACGGACAGACTGGGCAATGAACAGGAATATAATTTCTCGAAATGGACTCCCGGCCGTCATGATATGGTATGGGAGCGTACTGTGGTTGCGGTGTCCTCCGACGGCATCACTATAGATGTGCCGTTGACTATGGGGCTTGATCCTCAATATGGCGGTGGGTATGTTTTACCTCTTTCATGGACTGGAAGGATTCATAATGTCGGGGTAGAGAATTTGTGTTGTGATTCAGACTATGACCCTGCGAATCTGAAAGATGAGAATCATCGTTGGCAGGCGGTTACCTTCAATCATGTGAAAGATGGATGGGTGCGTAGGGTGGAGGCTCATCATTTTGCAGGTTCGGCGGTGATGGTATTGGAAGGAGCGATGCAGGTGACTGTGGAGGATTGTAAATTTCTGAATCCCGTGTCTGAGATAGCCAACCATCGGCGTTATGCTTTTCATACATTGGGACAGCTTACTCTTTTTCAGCGTTGTTATTCCGAAGAGGGATACCGTGACTTTACGGTAGGAGTCGCCGTACCCGGACCTAACGCTTTTGTACAGTGTCATTCCGAACGCCCTTATAGTTTCTGCGGATCTGCAGGTGGCTTCTCTAATGGCATTTTGATGGATAAAATAACCGTGTCCGGAGGAATTATTCAGTTGGGCTATCGGGACATGGCAGATCAGGGAGCCGGATGGGTGGCGGCTAATTCTATGTGCTGGCAGGGACGTGCTTCACAGACTCACTGCGTTACTCCCCCCACCGCTCATAATTGGGCCTATGGAATGTGGACGCAGCCTTTCGGTAACGGTCATTACGAATTGTCGCATACGTTTGTCAAACCGGAAAGTTTCTTTTATGCCCAGCTGGAAGCCCGCATGGGTGTTCCTCAGCTGGAAAAGGAGAAAATATATGTGTACACGACTGATGAGACCACAAAGCCCACTCCTGAGTATGCTCATTGGATGTCTGTGCAATCATTGAGACCGGATATGCGTATGGATATGTGGATAGACAGCATGATTGTGAAGTATCCTTTGGAGACAGTCCGGGATGACGCTCCTTTCTTAAGCGAAGTGAAATGGCGGCCTGAAAAGACAAAGCGTATAGCCATGGCAGAACCTTTACAAGTAAAAAACGGCTGGATTGTGCGGGGGGATCGTATTCTCACGAACGGAACTTATTTCCGCAAGAAGATCCCCGGTACTACGGGATGGCAGGGAAAAGGATCGCTCAGCCAGTTTGTTCCGGGACGTACCGGTGCGGGATATACCGAGGAACCGGATAGTGTAGCGCAAGTGTTATTATTGTCGGGAGCACATGTGCTTCATCACCGTACGGGGTTGTGGTATGAGCGTCGTCGGAATGACCATGAGCGGAATATGCATGCTGACGCTGAAGTATGGGCTCCTTTTAATGAGATGCCTTATAGCCGTAGCGGGCAGGGAGAAGCTCAGGACCGCCTGAGCAAATATGATCTGAATAAATTCAATCCTTGGTACTGGAACCGTCTGAAGCGGTTTGTGGAAGTGGCGGACCGTGACGGACTGGTTTTGTTGCATGATCATTATAATCAGCACAACATTATAGAGGAAGGAGCACACTGGTGTGATTATCCTTGGCGTTCCGCCAACAATATAAACCAGTTGGGGTTTGCGGAAAAAACCGTTTTCTCGGGAGATAAGAGGGTGTATATGGCAGAACAGTTTTATGATATCACTCGTCCGGTCATCCGTGAATATCACAGCAAGTTCATCCGTCAGAGTGTAAATGCGTTCCATGGCAGTAATGGGGTGGTGCATAGCATCGGGCTGGAATATACCGGACCGTTGCACTTTATGAACTTTTGGCTGGAAGAGGTTCATGCGTGTGATAACCATCAGCTGGTGGCGTTGACGGCGACAAAAGATGTGCAGGATGCTGTATTGAAAGATAAAAAACATGCTTCAATGGTTGATGTGATTGATATTCGTCAGTGGCATTATCGGGCGGATGGGACTTTATACGAACCGCAAGGAGGGATAAGTTTGGCTCCTCGCCAGCATGCGCGGCTGATTGATCCGGGTACTGTGTCTTGTGCCAGTGTTTATCGTGCGGTACGCGAATATCGTCGTAAGTATCCTGATAAAGCAGTGGTTTATAATGGGAGCACAGCCAGAGTTCCTCATAATGCGATGAATTGGGCCGTATTTATGGCGGGTGGCTCTTTTGCCAAAGTACCGCCGGTTGATGAACTGCCGGTTTATGAAAAGGCTTCCGCTTTTTTTCCTATAGACAAACAGACCGATATGGATACTCAGTGGGTGATGGGGCTGTCGGAAAAGGGTATCTTGGGTATTGTGTGAAGGATGAGATTCATCTGGATTTGACGGAAGATGGAGGAACGTATAAAGTTTTCTGGATCGATCCGGACAAGGGAACGGTTCTAAAAAAAGACGGAAAGGTGAGAGGAGGTGGAAAAGTCACTTTAATGGCTCCCGTTGAAGGTGCTGTTTGTTTTTTACAAAGATAATCGGAGGACTTCTGTAAAACTGCCGGCTCACAAACAACAGGAACGGATTCCAGCCCCGTTCCTATTGTTTGTGAGCCGATGCTTTTTGAGTTGGACCGGCTTCTTTGATAAGTGATTTAGAAAGATCTTCCTTTAAATACGTTTGATTTGTCAAGCGGGAGCAGCTCGCCGGCTAAAGTCAGGCGGTTGGAATTGAAGTTGGGCCGTATGTCTACAGTGGCATTGTTGCTTCCATGAGGTAGCGTAATACTTACCTGGGCAGATATGCCTACCCCCATTACACTCATTGTCAGATAGACGGTTCCTTTCTTGTCGGTCTTGATGGTATAACCGGAAACGTTTCCGTCTACAGTGACTCCTCCTAATCCGTTAGGACCGCTGGCGGGGATGTTGAACGCTACCTGTACGGATGCCTTGTCACCGTTTACCATTACAAAATTGGTATTGGAAGACACGAAAGCATTTCTGCCTCTTTTGAAAATCACCCGGTCGGCTTCCAATGTGAACGTTTTATTCTCTATCGCTTGTCTGGCCTCCTCGAACAAAGCTTGCTCCATGGCTTTTTGCGCCTCTTTTCTTTCCTGACGGGTCATCTTCTTTTCTGTCGTTTGTACTTGTGAGTACCCTGAGCAGCAAAACAAAGTGACGAATACGAATAAAATAATTTTTTTCATAGATGTATCTTTTATGTTATTGTTTGAATATGAAACAACTCTAATAATGGTTTTGTTGAGAGGACTTTATCTTATTTTTTAAGTTAAAAGGCTCCTCATACTTTCAAAGACCGGCCGTTTCGGTTTCGCAGTTTATGCGGCAATGGCTGCAAATTGACGACAAGGGTTATCTCCAGTCTTATACCGCAGACGGCAGACGTGTGGCCAAAGTAGGAGTAGCCTTCGATGTCGAAAAAAGAATCTGGGGGAATGGCTCATCGGGTGATCATGGCGTTTATTCTTTAGCGTGCTTTTTCTTTCCGGCAGCGTGGTTGCATCCGAACTCCGGATTAATCTTTAATAGAGCCGTTACTCCGAAGGTTGCAACGCAGCATATCATAATCCAGATAAAGAAATGGCTGTATCCCATCTGTTCCTGAAGCCAGCCGGCAGCCATTCCCGGAAGCATCATGCCTAATGCCATAAATGCGGTACAGATGGCGTAATGTGCCGTTTTGTGCTCTCCGTCCGCAAAATAAATAAGGTAAAGCATATAGGCTGTGAAGCCGAACCCGTAACCGAACTGCTCTATGAAAATGCAAACATTAATAAGATATAAGGAATCGGGCTGGGCATAACTGAGGTAAACATAGACTAAATCGGGCAGGGAAATGGCCCATACCATCGGCCACAACCATCGTCTCAGTCCGCCACGGGCTACGGCTATCCCTCCTAAAATGCCTCCGAGGGTGAGGCCGATGATGCCGACGGTTCCTTGTACGAAGCCTATCTCCTCGGTAGTCAGCCCCAGGCCGCCTTTCTCGACGGGGTCTATAAGGAAAGGAATGCACATCTTTGCCAGTTGTGCTTCCGGCAACCGGTAGAGCAACATGAAGAGGATGGCTACACCCGCCTGCTTTTTTTGAAAGAAGCTGGCAAAAGTGCCAAAGAATTCTTTGAGAAGGGTAGAAGCGGAAGCTTTTTGGGCTGCATGATCCGAATCCGGACGGGGAAGAATAAACTTATGATAAATCCATATCCCAAGGAAAAGTCCGGCCAATACTAAAAAGGTGACGGACCATGCGTAGGGTATATTTCCCGTTACTATTTCCAGCCTTCCCGCCAGCATGATAAGCAGCCCTTGTCCCGCAATGGTGGCGATGCGGTAGAAGGTGCTGCGGATTCCTACAAACAGGGCTTGCTGATGCGAGTCCAGTGCCAGCATGTAAAAGCCGTCGGCGGCAATGTCGTGCGTGGCGGAACTAAATGCCAGTAACCAGAAAACCGCCAGGGTGAGTTGGAAAAAATGCTCGGTAGGGATGGTGAAAGCGATGCCTGCCAGTCCTGAACCGATTAAAAGTTGCATGGCGACAATCCACCGGCGTTTGGTCTTGATAAGATCAATGAAAGGACTCCACAAAGGCTTGATGACCCAGGGAAGGCTGAGCCAACCGGTATAAAAAGCCAGTTCGGCATTGCTGATCCCCAGCCTTTTATACATAATGACTGAAATGGTCATTACTGCTACGTAGGGCAGTCCTTGTGCAAAGTATAAGGTGGGGATCCATGCCCACGGTGACGTCTGTTTGTTTTTCATCATTCCTTTCATTTTAAAGACTCCGGATGGAATCCCCGCCCGGTATGTGGGCGGGGAAGACCGGTTAATAAAAACGGCGGATGTCCGCACCTTTATAGTAATGCAACAGGATTTCGTCGTAGGTGTATCCCCGTTCTCCCATTACGGCGGCTCCGATTTGGCAGAGCCCTACTCCGTGTCCCCAGCCGGCGCCGGTCAGCAGGAACCATTCGGGAATGCCATTTTTCAATTCTCCTTTATCTACCACAAAAGCTGAGCTGAACAGATGGGACGAAGACAAGGTGCGGCGTATCTCCAGTTCCTTTCCGATAGTCAATGTTTTCAGTGAACCTACAATTTTCAGTTTGCAGATACGTCCGGATTTGCCGCGTTGGACGGGAACCAGGTCGATGATGTCTCCATAATCCGATTTTGTGTTTTGACGGATCAGCTCGGCTAGTTCTGCTTGTGAATAACGTACTTTCCAACGATAGAAATCTGTTGTTTCCTGATCGTAGTTGTTCAGTATTTGTGAGATTACTTTTTTATCGTGGGTGTCACAGAACGAAACGGGAGAGGTGCGTATCCAACGCTCTGCCTCTTTCTCTTGGGTCAGATCGGGCAGCGGGCGGTTTTCCTCCTCTTCCGCATCGCGGATTGTAGACAGGTAGGGGTAATTCTTGTCTTCCCAGCAGCATCCGAATTCCTCACTTGCCCCTCCGCAACATTTGGAGAAACGGGCGTCGCAGATGCCGCGTCCATACATCAGTAATTGTCCGCGGGTGGCTCTTACCGCTTCGGTCACGGCGGCGCTGGATGCTTTGGTTATTCCTTGGTAGCGCTGGCAATGGTCATCGGCGCAAACATCGAATATGGTATGGTCTTCGCGGTCATACCAGCGGATGTATTCGCTATCGGTCTTGATAAAGGAGAAAAAGCCTTCGTTTTTGTCACTCAAGGCCTTGCGCTTTTCTATTTGGGCAAACAGCCAGCTCCGTGAAACTACGGCATGGGCTTTCAGAAACTCCAAAGAGGAAGTGGCATTCATCTCCGAGGAGATGACACTTATCAGATAATCTTCGGCGGGAAGCAGATTGATAGCGGTGATTTTGCCTTCGTCCACCACTAGTTTCAGTGTTCCCATAAAACTTTGGGTTTCTTGCCGTTCCCAGTGAAAATTAATTCCGATGGTTACGTCATATAGTGAAAAAGAGGCGTGCTCGTCTTGTGGAGTGAAGGTCAGTTCGCGGTAAAGATTACCATTCCACAGGATGCCTCCTTCGCTGAAGGCTACTTGCTGTTCACCGCAGACCGTTTCTCCTTTGGCGAAAAAATTGCCGTTCAGTGAAAAATGAATTTCTTGTGCGTTTACTATTCCTACGCTTATTTCGGGTTCTTTCATTGTTATTCGTCTTGTTTTTGGGCTTGCCGTAATTCCTTCATCTTTTCGTGCTTTCTCTATCTTTTTGCTTTCTCGTCAAAATAACGTCCGGGTATCTTCTCGGCTTCTTCTACCGTTATTCCCACTTCTTTTATGATGGATGCCACTTTTTCTTCTGTTATTTTGTCGAAATCTTCCTGACGGGTGGTGACGATTACGCCAGCCATGTCCAAAGCTCCCGGACTGATGAGCATCTGTTCACTGCCTTCTGCAAAGTAGCAGTCGGGACGGTGCTTGTTGCGGGGAAAAATCACCGTATAGTATAGATGGCCTTCCTTCCATAACAGCAGGTTGAACTTCGCTTCTTTTCCGTCTTCATCCGGTGGGAAAGCGGCGAGGGCGCTGTATAACAGGGAGTCGTCATAATGCGTGTTGCTTGAGAGGATCACCAAAGGACAGAAATAGTCCTTGGTATTGAGGTAAATTCGGCTACAATATAGTGGATAATCTTCCTCTTCTTCTAGGTAGGAAAAATAGGTGCTGCGTATATCGATTGTCTGTGCGTGGGTTATCAGCTGTTGTACGTTCGGGATGATGGGAACATCTGTTTTTCTGACTCCTTGCAGATGGAGATGGTCCGGTGCAGAGGCTCCGCAATGTGCTCCATTATAGAATAGGGCGTAGTCCGGATATTTCTGTACGAATGCACGGACGTCATCGTAACTGAAAATATGCTCATCCATGAGTTGGGGGATGTGATCTTTATGGGCGATAGTGAGGTGATCCGGCAATATGGGATAAGGGTTAACGCATATTCTGTTTGCAGTGATGGTTTCCAGTGCTTTCTGCTCCTTGGGTTGGTTTTCCTTGCACAGGAAACAGGGGCGTGCTTGGATGCTGTCCTTATCCACTTTGGCGGTAGTTGAAACCGCACGCTGTGCATTGCACTGTACCACAAATGTGTAGCCGTTTATGGACAGTTCCTTGGTTTGTACAGTCTGTAATGCCTCGTGGTTGTGGTGTGCCAGTGGCCAGCACGCCAGTTGGCTGTCTATAAATCGCTTGATTTCATTCCGGTTCTTCAGTTCTTCTGTATATTTTTTGCGGATTCCCAGTTCACGGGTGCGCAGGCTGTCTTTGTAGTGATTGTTGGCATTGGTCTGCTCTATGCTCAGGGCGGCATCCGAGTTTCCTTCCCAGCGGCGGCACAGATAGAGTACATCATAGATTCTTCCTATCTTATATTGGCGCGAGAAGATGAGTCCCAGGGCGTAATCTTCTCCGTAGCTGACATTGGGCACGCCTGTTTCGCGCAGGATAGGGGTGAAGAATGCGCGCGGAGCCCCCAGACCGTTGATGCGCAATGCGTTGTTGTGTCCGTTCTCTTTCGTCCACTCGCTATGGTCTATCACTCCCGGGGCGATGGTGTTCAGCTGGAAGTCCGTCATGCGGTAAGTTCCTATCACCATGGCGCACTGCTCTTTGTAGAACGTGTCTACGATGGTTTGCAGGGTATGGGTGTCGCTGTACAGGTCATCGCTGTCAAGCTGTATGGCGAAGCGTCCGCACCGGGGATGGTTGATAGCCAGGTTCCAGCATCCCCCTATGCCCAGATCGGTACGTTGGGGCTGAAGGTGGATTACCGCTTTGTTGTCCTTGTATTGACCGATGATTTCTGTGGTTCCGTCTGTCGAGTGATTGTCCACGATGATGATGTTGAATGGAAAGCGTGTTTCTTGTGCGAGTGCCGACCGGATGGCATCGTTAATGGTACGGGCGCGGTTGCGCACGGGGATGATGACAGAGGCTTCATACTCGAATTTTCCTTTCTTTACATCCGTTTCCACACACACGGGTTCAAGGAGAGCATCGATGGATTTCAAGTACAGTGTGAACACTTCTTCCATTTCTATCTGTACCTCCCTGTTGCGGGGATTTACGTAGTCGAACTGCTTTTCGCCGGACAGGCGGTTGTCGCTTTCTGTTTCCGTATAGAGATATTCGTTGATATGTACCAGCTGGGAATGGAGGGTAAGGAGCAGGCGCAGCTCATAAAGGGCGGCATACTTTCTTTCTCCTGTCATCAGGAGGCTGGCGAGGATGAATTCTGTTCTGTTGAATATCAGCAGCGGACCGAAGTCGAAATCATCGCGCACACTGCCGGCCTGGTAGTCGTTGACGGGATGTTTCTTCTTTTCTCCGTTTTTCCATTCATAATGGTCGGCATAGACCATACCGCATTCTCTGTCCTGCAGAAAGTCGGTCATGCGTTCCAGTGCCCTGTAAGCCAATTCCAAGGCAGAGGCCTTGGTGTAGAGCAAGAGATAAGGCGTGTCTGCTTTTTCAGCAATCACCTTCATTGTTTTGGAACTGGTTAATGTATCAACGGGCAATATTTCGCATCCTTCGGGGGCGGATAATGTCTTGTCGGGTTCGATGGCCAGCAGATAGATTTTGCTGACTATGCCACTTTCTTTTAAAGCATGGATCGTCTGCTCTGCCGCTGTGCCTTCCATATAAGGAATAAAGCAATTAATTGTTTTTCTCATTGTTAAAAAGTATTTCTCACGGCAAAGATAGGTAATATATCTTATTTTTTCTCTACCTTTGTACGCTAATTGTCTTTTAAATATAAATGGAAACTCCGAAAACAGCATTACTTGGCAGGACATTGAATGAGGTTCAACAGATTGTAAAGAACCTGGGAATGCCTAAATTTGCCGCAAAGCAGATAACGTCTTGGTTGTATGATAAAAAAGTGGCAACGATAGACGAGATGACCAATTTGTCATTAAAGCATCGCGAGGCTTTGAAAAGTGGATATGAGGTAGGTGCGTCTGCTCCGGTGGAAGAAATGCGTTCTGTAGACGGCACGGTGAAATATCTTTTCCGCACACCGGCCTCTCACTTTATTGAGGCTGTTTATATACCCGATGAGGACCGTGCCACACTTTGCGTTTCCTCGCAAGTGGGATGTAAGATGAACTGCAAATTCTGTATGACCGGAAAGCAGGGCTTTACAGCTAACCTGACTGCCGGTCAAATATTAAACCAGATCTATTCTATCCCCGAAAGGGATAAGTTGACTAATATTGTTTTCATGGGGATGGGAGAGCCTTTTGATAACTTGGACGAGGTGTTGAAAGTGCTTGAGATCCTGACTTCAGAATACGGTTACGGCTGGAGTCCGAAACGCATCACTGTTTCTTCAGTGGGCTTAAAGAAAGGGCTGGAACGCTTTTTGAATGAAAGCGACTGCCATCTCGCCATCAGTATGCATACTCCGATTCCTTCGCAGCGAAGGGATTTAATGCCTGCCGAGAAAGCTTTTTCCATTACGGAAATTATTGATATATTGCATCGTTATGATTTCAGCAAACAGCGTCGTTTGTCTTTTGAATATATCGTGTTCAAAGGGGTGAATGATTCGCTTATTTATGCTAAAGAGATCGTGAAACTTTTGCGGGGCATTGAATGTCGTGTCAATTTGATCCGGTTTCATGCCATTCCCAATGTGGATCTGGAAGGGGTGGATATGGAAACAATGGTAGCTTTCCGTGATTATTTGACGCAGCATGGCGTATTTGCTACGATCCGTGCTTCGAGAGGAGAGGATATTTTTGCGGCTTGCGGAATGTTGTCAACGGCTAAACAACAGAAGGAGAAAGGTGTTACATTACAGTAAATAACAACAATAATACCATAGAATTATGAAACGAATCGCATTTTATTTAAGTTTGGTGCTGGTGGTTCTGGTACTGGCTTCTTGTAAGAAGGGACAAAAGAACTTGTTTACCCCCACATCCAGCGGTAGGCCTTACGAAGTATTGGTCGTAGTAAATAAGCCTGTTTGGGATCGTCCGGCAGGACGTGCATTGTTTGATGTGCTGGATACCAATGTGCCCGGACTGCCTCAGGCGGAGCGTTCGTTTCGTATATCAAATGTAGATCCTCAACATTTTGATCGTGTGCTGAAAATATTCCGTAATATTATTATTGTGGATATTCAAGATATTTACACTCAGCCCAAACTTAAGTTTTCCCGTGATGTTTATGCTTCTCCGCAAATGATTATGACTATTCAGGCTCCTGATGAAGAGGAATTTGAAAAATTTGTGACAAAGAACAGTAAGGTGATTATAGATTTCTTTGTGAAGTCTGAAATGAATCGTCAGATAGCCTTGTTGAAACAAAAACATAACGATGTGATTTCCACTAAAGTGGGAAGCCTTTTTGATTGTGATATCTGGGTGCCGGTGGAGCTGGCTAATTATAAAGAGGGTAAAGACTTTTTGTGGGCTTCTACCAACCGCGCCACTGCGGACATGAATGTGGTAATGTACTCTTATCCTTATACGGACAAGGATACCTTTACCAAAGAGTATTTCATTCATAAACGTGATTCTGTCATGAAAGCAAATATTCCGGGTGAACGTGAAGGGATGTATATGGCAACAGACTCTATGTTTGTAGATGTGGAAGATATTGTTGTAAAGGGAGAGTATGCACAGGAAGCTCGCGGATTATGGGAAATGGAAGGCGACATGATGGGAGGTCCGTTTGTGTCTCATGCGCGTGTGGATCGTGCCAATGGCCGTGTCATTGTGGTTGAGGCGTTTATCTATTCACCGGATAAATTGAAACGTAATCTGATGCGCCAGATGGAAGCTTCACTTTATACCTTGAGATTGCCCAATGAAAGCCTGATTGACGAAATTGTAATCAGTGGTAATATTCCGGAGGAAAAAATTGACACGGCAAACCGGGTGAAATAACAAGAACAGACATTATAATATATAATATAGATGGAAGATAACTACAAGATACGGGTTGGTATTACCCACGGGGATATCAACGGAGTAGGATATGAAGTGATTCTTAAAACATTTTCGGATCCTGCCATGCTGGAACTTTGTACACCTATTGTTTATGGATCGCCTAAAGTGGCTGCTTATCATCGTAAAGCAATGGATATCCAAACAAATTTCAGTATTGTCAATTCGGCTGGTGATGCTCAGCCGGATAAACTGAGTATCGTGAATTGTACAGAAGACGAATTGAAGGTGGAACTTTCCAAACCGGCACCGGAGGCTGGTAAGGCAGCTTTGGATGCATTAGAGAGAGCCTTGCAGGACTATCGGGAGGGAATGATTGATGTGTTGGTGACAGCTCCTATCAATAAGCATACCATCCAGTCGGAAAGTTTTCATTTTCCCGGTCATACGGAATATATCGAAGAGCGTGCGGGTGAAGGACAGAAGGCGTTGATGATTTTATTGAAGAATGATTTTCGGGTAGCTTTGGTGACCGGTCATGTACCTGTGCGTGAGATAGCGCAGGATATCACCAAGGAACTGATTATGGAGAAACTGGCTATTTTCCATCGTTCTTTAAAAGAGGATTTTGGTATCGACAGCCCCCGTATAGCGGTGTTCTCATTAAATCCTCATGCTGGTGACGAGGGGTTGATCGGCACGGAAGAAAATGAAATTATTATTCCGGCGATGAAGGAAATGGTGGCCAAAGGCATTCAATGTTTCGGACCTTATCCGGCGGATGGCTTTATGGGTTCTGGCAACTATACTCATTTTGACGGAATTCTGGCTATGTATCATGATCAGGGATTGGCTCCTTTCAAAGCTTTAGCTATGGATGAGGGAGTGAATTACACTGCGGGGCTTCCCATTGTACGCACTTCTCCGGCACATGGTACAGCGTATGATATTGCCGGACAGGGAGTCGCCTTGGAGGATTCTTTTCGTCAGGCCGTTTATGTGGCTATGGATGTTTTCCGTCATCGCGTTGTCGAGAAAGAGATTCATGCGCATCCGCTGCGTAAACAATATTATGAAAAACGCGATGACAGCGACAAACTGAAGTTGGATACCATTGATGACGAAGATTAATGGATGGTCGGTTTAAAATGTAATTTCAAGAAAAGAGTAGAAATGAAATTTGCAATTATATCAGCGGGCGAAGGTTCCCGGCTTTCGCAAGAGGGGGTTGCTTTGCCCAAACCTTTGGTTCAACTGAACGGAGTTGCCATGATTGATCGCTTGATACAGATTTTTGTACGTAATGGGGCTGACAAAGTGGTAGTCATTATTAATAATGAAAATCGGTTGACGAAAGAGCATTTGGCAAAACTACAGGAAAGGGCGGAGGTCCCATTGGAAGTAGTTGTGAAAACTACCCCCAGCTCTATGCATAGTTTTTATGAACTGAGTCCTTACTTGCAGGATGATAAATTCTGTCTGACTACTGTGGATACGATATTCCGTGAGGAGGAGTTCTCGACTTTTATTGAAGCGTTCAAACAATCGGATGCGGACGGATGCATGGCAGTGACTGATTTTATAGATGATGAGAAACCGCTTTATATATCTACGGACAGTGCTTTGAATATAACCGGTTTTCATGATGAGGCGACTTCCGGATGCCGTTATATATCAGGAGGTATTTATTGTCTGACTCCGGCAGCTGTAAAGACGTTGCACGGGTGTATGGAGAAAGGCATGTCACGTATGCGTAACTTTCAACGGCAGCTGGTGGCCGACGGCTTGAGATTAAAAGCTTATCCTTTTACAAAGATTTTGGATGTAGATCATGCTGGTGATATCGTGAAAGCTGAAAATTTTCTGGCCGGTAAGGAGAAGTAATTTAAACACAACAAAAGGAATGGATGTGATTTCAATAATAGGAGTAAGCCGTGGAAATGAATATTCACCTAATCATGTGGACAATGATGCCGCCATATTCAATAAGGTGGCGGAAGAGTTACGGAGGTTGGGATGTGAAGTGAATGTTTATGCTGAGAAAGATTTTGTGGAACAGAATATCAAAGGGGATATTATTTTTGATATGGCCCGTGATAAAGTAACGATAGCTCGTTTGAGGTCTTTGGAGGATGAGGGGGCGTTGGTGATAAACTCGGCCTACGGCATAGATAATTGCGTGCGTAAACCCATGACGGAATTACTTATAAAGAGCGGGATTCCTCATCCGCAAAGTTTTATAATTTCCACAGCAGACGAGTATTTGGATAATTGTTACCCTTGCTGGGTGAAACGGGGAGATTCCCATGCTATGGTGAAAGAAGATGTAGCCTATGCTACCTGTAAGGAGGAGGTGGAAGATATATTGGCTGATTTCCGTAAACGTGGTATTCCTGTTGCGGTCATAAACGAACATTTGCAAGGTGACTTGGTGAAATTCTACGGAGTGCATGGAACTGATTTCTTTTATTGGTTTTATCCGTCTCCTTGTTCGCACAGCAAGTTTGGTCTGGAGAAAATAAACGGAATAGCTAAAGGATTTCCTTTTAGTGTAGAGGAATTGAAAACACAAAGTGATAAAGCTGCCGAGGCGCTGAATGTTCCCATTTACGGAGGGGATTGTGTGATTTCAGCTGACGGAACATTGCGGATAATCGATTTTAATGACTGGCCCAGCTTTGCCCGTTGCCGTGAGGAAGCGGGAGGTAAAATTGCGGAGTGCATTTATAACCGGGCTAAAAAGCAAATGAAATAAAAAAAACATGAGTACAGAAAGTGAGAAGAAAGGAATAGAGGCTTCTTTCAAATCCATGGACACAGAGGAGTTCCTGGATATTTATTTCAACCGTCCCATAGGCTATGCATGGGCGTTATTTTTTAAGAAATTAAAGGTGCACCCTAATGTGGTAACCATTCTCTCTATCATTTTAGGTATAGGTGCGGGAGTGATGTTTTATTATCCTGATATGAAACATACTCTTATTGGTATCCTTTTGTTGATGTGGGCCAATCATTATGACAGCGCGGACGGACAATTGGCACGTCTGACGGGGCAGAAAACCCAGTGGGGGCGTATGTTGGACGGATTTGCCGGCGATCTTTGGTTTTTTACCATTTATGTGGCGATTTGTCTCAGACTGATGAACCAGTCCATGCCGTTTCACATCGGCGACGGGATGCACTGGGGTATTTTTATTTGGATATTGGCGGCTTTCTCGGGTACTGTTTGTCACAGTAAGCAATGTACCTTGGCGGATTATTACCGCAATATTCATTTATACTTTCTGAAAGGAAAAAGTGGAAGCGAATTGGACAATTTCAAACAACAACGTGAGATCTTCTATAGTCTGCCTTGGAAGGGGAACTTCTGGTGGAAAGCTTTCTTGTATTTTTATGGTAATTATACACGTCAGCAGGAAAGAATGACTCCTAATTTCCAGCAGTTTTATGCTTTGGTAAAGGAAAAGTATGGAGATAATATCCCACAGGAATTACGGGATGAATTTCGTGCGGCCAGCAAACCTTTGATGAAATATACCAATATCTTGACTTTCAATACACGTGCCATTGCTTTATATATCAGTTTGCTGATGGGTGAGCCATGGTTGTATTTTGTGTTCGAGGTTGTTGTCATGACCTCTTTGTTTGTATATATGCGCCATTGCCACGAGGCGGTTTGTGCACGATTATATTATAAATACACGACGAAGTGAAAAGTAAATATAGAAATATATTCCTGATATTTGGAATTGCAGCTATCGTAGTGATGCTCTGTTCTTTTGATATGGAGTATGACGAACTACTGGCTAACTTGCGCCGGGCAGGAATTTGGTTGCCGGCTGTAATCGGGTTATGGATTATCATTTATCTGTTCAATACCCTTTCCTGGTACATTATCATCCGGGATGGAAAAAAGGGAACACCTATTCCATTTTGGAAAGTTTATAAACTGACTGTTTCCGGATTTGCACTGAATTATGCCACTCCGGTGGGATTGATGGGGGGAGAGCCTTACCGTATTATGGAGCTGACTCCTTATGTCGGGGGCAGTAAGGCGACATCGTCGGTTATTCTTTATGTGATGATGCATATTTTCTCGCATTTTTGCTTTTGGTTTTTTTCTATTTTCCTGTACTTGGCTTTACGTCCTGTGGATATTGCCATGGGGACTATGCTGGCCATTGTGGGTGCGGTTTCTCTTTTAGCCATTTATTTTTTTATGAAAGGATACAAAAACGGTATGGCTGTCCGTACTTTAAAATTGCTTCAGCATATTCCTTTTGTCAAAGGATGGGCCAGACGTTTTTCGGAAAACAAACGTGAGGCTTTGGAACGTGTGGACAGTCAGATAGCGGAACTGCACAAACAGCGTAGAACTACATTTTATGCCTCGTTGAGTCTGGAATTCATGGCCCGGATTATAGGATGTCTGGAAGTGTATTTCATATTGAATATTCTGACAACAGATGTCAGTTTTCCGGCTTGTATCCTGATTATGGCATTTACTTCTTTATTTGCCAATTTGTTCTTTTTCTCGCCTATGCAATTGGGAGCGCGCGAAGGAGGTTTTGCCTTAGCCGTAGGAGGACTGGCCATTCCGGGGGCTTTCGGTGTATATACCGGATTGATAACCCGTGTACGTGAATTGATTTGGATTGTAATTGGTGTGTTGCTGATGAAAGTCGGCAACGGTACACCTGCTAATAAAATAAGATAATGAATGCGTTGAAAGATATTCAGGGAGTTATATTTGATTATGGCGGTACGATAGATACGAACAGCCGTCATTGGGCCGCGGTGTTATGGGATAAGTATATGGAACATCAGGTGCCGGTGGATAAGGAAAGTTTCCGTGAGGCGTATGTCTTCGGGGAAAGAGCATTGGCCAGATACCCTTTTGTACAGCCTTGGCATAATTTTCATGATGTGCTTTCTATCAAGACCAAACTTCAGGTGGAATGGCTGGCTGAACAGAGAAAGTTGACTATGGATGAGTCGCAATTGCAATCTTATGCCACAAAGGTGGCAGACAGTTGTTATGGGTATGTGTTGGATATATTGCAGATAACCCGTCCGGTGGTGGAAAAGCTGGCGGAGAAATATAAATTGGTGTTGGTTTCTAATTTTTATGGTAATATCCAGACCATTTTAAAAGACTTCGGGCTCTTGGATTTTTTTGATGAGATTATTGAATCCTCTGTAGTGGGGGTTCGTAAACCGGATCCCGCTATCTATGGACTTGGAGTGGATGCTATGGGATTTGTGGCAAAGAATGTGCTGGTGGTCGGAGATTCTTTCTCAAAAGATGTTGTTCCGGCCAAAGCTGTAGGTTGCCGTGTGGCTTGGTTGAAAGGAGAAGGCTGGGGAGGAGAAGTTATTGACGAATCTGTTCCTGATGTGATTATTACAGATCTGGCACAATTGCCCGCATTATTATAATAAGGAATGAAGGCGCAAAGACATGCATTGGTAAAAAGGGACTATTTGGTTCCTTTTGTTTTGGTAACCTCTTTGTTCTTTTTATGGGGATTTGCACATGCTATTCTCGATGTGTTGAACAAACATTTCCAGGAGGTGATGGATATTACCCGTACTCATTCGGCCATGGTGCAGGTGATGTTTTATCTGGGTTACTTCGTAATGGCTGTTCCTGCAGGACTGTTTATAACCAAATATGGATATCGTAGGGGAGTTGTTTTCGGACTATTGCTCTATGGAATTGGGTCGCTGATGTTTATTCCCGGCGAGTATTGGATGTCATTTGATTTTTTCTTGTTCTCTTTGTTTGTCATTGCCTGCGGTTTGGTCTTTTTGGAAACGGCGGCAAATCCTTATATGACAGAACTGGGGGATAGAGAGACAGCTGCCAGCCGGTTGAATCTGGCTCAGTCTTTTAATGGGTTAGGATGTATTTGCGGCCCTTTAGTGGGAGGACTGTTATTGTTTTCGGGGAAGGGGGAGGCAAATGTTTCGTATCCTTATATGTTGATGGGAGTGGTTGTACTGATAGTGGCATTGATTTTTTCCCGCATAAAACTTCCGGAGATTGTTCATGCAGATGATCTGGCGGGTGGAGAAGCGGCCTCCAAAAGCTTATGGTCGCACAAATTATTCTTATTCGGGGTATTGGCGTTGTTCTGTTATGAAATAGCGGAGATTTCCATTAATAGTTTTTTTATCAATTATGTGGTGGATGACGGGTGGATGAATGCTCGTGATGCAGCGGTGGTGCTTTCTTTCGGCGGGCTTGGATTATTTATGTGCGGACGTTTTGCCGGTAGCTGGATTATGCAGCGAATCCGTGCGGAGAGAGTGTTGCTATGTTGTGCTTTTGGAACGGTAGCGGCTACATTTCTTATCGTTTGTAATTTAGGAAAGGTTTCATTAATAGCCTTGTTGTTGGTATATGTGTTCGAGCTATTATGTTTCCCACTATTTTTGCCATATCTTTGAAGGGATTGGGAGAAAAAACCAAGCGAGCTTCTTCCTTCCTGATGATGTCGCCCGTAGGAGGGGCCGTTGGTCCTGTGCTGATGGGCTATGTGGCGGATAATAGTACCATGTCCTTGTCATTTATCATACCCTTTATTTCTTTTTGTGTCGTATTGTTCTATTCGTGGTATGCTGATGTGGAAAGAAGTTGAAATGAAAATCCCCATGTTGCCTGTCGGGCTTTATCGGGATTGTTCCTTGTTCTTAAATTTCCTCAGCTTTCAGGAGACTGGTTCGGATCAGATTCCATACATCCTCTTCGGTTTTGCTGAAAGGACCGGACGCCTCTAATTTCAGCGTTGACATGGCTGCTGCAAAACAACCGGCTTCTTCATAGGAAGCTCCTTTGTTGCGCATATATAGATATCCTGTGGCATAAGTATCTCCACAGCCAGTGGCATCTACGATGTCTTTAGGAGGATAGGCTGGAATTTTATGAAATTTACCTTCCGCATAAATTATCGATCCTAAACTTCCCAATGTGATCAATACCTCTTTTACTCCCCATTCCGCAAGTTGCAGGGCGGCTTTTTTTATGTCTGTCTGGCCGGTCAGCACTTCCATTTCGTGCTCATTTACTTTTAGGATGTCAATATATTTTAGTGCTTTTGTCTTGTCTGTCCAATCTGTCGGATAAACTTTTTCATCCCGGACTTCGCGTAAGTACCCTTGTGCATCTACAGCCAATATACCTTTAGTGGAAAGATATTTTACAACATCCAATGAAAAATCATCTGCTAAAAGGCTTCCCAAATGAAAAATATGTGCATTTATATTCTTTAGTTGCTCTACTGTAAAAGGATCGGCTTTAGCCAGTACCCGTTGGGTGCGGTTGTCTTGATTTTCACCGTATGTATTCTCGAAATATACCGTCCGGCGACTGGGAATAACAGTAACTTTGATACCTTTGGCGCGGATCTCTTCAACTGCTTTAAATTCATTGGGAGCCAGTGCTGTGACCAGTTGATAATGTTTTGTATCCTTTAAGTGGCTGATTCCATGTGAGAAATAATAAGAAGTCCCGCCGGGCATATAAGTCGTTTTTCTGGGTGTTACTATTTTATCTAATGTAATGTGACCTATGCAACAAATATCATTCATACTTATTTATATTAAACGGTCGCAAAGCTACAAAAAAAACTAGAAAAAGCATGGAAGTTTTCAAAAGAAGGTGTAACTTTGGCACAAATTATCTTAATCTCTGCTATGAGATGCAATTTTAACAAAGAAATTAGAATGGAAAAAATGAATGTGAAACCGGCAACCGGTAAATTAGGCGTTCTTTGTGTTGGATTGGGCGCTGTTACTTCAACTTTTATGACAGGTGTGCTGATGGCTCGTAAGGGACTGGCAAAACCTGTCGGATCTATGACTCAATATGATAAAATGCGTGTTGGCCGTGGAGAGAATAAAAAGTATTTGCACTATGGCGAAATTGTTCCATTGGCAAACTTGAATGACATTGTTTTTGGAGCATGGGATGTTTATCCGGCTAATGCTTACGAATCAGCGATCAATGCTGAGGTTTTAAAAGAAAAAGACATCAATCCTGTAAAGGATGAATTGGAGAAAATAGTTCCAATGAAAGCTGCTTTCGATCACAATTATGCCAGCCGTCTGGATGGTGACAACGTGAAAGACTGCAAGAACCGTTGGGATATGATGGAACAGTTGCGTGAAGATATCCGCAATTTTAAAGTTGCTAACAACTGTGACCGTATTGTAGTGCTTTGGGCTGCTTCTACAGAAATTTATGTTCCTGTTGATGAAAAGATACACGGAACATTGGCTGCATTGGAACAGGCCATGAAAGATGATGATAAAGCTCACATCGCTCCGTCTATGTGCTATGCTTATGCTGCATTGTCGGAAGGATGTCCTTTCATTATGGGAGCACCTAATACAACCGTTGATATTCCGGCAATGTGGGAATTGGCTGAAAAAACTAAAATGCCTATCGCAGGTAAGGACTTCAAGACAGGCCAGACATTGGTTAAATCAGGTTTCGCACCGATTATCGGAACCCGTTGTTTAGGTTTGGACGGTTGGTTCTCTACAAACATTCTTGGTAATCGTGATGGTCTGGTGTTGGATGAACCGGCTAACTTCCATACTAAAGAGGTCAGCAAATTATCTACATTGGAATCTATCCTTGTTCCAGAAGACCAACCGGACTTGTACACGGATTATTATCACAAAGTGCGTATCAACTACTATCCGCCTCGTAATGACAATAAAGAAGGTTGGGATAATATTGATATCTTCGGCTGGATGGGCTACCCCATGCAGATCAAGATTAACTTCCTGTGCCGCGACTCTATTCTTGCCGCTCCTTTGTGCTTGGATTTGGTATTGTTGAGCGACTTGGCCGCACGTGCGGGACGTTTTGGCATTCAGCGTTTCCTGAGCTTCTTCTTGAAGAGTCCGATGCACGATTATACGGAAAACGAAATTCCGGTCAATCACCTCTTCCAGCAGTATGCTATCTTGAAGAACGCTATTCGTGAAATGGGTGGTTATGAAGCCGATCAGGAGATAGATTAAAATTCTGTATATCCATAATAGATAGAAAGAGGAAGTGCTCCGTAAGGAAGAACTTCCTCTTTTTTTGAATGAAACTTTAGGCTGAATGTCCTCTTCTTCACAAAAAAGTAAAAGGATGTCTATTTTTAATGGTTATTTTTTGTTTATCTTCTTCTTTTTTATCACTTTTGCAAAACATGATTGAACGTATTGACGGGGCAATAAAAAGTAAGGTATGGCGGGGATTGCCTGAATGGGTCTTTAGAGTAAAAAATATATGCGTATAATTGATCTAATCATAAGTTTTTGCATAATAGAGCTTTTCTTGGCTTCTTGCTCGGAGAAAGAATGCAATGTGCTGGTTATTCATTCTTATGAAAAAGACTATCCGGGATATAAGGAATATAATAGGTTGATAGAGAAGGAATTTTCTTCTTCCTCCTTTTCTGCGGATATCCATTATTTCTATCTGGATTGCGAACAGTACGATGAGCCCGGTGAGATTAGGGCTATAAAGAGACTGCTTGATACTTGTACGCACTGGAAACCCGATGTGATCCTTGTCAATGAAGACCAGGCTACCTATTCTTTATTGAAAACACACCATCCTTTGCTGAAGGAAACTCCTACGATCTTTGCCGGAGTGAATTATCCCAACTGGGGGCTTATAGAGCAATATCCCAACCTCACCGGATTTCATGATAAGATTGATTTGAAGAAGAATCTTAGAATGATTGAAAAGATAACCGGTCAACGCGATATTTATACAGTATTGGATTATACGTTTATAGATCGCAAAATAAGGGAGGATGCCCGTGAACAGTTGGTGACCGACTCCATTATTGATAATTTGGATTGGCGTTTTAACTGGGCGACGGTAGTTAGAGAATCTAAAAAAGGGAAGATCGTCTTTTCCGGATACTCCGTCCGTAATCCGTCCAAGCAATGGAACAGGAGTGCCAGGCCCGAGAAAGATTTTATATGGGCTGTGAGCAAATATGGAAGCCGTCCGTACTTGCAACTTAAATTCGACTATGTGACCGTTACCATCGCTTCCTCTTCCACTCGTTTCCGTTTTACAGCTATCAATGAACTTTTTGACTGCGGGTATAATTTTCTGGGAGGATATATCACTCCCATGCCTGTTCAGGTGGAAGAACAGGTGAAGACAGCTGTCCGTGTGTTGAACGGGGAGGACATCTCTTGTATCCCTATTCGGGAGAGTGCCAAAGAATATTATATAGACTGGAATATTTTACATCGGGGAGGGATGGGGCTGAAAGACATACCGGCGGAATACACAGTGATAAATGTTCCCTTTAAAGTGCGTTCTCCCTTTTTGTGGTGGTTTCTTTGGGTAGGCGGAGCCTTTTTGTTTCGTGTCTGCTAGCGTTTGTCACCTATTTGTATTGGCGCGAGACTCAGAGAAAGCGTAATGTCCTTTATGCTTTGGAGGATGAAAAAGAGTCGCTGGCTTTGGCTGTGGCGGGCAGTGATTCCTATGCGTGGAGATTGAAAAAGGACAAGATGATTTTCGATAGTTTCTTGGGTAAAAAAAGTGATTTGGAATCGTATTCGCTGGATGTAAGCGTATTCTGCTCTTTTATTCATCCCAGTTTCCTGCCTCAAGTAGAATCTATCTTGCATAGGGACATGATTGATGGAAAGCGGTTTGTGGAGTTGCAGTGTGATTTTGACGGGAAGGGTTACCAGTGGTGGGAACTGAGATGCAGCACAATGAAGAGCATCTTTGGAGAGCAGAAGACAACAGGGCTTTTACTAAATATAGAGGAGTATAAAAAAAGAGAGCAAGAATTAATAGAAGCGCGTGAAGTGGCTGAAAAAGCAGAACTGAAAGAATCTTTTCTAGCCAATATGAGCCATGAGATCCGTACTCCGCTGAATGCCATTGTGGGATTCTCTAACTTGCTGGCTTCGCCCGACATGGAGTTTTCCGATGAGGAAAAGAAACAATTTATAGATACGATTACTCGTAACAACGAACTGTTGTTGAAGTTGATAAACGATATACTCGAAATATCCCGCATCGAGTCCGGTTACTTTTCATTCAATAATGAGGACTGGTCTTTGGCCGCTGTCGTGGATGAAATATATCAGACACATAGCTTGCTGATGCCTCGGACACTGGAGTTCAGCCTGGAAAAAGGAGATGGAACGGTGTGGGTGCATCTGGACAGGGACAGGCTGGTTCAAGTGATCACCAATTTCTTGAATAATGCGGCCAAGTTTACCACGAAAGGATATATAAAATTGGGATGGAACTATGTGGAGGAACGGCATGAAGTGGAACTCTATGTGGAAGATACGGGCATAGGAATTTCAAAGTCCGAACAAAAAGTGATATTCAGCCGGTTTTACAAGAAAGATGAGTTTGTACAAGGCACAGGTTTGGGACTTTTTATTTGTAAAGTGATAGTCGAAAAGCTGGGCGGACGAATCGCACTTTCCTCTGAAGTTGGTGTGGGAAGCCGTTTTTCAGTATTCTTTTCTGCTGAGAAAAGAGATTTTTAACGGAGTAACCCGGTAAAAAACTGCCATAATTACTTGTTGTGTGCCGGGGAATTTGTAATTTTGTCATATAATAGAGTGAATATGGTCAGGTCGGAAATACAAAATGTAAAACTCAGATTTGGAATTATCGGTAACGCCGAAGGCTGAATCGTGCCATAGATGTGGCTATTCAGGTGGCGCCCACTGATTTATCTGTCTTAATAACTGGCGAAAGCGGGGTCGGAAAAGAAAACTTCCCACAAATAATCCATCAATTCAGCCGTCGCAAGCATGGGCATTACATAGCGGTGAACTGTGGAGCTATACCCGAAGGGACTATCGACTCGGAACTTTTTGGTCATGAAAAAGGAGCTTTTACAGGAGCTATCGGTGACCGTAACGGGTATTTTGCCGAAGCCAATGGAGGAACTATTTTTCTGGATGAAGTGGGGGAGTTGCCTCTTGCTACACAGGCGCGTCTGTTACGTGTGCTTGAAAGTGGCGAATTCATCAAAGTCGGTTCATCCAAAGTGCAGAAGACTGATGTACGTATTGTCGCGGCAACCAATGTGAATCTGACGGAAGCAATCGCCCAGGGGCGTTTTCGTGAGGATTTATATTATCGTCTGAACACGGTGCCTATTAAAATACCGCCTTTGCGTGAACGTGGGGATGATATAACGTTACTTTTCCGTAAATTTGCATCAGATTTTGCTGAGAAATACCGTATGCCGGCTATCCAGTTGACAGAAGATGCGAAAACTTTGTTGCTGGCTTATCCATGGCCCGGTAATGTGCGTCAGTTGAAGAATATTACTGAACAGATATCTATTATTGAGACTAACCGTGACATAACGGCGGAAATTTTGCGGAATTATTTACCGGAACAGCATGTGAATTCCGGCTTGCCCGCTTTGTTTGGTGTGAAGGCAAGTACCGGAAAGGCTTTTGAAAGCGAGCGTGAGATTTTGTATCAGGTATTGTTTGATATGCGGCGTGATGTGACTGATTTGAAGAAATTAGTCAATACATTGATGGCGGAACGCGGAGCGCAACCTGTTCCGGCACCGCCGGCTACTACAGCGGTTTCTTATTATCAGGAACCGCAGCGGAATTTGGTTACGACAGTAGTGCCCGCTACACCTACTATAATTTCTGCCGCCAAGCCGGTTCATCCTATAGTGGATGATATTCAGGATACGGAGGAAGTTGTAGAGGAAGCCACCTTGTCATTGGACGAAGTGGAGAAGGAAATGATACGTAAGGCGCTCGACCGTCATCATGGAAAGCGTAAGAATGCGGCAAAAGATTTGAATATTTCAGAGCGTACACTTTATAGAAAAATAAAAGAATATGGCTTGGATTAAACAATTGAAAGTAGTTGGTGTGTTGATGGTATTGGCGGGGATAGTGACTGCTTGTTCTATTTCCTATAAGTTTAACGGATCTTCTATAGATTATACAAAGGTAAAGACTATTTCGTTCGAGAATTTCCCGAACCGTTCGGCTGGTTTTGTATGGGGACCGATGGAGAGCATGTTCAATACGGCATTACAGGATATTTATATGCAGCAGACCCGGTTGAAGCAAGTCAAGCGTGGAGGTGACCTGCAATTGTCGGGGGAGATAACCAATTATGATGCGTTGAACAAAGGAATCGGTTCTGACGGTTATTCCAGTATGGTGGAATTGCGTATGACGGTTAGAGTGAATTTTGTCAACAGCTCTAACCCGGCAGAGAATATGAACGGACAGCAATTCTCTGCTAGCCGTGAATATAATTCCAATCAGCAGCTGAGTGCGGTACAGGATGAGTTGGTAAACCAGATGATTAAAGAAATCGTAGAGCAAATATTCAATGCTACCGTAGCAAACTGGTAGTGGGTTCTTTTCTGTCATGATACAACAACAATTATATGAATGGATAACGCATCCTGAACGACTGAATCGGGATACTTTGTACGAGTTGCGGACGCTACTCGCGCGTTATCCGTATTTTCAGACAGTGAGATTGCTTTATCTGAAGAATCTGTTTCTATTGCATGACATAACATTCGGTGAGGAACTACGCAAGGCTGCATTGTATGTAGCCGACCGCAAGGTGCTTTTTTATCTGATAGAAGGGGAACGCTTTACTGTATCTTCCTTTGAAAAGCAAGACCGGCCTAAGGAAAATGCCGGATTGGACCGTACTCTTTCATTGATCGATGCTTTCTTGTCTTCTTTGCCTGAAGAGCCCGTTGCTGTGGAATTACCAATGGATGTAACGACAGATTATACTTCCTTTTTATTGCATGAGGAAGAACGTGTATCTGATGATGTTCCTCAGATGAAAGGACAGAGTTTGATAGACGATTTTATTGAAAAGTCGGCAGAAGAACCTTTGTTGCCTCAATTAGGAATGAAAGAGGTGACAGCAGCGAAGAAAGAAGTTGCTGAAGCGGATGAACCGGAAGATACTGAGGAGGATATGGAAGAGGAAAGCTATTTTACCGAAACATTGGCTAAAATATACGTTAAACAACAAAGATATTCTAAGGCTCTGGAAATTATTAAAAAATTAAATTTGAAATATCCAAAAAAAAACGCTTACTTTGCAGACCAAATAAGATTTTTGGAGAAATTGATT
The DNA here is from genome assembly GCF_000614185.1 of Phocaeicola sartorii JCM 17136 = DSM 21941. GTDB lineage: Bacteria > Bacteroidota > Bacteroidia > Bacteroidales > Bacteroidaceae > Phocaeicola > Phocaeicola sartorii. The sequence goes on along the minus strand of NZ_BAKM01000032.1, from coordinate 24,051 downwards.
ATTAACACTAAATCAAAATAAAGAAAATGTATTTATTACTTATTGGATTAATTGTGCTTGCAGCTCTTTTGATGTGCTTTGTCGTACTGATTCAGAACTCAAAAGGTGGTGGTCTGGCTTCTAGTTTTGCTTCTTCAAATCAAATTATGGGGGTTCGCAAGACTACAGATTTTATTGAGAAATTAACATGGGGATTAGCTGCTTTTATGGTAGCATGTAGTGTGCTTACAGCTTATTTTGTTCCTGCAGCCCATACTGAATCTTCTGTAATTATGGAAGAAGCAGTGAAAGAAGGGGCTACTAATCCGCTGAATGCACCTTCAGGTTTTGCTGCTCCGCAAACAAATGATGCTGCAACAGAAACTCCTGCTCCAGGTGATTCGGCACAGTAATTATAGAGAAAATTTATTCCTTAATTCATAAGGATAAGCGTCCTGTTCCGTTTACGGAAAGGGGACGCTTTTTTGTTTTAAGTTTTTTTGTTTTGATAAGTATGCTTTTGTGCTTACTTTTGTTCCGGAATGTTTTTTTAATCTACAAATAACAAAAGAATCATGTTGAAATTCATATCATGGAATGTAAACGGCCTGCGGGCCTGTTACGATAAAGGTTTTACCGATGCTTTCAATCGCTTGGACGCCGATTTCTTCTGCTTGCAGGAAACAAAGATGCAGGAAGGGCAACTGGATGTGAAGTTTGAAGGATATTACTCTTATTGGAATTATGCTGAGAAGAAGGGATATTCAGGTACAGCCATCTTTTCGAAAGTCAAACCGTTATCTGTGACATACGGCTTAGGCATAGAAGAGCACGACCACGAAGGACGGGTGATCACTCTTGAGCTGGAATCGTTTTATTTGATTACGGTATATACTCCCAATTCGCAGGACGAATTGCGACGGTTGGATTATAGAATGAAGTGGGAAGATGATTTCCGTGCCTATCTGAAAAAACTGGAAGAAAAGAAACCGGTCATTGTGTGTGGTGACCTGAACGTGGCACATAAGGAAATAGACTTGAAGAATCCTAAGACAAACCGTAAAAATGCAGGTTTCACTGATGAGGAACGTACCAAGTTCACCACTTTGCTCGACTCCGGTTTTACGGATACGTTCCGCTATTTTTATCCGGAACAGGAAGGAATCTATTCATGGTGGTCTTATCGTTTCAAGGCTCGTGAAAAGAATGCAGGCTGGCGTATTGATTATTTCCTCACTTCCGATTCACTGAGGAATAAGTTGAAAGGTGCACATATCCATACGGATATCTTCGGTTCGGATCATTGTCCGGTAGAATTAACAATAGAACTCTGAGAAACACGCTGAAAAAGCTTTTGCTTTTGTCGCAATAATGATCTCTGGTTGTCTGTAATTAAAAGATAATCAGAGATTTGTGTTGTCGCAAAATTCCTTCAGTTTTCCTTCTGTAAATTATTGGTTCTTGTCTATCTTTGCTTTGAAAAAAATAAACTATGATGAAAAGCAAAGCACAGATGGGGTTAGGTATAATCATTATTCTATTGATTCTGGTTACATGTCAATCCGGTTCATTACAAAAAACAGGTGTATGGAAGGTGGATTTACGTCCGGCCATTCAGAAGGAAACTCCTATTTCTATGGCAGAGGATGATAATCCGCTTATTATTGTATATACCTTCAAAAATTGATTGAATCTATGAAACTATTGCATTTTACGGTTGGTCAACCGGATGGATTTTACCTCGCAAGAGAAGATTTATTATCAATTAGCTTTGAAAGAGAAAGATCAACGGGAGTGGGAACCGGCAGTTTCATTCCTGTTAAAAGCGATGGAACGCACCCGTACTGCGGAATCCCGTTATAGGTATGATACCGAATTGGCGGCCTTGTATAAACATTTGGGCAGAACTGCACAAGCAGACAGCCTTCGTCAAGAAGCTTTAAAATCTTCGTGCCCTCTTCTGAAATCTTCCGTTGTTTGATGAAATAGCTGGCCTGCTAGATGTGCAATCCCGTTCTGTGGACCGTGTGGTGTATAGAATTTGTAGAAAAATGGGATTAGGACAAGGAAGTAAAGAGGAATTTGTGGCGCAAATCTCCCGTTTGGATGATTGCGCCACAAATATATAGTTTACATAGCTACTTCAATAGCCAGTATCTGTGTTTCCGAAATGGCTTCGATAGTGACACTTTCAATGTCCCATATACCGATACCGTCACGGCGTGAAAGATTCTCGCCTGCTACATTAATCTCTCCTTCTATAACGAAAATGTAAACACCTGTGCGAGGTTTGTGCATACGATATATCACACTATGTCCGGCATCTAATGTGCCCATAGAGAACCAGGCATCCTGTAGCAGATGTGCCGGTGTGTTTCCGGAGGGAGAAATGAAAGTTGTCAGTTCGTTATGTTTCAATAACGGGCGGATATCATAATTATGGTATTCGGGTTTGGTTTCCTCTACATTAGGAATCACCCAGATTTGCAGAAATTTCAGATCTTCCGTTTTACTGGCATTGTATTCACTGTGATAGATACCTGTTCCTGTACTCATTACCTGGATTTCTCCGGGGGTGATGGTACTTTCATTTTGTACATTATCTCCGTGTCTTAAATATCCTTGTAAAGGGATGGATACTACTTCCATATTTTTATGCGGGTGCATGCCGAAACCTTCTCCGGGAGCCACAGTATCATCATTCAATACACGCAAAGTACCGAAGTGTATACGTCTGGGATTATAATAATCTGCGAAGCTGAATGTATGGTAGGTCTTTAGCCATCCATGATTAAAATAACCTCTTGTGTTGGCTTTGTCAATGACAGTCTTCATAACTCAATGTCCTTTCTATTAAAATTGTTGTTATTCATACAACAATTGGCAAGCCGAAAAGTTTTATTGGTTTATGGAGTAGTTGTATAAAAAAAGAGATGATTTAATCATCTCTTCTGTAGAGCGGAAGACGGGGCTCAAACCCGCGACCCTCAGCTTGGAAGGCTAATGCTCTATCAACTGAGCTACTTCCGCAATTTTCGTGGGCAAAGATGGATTCGAACCACCGAAGTCGAAAGACAGCAGATTTACAGTCTGCCCCATTTGGCCACTCTGGTATTTGCCCATTCGCTCTTAAGATTCTATCTCAATTCTCTTATTGAGTAGGTTTGTTTCTCAATTGCGATGCAAAGGTACGGCTTTTTTTTGAATATGCAAATTATGCAGGAAGTTTTTTTTATAAAATCTGTGTTTTCTGTAATTTCTGCTTAAAATCGAGCATTTTGATGGCAGTTATTGCACATTCATCTCCTTTATTGCCTAATTTTCCACCGGCGCGGTCTTCTGCTTGTTGCATGGTGTTGGTAGTGATCAAACCATAGATTACAGGAATCTCTCCCTCGGCATTCAGTTGGGCGATACCTTGGGTGGTACCGGCACATACATAGTCAAAGTGCGGAGTATCGCCACGAACTACGCAACCTATTGCAATCACTGCGTCTACTTTTCCACTTTTTATCATTTGTGCGGAACCGAAAGTCAGTTCAAAACTGCCGGGTACTGTCTGCACCAGAATATTTTCATCTTTTGCACCGTGTTTCTTCAGGGTGGTTACGGCACCTTCCAATAGGGGGCCGGTGATGTTGTTGTTCCATTCGGATACCACAATACCGAAACGCATATTTTCTGCGTTAGGTACTGAATTGAAATCGTAGTCAGACAAGTTATGATACGCTGTTGCCATTGTTTTTTAGTTTTAGTGGTTTAATAAAAGAAAGAGGTTATCTGTACACAGGTGCAGACAACCTCTTTATATCATTAAGGTATATTCTTTTTCTTATTTGATAGATGCACGCTCGATGTACTTATCGATGTCCATTGACTGGTAAGAGTTGAAGTATTTTTCTTTCACCAATGTGTAAGCTTTAACAGCTTCACTGTTCTTGCCCAGTTTCTCGAACAACTGACCTGCCTGAATCAAATAGATAGGACTCAATGCCTGGCTGTCTGCTTTATCGGCTGCTTTCAGCAAAGTTCCTGCGGCTTTGTCCAATTGTCCCATCTCTGCATAGCAGTTGCCGATAGTTCCCAAAATAGCGGGGCTTACCAGCTGGTCTTTAGCGCTGAACTTATCCAGATACTTCACTGCATCTTCATATTTTCCCAACTGTGCAAAGCAGATACCTGCATAAGCATTGGCCAGATTGCCGGCAGCTGTTCCACTGAATTCGTCTGCTACTTTCAGGAAACCTTTGTAGCCGATGCTGTCACCATTCAATGCGGTTTCAAAGTTATCAGCTCCGAAATATTGTTCTCCTTTAAATAGAGCCTCTGATGCTTTTATTTCATTGGGCTCAGAAATAAAATGCTTATATCCCATGAAACCAGCTATGATAATCACTACTGCTGCAATAGTTCCAAGGATTTTTCCTTTGTTCTTGATAAGGAATGCTTCTGAGGTACTCAGTGCTTCTTCCATATCCAATGGGTCCTGAGTGTGTTTTTGTTCTGCCATTTTTATATTTACTTTTTTATTATTTTTCGGATATGCTTTTTCGGTCAGCAAAAGTAGTTTATTTCTATGTATTAATGAAATTTACAGGCATGTTTTTTTAGTTTTTCCCGTTTTTATCTCTAATTTTGTATCCTCAATTAAATAAAAGTTCTATGATACTGAAACGCATCTCGATATTGAATTATAAAAACCTGGAGCAGGCAGAACTGGAATTATCGCCGAAGATGAATTGTTTTATCGGACAAAACGGCATGGGGAAGACGAATTTGCTGGATGCGGTTTATTATCTTTCTTTTTGTAAGAGTGCTACCAATCCCATTGATTCGCAGAATATCCGTCATGAAGGGGAGTTCTTTGTGATTCAGGGTTTTTATGAAACAGACCAAGGTGATCCGGAAGAGGTGTATTGTGGATTGAAGCGTCGTCAGAAAAAGCAATTCAAGCGGAATAAAAAGGAATATAGCCGGTTGTCAGATCATATCGGGTTTATTCCCCTCGTAATGGTATCTCCTGCTGATGCGGAGTTGATTGCGGGAGGTAGCGAAGAGCGCCGCCGTTTTATGGATGTGGTGATATCGCAATATGATAAGGAATATCTGGACGCGCTGATACGTTATAATAAGGCGTTGGCACAGCGTAATGCCTTGTTGAAATCGGAACAGGAGCCTGATGAGGAGTTGATGCTGGTATGGGAGGAGATGATGGCGTCTGCGGGCGAGATTGTCTTTGAGAAGCGTAGTGAGTTTATAGCTGAATTTATACCTACTTTCCAGTCTTTTTATTCTTATATCTCGCAAGATAAAGAGAAGGTGGACTTGGCGTATGAATCTCATGCCTTGAGTGGGGGATTGCTGGACATTATCAAGGAGAGCCGTCAGCGTGACCGTATAATGGGATATTCACTGAAGGGGGTTCACAAAGATGACTTGATCATGCAGTTGGGTGATTTTCCGATAAAGCGGGAGGGTTCACAAGGGCAGAACAAAACTTATCTTATCGCCTTGAAATTGGCTCAATTTGATTTTCTGAAGAAAACAGGCAGCAACACCACTCCTTTGTTATTGTTGGATGATATTTTTGATAAACTGGATGCTTTCCGTGTGGAACAGATTGTAAAACTGGTAGCCGGAGACAGTTTCGGGCAGATTTTCATTACGGATACCAACAGGGATCATCTGGATAAGATATTGAAGAAGATAGAAAGGGAATACAGAGTCTTTGCTGTGGAGAACGGAAGCGTGACGGAAAGAAAGGAAATGGCTGAATGAAACGTAATGATGCGGAACAAATAGGGGAAATGGTCCGGAAGTTCTTCCGGCAGAATGCTTTGGAGGCACCACTGAACGAGTATCGTCTGATACAGGCGTGGAAAGATGTGGTGGGGCCTGCCATTACTAAATATACTAGTAATCTTTATATCAAGAATCAGATACTTTATGTGCATCTCACTTCGTCCGTGCTTCGTCAGGAGTTGATGATGGGGCGTGATTTATTGGTGAAGAATCTGAATAAACAAGTAGGGGCACAAGTGATAGTCAATATTATTTTCCGTTAACTTGTTGGTATTCAATTTGCTCCTTTGGTCGTTCCGAAGGTTCTTGTGCTACTTCCTTTTAAATGCGGATTTTACGAATTTTCTTTTATCTTTTTCGTAAAAATCCGCACTTAAAAAGAGGTTTCAAGTTATGGAGCAGTTCTTATCACGATAGAATCTATTTCAGCATTCCATTTTCTGTCCAGACTTCATCCATCACCCGGTCGAAAGGTTCGACAGGTATTTTTTCGCTTACTTGGAAGTCATAGCATATACCTATGTTATAGGAATGAAGAAGAGGCAGCAATTTGTCATAATATCCTTTTCCTCTTCCCAGCCGGTTGCCTTGGGCATCAAAAGAAACGCCCGGTATAATGGCGAGGTCTATCTTTTCATAAGCAGTAAATGCTTCTCCCGTCGGTTCCTCTATATGATAAGCCTCACCGGTCTTCAGGCTTTGTCTGCCTGTATAAACACGAAGCTCCAACTCGTCTCCTTTGACTACTGGCAGTAAAATTGTTTTCTGCCGGTGCCATTTCTCAACGAAGTCATGTGTCTGTACTTCATCACCCAATGAATAATAGAGCAAAACGGTACGGGCCGATGCAAACTTGGGATGCTGTTCCAGTTTCTCAAGCAAAGCAGCGGACTTCGTCATTAATTCGGTGATGTCGTGACGGCGCTTTTCTTGCGCTATCTGCTTGCGCAGTTGCTTTTTTAGTTCCTTCATCGCTTACTTTCGGTTCTATGGGTTGTTCGGGAGCTTTGGGAAATGATTCGCCTTTATCCAATACTTCCAATGCTTTGAGGACAGTTTTGTCGCTCTTGTTCAAGTATTCTATATAAGCTTCCATGCCCAGCATGTTATAAATGATGTTCCCGTATAAATTGGTTTCAAACAGTTTCTGTGATTTGTACATCAATATGTTGCGACGTTTCAATCCTTTGCTTTCTGCGAAACGGGCGAATTGTTCCAAAATATTCTGATGCTTCAAATATTGCAACAGGCTTTCTTCGGTTTCATATTTTTGCATTTCGCCACGGTGGCTGTCCGTATACTGGAAAGCAAACTGGATGGTCAGTCCGCGGTTGGCGGCCATACGATAATAGGAAGTCACACCGGTAGTATCCTGAGGTACAAAGATATCGGGCATAATCCCCCCACCGCCATATACAGGACGGCCTAAAGAAGTTTCAAAGATTTGGCTTTGATCCTGTTTGATACTGTCTTGTGAGAAAAATTCTCCATGCTCGTAACGGGTCAGGATATCCATTTCATAGTTTGCGTCATTACCTTTTACATACGGTTTCTGGATGCAGCGTCCTGACGGGGTATAATAACGGGCGATTGTCAGACGGATGGCAGAACCGTCGCTGAAGTCGATAGGCTGTTGTACCAGTCCTTTTCCGAAAGAGCGGCGTCCGATGATTGTACCTCGGTCATTGTCCTGGATGGCTCCGGCAAAAATTTCGCTGGCAGAAGCCGATCCTTCATCCATCAATACGACAATAGGCATTTTCTGGCTGCTTCCGGTTCCGTTGGATGTATAGTTCTCGCGTGGAGACTTACGTCCCTGTGTATAAACAATGAGTCTGTTTTTGGGTAAGAACTCATTTACCATCTGGATTGCCGCACCCATATATCCGCCGGTATTCCCGCGTAAGTCGATAATTACCCCTTCGCAGTTTTCCTGATTCAGTTTGGCCAATGAAATCAATAATTCGGGATAAGTCGTTTCACCGAACTTGTTTACTTTTATGTAGCCGAATTTGTCATTCAGCATATAGGCTGCATCCACGCTCTTTACCGGTATGTCACCACGAACAATGGTGAAGTGTAAAGTCTCTTTTTCTCCCGGGCGGAAACGCCCAGTTTTACCGCACTGCCTTTCGGGCCTTTCAGTCTTTTCATGGATTCATAGTTGGTGACGATTTTTCCCACAAAGGCACTGTCATCAACTTCGATGATGCGGTCTCCTGCCATCAGGCCCACTTTTTCTGATGGTCCGCCTTGGATGACACTGTTTACATGGATGGTATCCTGCTGGATGGTAAACTGGATACCGATTCCGCTGAAGCTTCCTTTTAAATCAGAATTTACAGCTTCCAGGTCTTTTGCCGGAATATAAGAAGAGTGGGGGTCCAGTTCACCTAGGATTTGCGGCATAGCATCTTCCACCAGTTCACCCATGTTCACTGTATCCACATATTGGTCGTCAATGATACGCAACAATGCATTCAGTTTGTTGGATGAAGTATTGATGATACCTAATTTGTTTCCTGAAAAGTGGTTGGCGTAAAAAGTTCCAATCAATATTCCGGCTACGATGCTTATCGCAACGATTACCGGTATAAAACGGGATGTTCGATTTTTGCTCATATCTTTATTTGCTGTTATTCATTGGGATTGATATAGATTACTTCAATATTTGCGCGTTTTAATAAATCAAGCCCATCTTCCAAACGGTATTTTTCTGAGTAAACTACCCGTTTGATTCCTGCTTGGATGATGAGTTTGGCACATTCTATGCAAGGAGATGCGGTGACGTACATGGTTGCTCCGTCACTGCTGTTGTTGCTTCGTGCTATTTTGGTGATAGCATTCGCTTCGGCGTGTAGTACGTAAGGCTTGGTAACTCCGTTGTCATCTTCGCATACGTTTTCGAATCCTGCGGGAGTCCCATTGTATCCGTCGGAGATGATCATCTTGTCTTTTACGATCAACGCTCCTACCTGACGGCGTTCACAGTATGAATTTTCCGCCCAAATACTGGCCATGCGGATGTATCGTTTGTCGAGTTTGAGTTGTTTTTCTTCTTTCGTTTCCATTATTTCAGTCTTGCTTGTTATGTGCAAATTGAATATACGTTTTTTTTCCTTCGGGAGCCAGCAATAAGACATTGCTGTCCCCTTGATAAAATATTGCATTATTCAATGCTTCTATGAATTCCTTATTATAGCTTGTTGAAGATGGAGTCTTGGTGAAGTTTATGTTTACCGTCCGGTCTTTTCCGTCTGCTTGCCATGTGCCTTCAATCGTTCCATTTTGTATGCTGCCTGTAAAAGTTCCATCCGCTTTGAAAGTAATGTTGAAACTATGAATGATGTCCAAAGCTTTTCTTCCTTCGGCTGCGACTGTCTTGTCAGGATTGTGTGCCATTGCATTGTATTTGGGCTCTCCGTTCCGTTTGTCCCAATTGGCTTTACCATAGAAATCCACCACATGCCATGTGCCGCTTGCAAAGATTTCCTCTACATCGTCTTCATTGTTGCAACTCCATAAAAAAGGGAGCAGCATCAGCATATAAAGAATAGATTTTAGTTTCATATTGTTTGGTTTTTTAGTTGGTTATTCCGTTTCTTTTCAGCAAGGCATGGATACTGGGTTCTTGTCCACGGAAGCGTTTGTAAAGGGTCATCGGAGGTTCCGTTCCTCCTTTCGAGAGAATATTCTCACGGAAAGAAGCAGCGACTTCCCGGTTGAAGATTCCTTTTTCCTTGAATAAGGAGAAGGCATCCGCATCCAGCACTTCCGCCCATTTATAACTGTAGTATCCGGCAGAATATCCACCCGCATGATATGTGAGAACTGTACGGACATGCAGGTGTCTTCCACTCCGGGCAGTACTTGCGCTTTTTTCCATGCTTCCTTTTCATAAGCGCGGACATCTCCGTCGAATGTTTCCCGGCGGGTGTACCATGCCATGTCCAGCAAGCCGAAACTTACTTGGCGCAGGCAGGCGTAGGCCACATTAAAATTGGATGCATCTACAATCTTCTGGATCAGTTCGGCAGGAATGGGCTCTCCGGTCTGATAATGTCTGGCAAATGTATTGAGGAATTCTTTTTCAGTGGCGAAATTTTCCATAATCTGCGATGGAAGTTCCACAAAATCCCAATATACGCTGGTGCCACTCATGGTTGAATAAGTAGTATTGGCAAACATTCCGTGCAAGGCGTGTCCAAACTCGTGTAGGAAAGTATTTACTTCCGAGAAAGTCAGCAATGCCGGTTTCCCTGCCGATGGCTTGGTAAAGTTCATGGTAACGGATACGTGGGGGCGGCTGTTGACACCGTTTTCTATCCACTGTTCCTTATAGCTGGTCATCCATGCGCCCGAACGTTTTCCGGCGCGGGGGTGGAAATCTGTATAAAGAACAGCCAGAAAACTGCCGTCTTTGTCAAATACTTCATAAGCTTTTACATCGGGGTGATAGACCGGAATTTCTTTATTTTCTTTAAATGTGATGCCATACAGGCGGGTAGCCAGACCGAATACGCCTTTCTCTACCTGGCTCAGCTCAAAGTAAGGGCGTAGTTCTTCTTCATTCAGATTAAATTTCTTATTTTTCAGTTTTTCCGAATAATAAGCCCAGTCCCATGGCATCAGCTGGAAATCATCGCCTTCCATTTCGTGTGCCAATGCTTCAACTTCTGCCACTTCTTTTAGGGCGGCAGGGGTATAGGCATCCAGCAATTGGTTGAGCAGTTTGTACACGGCATCACTTGTTTCGGCCATGCGCTTTTTCAGTTTATACTCGGCAAAGGTGGAGAAACCCAGTAAATGGGCCAGTTCCATACGGATGTTTACCAATTGCTTGATGATGTCCACATTGTTGTATTCGTTCTCGTGCGTACATTGGGTGTTATAAGCCATATAGACTTCTCTACGCAGTGAGCGGTCGTCGCAATACTTCATGAAAGGAACAAAACTGGGAGCATCCAATGTAATGATATTGCCTTCTTTTCCCTTGTCCTTTGCTGTCTGGGCATAATTTTCCAACGAGCTTTCGGGCAATCCTTCCAATTGCTTTTCCGTCAGTGCCAGTTCATAGTTATTCGTTTCTTTCAACAGATTCTGTGAAAAGCGTAAAGTCAATATGCTTAATTCTGTATTCAGTTGGCGGAACTTTTCTTTTGCCTCACCGGTCAGGTTGGCACCGCTTCTCACAAAACCGTCGTATGTCTTTTGCAGCAGCCGGGCGTCTTCACCTTTCAGTGGCAACAGGTCTTTTTGCTCATATACGGCTTTTATACGAGCAAACAGCTTTTCATTCAGACTGATGTTGTTGCTGTGTTCGGACAGTAAGGGCATCATTTTCTCTGCCAGTTCCTGCATCTCGTCACTAGTCTCAGCACTCATCAAATTGCCGAAAACAGTAGTTACGCGGTCTAGCAACGCACCCGATTTTTCCAGAGCGACAATGGTGTTTTGGAAAGTCGGTGCTTCGGGATTATTGACAATTGCGTCAATTTCCTCATTTTGTTCTTTCATTCCTTCCAACAAGGCGGGTTCATAATGTTCTATCCTGATAAGATGGAACGGAGCCGTGTCATGAGGGGTGTTATAGGGTTTTAAAAATGGATTTTTATTTTCAGTCATAGCGTTATTTTATTTGACTTACAAATTTGCTAAAAAAAAGTATCACTATCCTCATTCTATTTACTTATTTAACAAAGTATATTAAATAGTTAGGTTAAAAATAAAAAAGCACAAGCAGAAATGCCTGTGCTTTTCATCTTTATGAGGTCTTAGCTGATTATTTATTCTTATCGATCAGTTTCTCCAAAGCCGGAATGGAGATTTCTTTTCTGCTGAGCTGTACCAATCCTTGTTCCTGTAAATCATTCAGCACTTTTGACACATTGATTCGTGTCTCATCAATCAGACTTGCCAGATCTTCCATTTTGATCTTAAGGATTTTTTCTCCTTCGGGCTTCATGGAGCGCAGCAACAGGAAATTCAGTATCTTTTCTTCTGTATTGCCTATGTGGCTGTTCCATAATTTTTCGTATGCCACTTGTGCCCTGTTGCTCAGAATGTTTAAGTAATTAAGGCGGAAGATTTCGTAGTTGTTCAGTTCATTCAGAACGAATGACTTGTCTATGGTCACTATGTTAATATCCGTACGTGCCTTGTAAGTGGCTGTATAGTTCGTTTGCATCCCGAATAACGAATAGGGTTCTATAACGAAAGGACTTCCGAAAGTTTCAAATAAGGAGTATGGATATTGGTCATCTGTTGCTTGGGAGATCATCTCCCCATTTAGGAGAAAGATTAATTGAGTGCAAGGTGCCCCTTGCTCCACAATGATATCGTCGGCATTGTATTTACGAAAATGCAACTTTACCTTGCCTATGATATTGGTGAAGTCATTTTTACATAGTCCCTGAAAGAGAGGGAGTTGCAAAAGTGTATCATACATTGTTATTTCCATAAGTTCTAATGTTCGTTAAGTTATAGTTTAACACACAAAGGTAACGATAAAACGAGATTTATTATTTATAGGTGGGGGAACTTTTGTTTTTTTTATTGTTTCTTACCGTCTCCTAATGTTTAAAAGCAGAATACTTGCGGGCTGTATAAAAAATAAATATATTTGCGTTCAAAAAAGGAGGAGCTTATGTTTGGATCATTTGATTTTCAAGAATTTTTAAGTGCGTTTATCGTGCTTTTCGCTGTCATTGATATTATCGGATCTATTCCTATTATATTGAATCTTAAGCAGAAGGGGAGAAATGTCAACGCCAATAAGGCAACCGGTATTTCTTTTGCTTTGTTGCTGGGTTTCTTTTATGCAGGGGATATGATGCTGAAGTTATTTCAGGTAGATATCGCTTCGTTTGCCGTGGCGGGCGCGTTTGTTATTTTTCTCATGTCTTTGGAGATGATTCTGGATATCGAAATATTCAAGAATCAAGGTCCTATCAAGGAAGCTACTTTGGTTCCTTTGGTATTTCCGTTGCTGGCAGGTGCGGGGGCGTTTACTACGTTGCTTTCCCTGCGTTCGGAGTATGCTCCTGTCAATATTGTCATAGCCTTGATATTGAATATGGTTTGGGTTTATGTGGTGCTGAAGTTGACGGATCGTATTGAACGTTTTTTGGGCAAAGGTGGAATTTATGTCATTCGTAAGTTCTTCGGCATCATTTTGCTGGCAATATCGGCTCGTTTGTTTACGGCTAATCTGACTTTGTTGATTGAACAGTTTCAGAAGATTCAGTGATATGTTGTCACTTTTTTCAGATGATGCTGTCGAAACTCACTACAGATTGTTTGATTGCAGGCCGGGCCGCTTTGCCTCGGATCTGTGTCAATCTGTGGTGAGCTCTGGTACAACTTTGTTTGATAGGTTTCCCTTGGGTATCTATTTCTTGCTGACGATGAATTTCTTCATTCCGTCAGTCACATAAGTCTCATATTTATCCCCTTCGCCCGAGCAGATAAAATAGGCGTCCAGTTCCGGATGTGCTTCACAAAAAGCTTTTGCAGAGTCCAGTCCCATCACCATGAAAGCAGTGGCGTATGCATCGGCGCTGGCGCAATCTTTTGCAATGACAGTGGATGACAGGATACTGTGTTGTACAGGATATCCGGTGCGCGGGTCTATGGTATGTGCATATTTCTTTCCGCCTTTGTAATAGAAATTGCGATAATTTCCAGATGTCGCCATACCCACATCGCTAATGGCAAGTACGGTCTGTAATTCCTGATTTACTGACAAAGAATCGTCTATCGGTTTGTTTATGCCGATACGCCAGGCGTTCATCTTGGAGTTCTTGCCTCGTACTACTACCTCTCCACCTATATCTACCATATAGTTCTTTATTCCTTTACGTTCCAATAGCATCGCTACGGCATCTACTCCGAATCCTTTGGCAATGGCACTACAGTCCAGCATCATGCGCGGATCTTTTTTAATTATCCGGTTGTCCTGCAAACCGATTTTTTGATATCCTGTCATTTGGCGCAAACTGTCCACTACCAGTGAATCCACTCCTGCCGATTTCTTGAATCCGAATCCCCAGGCATTGACCAAAGGTGCGACGGTGATATCGAAGGCTCCATGGGTTTCATCGGATATTTTTTTTGCCAGATGGAATACATGTACGAAAAAACTGTCCAGTTCCGTTTTCTCATTGCGGTTTACGTGAGTGATTACGGAATTCGGATTGAAAGGAGAGAGGGAGTTGTCCACTTTCTTCAGCTCACTTTCTATTTCTTCTTTCAGGTTGTCTTCGGACTGGTAGGTGATTTTGTACACAGTACCGAATACAAAGCCTTCATCCGTACGGAAAGGTGCCTGTTTTTTTAGAATAATAATTGTTCCTATTATCAGTATTGCCAGAAAAGGCAATTGCCATACTCGTTTTTTTTTGTCCATACCTGTATTTTAATTAAGAAAGAAACAAATGTTCTGTTAAGATTTTAACCCCAATGATAATCAGGACCAACCCTCCCCATAATTCCATGCGCAGATTGAAACGCTTGCCACAAAATACACCGATCAGGCTTCCTAAAGTTGAGATGACAAAAGAGGTGAAACCGATGATGACAATGGGAGAGAGAATGGAAGTGAAAGAGTTCATCCCTACAAAAGCGAATGATATGCCGATGGCCAGCGCATCGATGCTGGTTGCTATGGCCAGTGTGACAACCACTTTTAGTCTGGTGGGGTCGAAACAACATTTGTCCTCATTGCTGAAGCTCTCTTTAATCATGCGTCCTCCCAGGAATGCCAGCAAGCCGAAAGCGATCCAATGGTCATAATTTTCTATCAGGTGACTGAAACGGCTGGCGGCAAACCAACCGATAAGGGGCATGACGGCCTGGAAAAGACCGAAAAAGAATGCCATGACAAAAAAAGTGCGCCAGCAGATGCGACGCATGATAATTCCGCTTGTTATGGAGACAGTGAAACAGTCCATGGCAAGGCTGATGGCAAGAAGCCATATTTCTAACGTAGTCATTAGCTAAAATGGTAATTTGTATATTAAACTGTATGTTACTCCTAAGTTAGTCGAGTTGTTCTTTCCGAAACCGGGAATGTACCAAGGCTCGGTGTGTTCCGTCTTTTTCATGTTCATGCGTATGCGGTAACGCAGTGACCAGCCCATGTAGAAATTCTTGTATACATTCACCTTTATTCCTGCCAGCAGTTCGGCCCAGGTTACTGTAGTTTTAACCCCGTCATAACTAAAGGGGATTTCCGGGAATCCCCATGCAGGGTCTTTCATGGCCGGAGCGCTTACATCGTATGAAAAAGAGGTGAATCCATAGCGTATGCCTCCATACAGGAATCCGGGCAGATAAGGTTTTCTGAAAAAGAAATTATAGTTCATGCCTACACGGAAATAGGGGGCTGATGCTTTATAGTGTATATTGGTACCGTCATCTGTAGTGTCGGTGGTTCCGTATCCTATTTCGGCTACGGGGACATAACGGTTTTTCAAATTGACTTCCACACTGATTTCCGTACTGGTGATATCACCTCCGAAAACCTTGCTTCCCAGGCCAAATATATCCACACCGATAGTGGTTCCTTGATAAAAAGGTACTTTTTCTTCCTCTGTTGTTGCTTTTTTCTCTTGTGCTGCCAGCGTGGGGCTGTACAACAGCATACTACTCAGTAGCGTTAACAACGTAATATATGTTGAAATTCTTTTTTTCTTCATTATTGATGTCCGGATTTACAATCTCGATAGATTTCAAGTTATAGGTGGTGTATTGAATGTCCTCCACTTTATAAAACATCATGGTGCCGCATTCTATATTCTGCAAGTAAGGGATGTTCTGGTGGGTGACTATGATGGTGTCACGCATCTTTTCCGTATAATGCAATACATAGGTGGTCTTTGAGGTGTAACTCAAAGGCAGGCTCATGCTGCTTTCCGCTTTATTGAATATCGTGTCATTCATCAATGAGTCCTTTACTATGGTTTCCTTGATTGTCCCATCTTCCAGCGTGTCGCGCACAATCACATCGGTGGTGATAAATCCGGTGACATCGAAAGCCGGGGTGAATTTCACGGCCTGATGTGTCTCTTCGTCCAGAAAGTCGAAATGGGCAAAGGAGTTGGTGGTCAGCGGACAGTCGCTTTCCCCGCAACTTTGCGTCAAGGCGCTTACGGCGATCAGGAACAATAGGATAATGACTGGTAGTTTCTTCATCTTAAAACTCTTTCTCTATTTTATAATTATTGCGTTCGGGAGCATTCCGGGCTATCAGTTCTCCTATGAATCCTGCCAGAAACAGTTGGGTTCCCAGAATCATCAAGGTTAGGGCCAGATAGAAGTAAGGAGAGTCCGTAATCAATATATAAGGTAAACCATGTGACAAGGCATATAACTTGTTCGCTCCGATGATAATGACGGAAATGAAACCAAGAATAAACATCAATGATCCCATAAACCCGAAGAAGTGCATCGGCTTGATACCGAACTTGGATAAAAACCACAGAGTGATGAGGTCTAGATACCCATTGAAGAAGCGGTTTAATCCGCCGAATTTGGTCTTACCGAATTTCCGCGCCTGATGGTGTACTACTTTCTCGGCTATCTTGGGAAAACCTGCATTTTTTGCCAGATAGGGGATGTAGCGGTGCATCTCGCCATATACTTCGATGTTTTTTACAACATCACGACGGTAAGCTTTTAGTCCGCAGTTGAAGTCATGCAGATTCTTGATGCCTGAGACGGCACGTGCTGTGGCGTTGAATAATTTGGTCGGAATGGTTTTTGACAACGGATCATAGCGTTTCTGTTTGTATCCCGAAACCAGGTCGTAGCCATCTTCTGTAATCATTCTGTATAATTCCGGTATTTCGTCCGGGCTGTCCTGCAAGTCGGCGTCCATGGTAATCACCACATCACCTTGCGCCTTTTCAAAGCCACAATAAAGGGCGGGGGACTTGCCGTAGTTCCGGCGGAATTTAATACCTTTTACCTTGTCCGATTCCGAGCGTAGTTTCTCAATCACTTGCCAGGAGTGGTCGGTGCTGCCGTCATTGACGAAAATTACTTCATAACTGAAGCGGTTGGTGTCCATTACACGTTGAATCCATGCAAACAATTCCGGCAAAGATTCTTCTTCGTTATATAAAGGAATAACTACAGATATATCCATCTTTTATTGATTTTTCTTTTTACGCATCACAATCAATGCGGTGGGGATAGCCATCATCATCCCGTAAAACATATTTTGTGATATCAGTTGAAATGTCATTTCCAGCGGGGTAAGTCCCGACAGTAAATCTATCGCTTCTTCGAATTGGTTCAGTGAGGTTGTCAGTTCGGCTCCGGCAGTTTCTTTGAACTGATTTAAGATGGAACGGTATGCATCGAATACGAATCCACCGTCTATATAGCGGAAGTAGATGTAGTGAACTACCGCAACAAACAGAGAGGCGAACATATACATAAAGGTAGTGAACAGAAATCCACGTGAGAAATTGATGTTTCCGTCACAGTACCGTTCTCTGAACTTTTTGGCAAATATGTATCCTAAAAAGGGTACTCCTATAGTCAGGACTATAAAAAGTAACTGTAGGAAAGGTATTCTCAATCCTAACGGGAAGAGCATGAATTTGAAGGCCCATAAAAGGCCCATGCCCGTACCATAGCGCATGGCGCATTCCTGCAAAGTCGGTTTATAATTCGTCATTCTTCATTAATAAGTGCACAAAAGTACTTCTTTTACGGGAATCCGCCCTATAGTTATGGGTGAAAAATGTATTTTTTCTGCTAAAATCAAAAAAAAGTATTCGGAAGTATTGTCGTTTCAAAAATAATATCTACCTTTGCACTCGCAAAACAGAAATGGGTAAGTCCTATACGGCCAGCTCCCGATGAATCCTCCAGGGCTTGATCGCAGCAAAGGTAGTTGGTTGTAGCGGCGCGATATAGTAAGCTTACCCACCCCCCGCCTCTTTAGCTCAGTTGGCCAGAGCACGTGATTTGTAATCTCGGGGTCGTTGGTTCGAATCCGACAAGAGGCTCAAGAAAAGCGAGAAGGACGAAGAAATCTTCATTCTTCTCGCTTTTTTTGTTATATTTGCGTTACTATTAGTTTTAAGGTTGGTACAACCGTTATTTAAGAGTTCTTTTTTATGATAGAGTCACAGATTGCGGCAAGAGCATTGCCGTCTAAATGCCGTGAAGCGGTAAAAGTCCTTTTGCAGGAAGTGTATGGATATGAAGAATTCCGTAATTTAGAAGTTTATGATGACTTGTTCAAAGGTAAGGAGAAATTGCAATTGTCTCAAGGACAATTAATAGAGGAGGTCATCATAGAAGCCGAAAAAGGGATCAAGGGTGATTCGTCTGCTCATAATTTGCTCCTGACTGCTCCGACCGGAGCCGGAAAATCATTGTTGTTTCAGCTCCCTGCCATTTATCTGGGCAATGAATATAAGCTTCTTACCCTTGTGATTTCTCCGCTGAAAGCGTTGATCGTAGATCAGGTTGAGGCGTTGCAGGAGTTAGGGTATGAACGTGTGGCGTATGCTTCGTCTGATCTTTCACCTGAGCAAAAGAACGAAGTATATCGTCGTGTCCGTGAAGGGGAGGTTGATCTTTTCTATCTCTCTCCTGAATTGTTGCTGGCGTATGATATCAGTTATTTCATTGGCGGACGCCGCATCGGGCTGGTAGTCGTTGATGAGGCTCATACCGTGACCACTTGGGGTAAAGAGTTCCGGGTGGATTATTGGTTTCTAGGGCGTCATTTGGAAACTTTAAAGCATGCTTTGGGATATGTATTCCCTGTTTTTGCATTGACGGCCACTGCTGTGTGGAATCCCGAAGGCGGAAACGATATGATATTTGATACCATCCGGTCGTTGCATCTTGCTCCGTGTGCCTTGTATGTGGGCACGGTGAAGCGTGAAAATATAGGCTTTGACATTGCCGCCATGACCATAGAAGAGGGAGAGACCTACGATAAGGCCAAGCAACGCACAGTCTCCGCCCGGGTGGAGGATTTTCTGGACGGGCATAAGACTATCATTTATTATCCTTTTGCCGGAGGTATAGATATGAAACTGAAGACCTGGGTGTATCCGGCTAACTGGCATTGGGTGGCATCTTACTATGGTAAAAAGGATAAAGAGCAAAAAGCCGAAATTATACAAGCTTTTAAGGAGGGTGAGAAAAAAATAATCGTTGCTACGAAAGCTTTCGGTATGGGGGTGGATATCAGCGATATTGACCGTGTGTATCATGTGGCTCCATCCAGTACCTTTGTCGATTATATTCAGGAGATTGGCCGTGCTGCCCGTGACAAGAACATTACCGGTGTGGCGGCGACGGACTTTAATGAACGCGACTTTTATTATATGAAACGCCTGCATTCTGCGGGTGCCATTTCCCAGGAACAGTTGGGGATGATTCTGAAGAAAGTTTGGGAAATATATCTGATGAAAGGTTGTAGTGATGAAATGCAGATGTCTTTATCCGATTTTGAATTCGCAGTGAAGCTGCCTCGTAAAAAGAACAAGCTGGAATATGAATCGGATTTGGAGCAAGTCATCAAGACGGCTTTGCTATGGATCGAAGAGGACTTGAGTTTCCGGCATGGTGGTTCTCCTGTTGAAATCAATTCACAGACGTTGTTTGCCGATGGCTATGTGCAGGAAAAGACGGGTGATGCCGCTTTCCGTAAAAAATACAAGCAGTACATGGTTCCCGTGAAAGGGGTTGAAGGAGTCTATAAGGTGGCTTTTGAATCTTTGTGGGAGAATTGTTTCTCGGAGATGGGATACCGTGAGTTTAAGCGCGATTTATACAATGGAAATCTCTTTGAGGGAGTCCGTGCGGCAGCTGTGGGTAAGCATGATGTCTTGTTAAAAGAGAGCGCGGCGGATATCTGCTCCAAGCTGGCAAGCCTCTTGAAGAGTTTGAAAGACTTGCTGACGGTGAGTCTGTATGGTAATAAGGGAAAGTTCGAGGAGGACGATTTGCGTAGCATTTTTGCGGCGTATGATATGGATGTTCCTTCTGCCAAGCGTTTTATCACTTCGTTACTGGAGTCCAGGGTAGAGGAGGGCAGAAGTGTGAGTTACATTACCAGTGCCAAGAAGAAAGATGAGGACAAGCTGATGTTTACCGTTACCCGTGGTTTTGATTTGTTGCTTTCCCGTTACCAGAAACTGTGCACCCAGCGTATCACAGGAAAGAGGGGAGACCGGCTGTTGTTCTATGTCACTCCGTTCTCCGATCTCAATATGCTGCTCAACTTGCTGTCTATGCTCAATGTGGTGGACTTTACCGTAGAGGGGGGTGTTCCTTCCGTTGGAGTGCGTGTTCGTGATGCGGAGATATTGAAAAAGGAAGCTGCCTCGGGGGGCTATCAGAACCGTGTGCTGGAGAATAATGAGAAAATATTCCAGGAACAGATAGAGTTGTTCCGGCTGTTCTTTGGCAATACGAAGTTAAGTGACGAGCAGCGATGGGAGTTTATAGAGGATTATTTTACGGGGATGAATTTGGAGGGATTGAAAGAAAAATATTCTTGTGTTGTGGAATGACAGCTGTAAGGGCTGTATAATATAACTCGTTGGCGAAATTAATTTTGCCTATGATTTCACGTTAGTATATGCAGGGTTACACATACGTTTGTGCAACCCTGCATTTATGTATGTATAACTCTCTGCGGACGTACGCGCAAAAACGTGCTTTCTGACCTGTGCTACTATTTTTCTTCATTCTTTGGAATCCGATAACTTTTTGGGGGGGGATGCTTGTTGTGGCTGTCCGGTTTCATGAAATTGCTTCCTTCCATTTCTTTTCTGCTGCTTCTCTGAAAAACGGACGATTGCTAGAATTAAAAAAAACATGAATATATTTTCGTCCTATTTATTAAATTACTACCTTTGCCATGTTTTCTGTGCCTATGTCTCTGCAAGGAGACTGTGGAATGTAGAAAATATACATATATAAGAAAAGACGTTTACTTGACGTTTTGTTCTTGGCACATCAAAATCTCGCAAGTTTTGAACTCAAGTCAAAAACAAAGCAACAGTAGGTGTCTGCGGGATATGTTTATATCCTTGATACATCTTTGTCAGTCAAAGGTGTATTCAAGTGTCATTATACATATCGGCGTGGGCTTCTGTGTTGCTCGTTCAGACTTGAGTGGGCAATGCGAGAGCCTTGATGTGTGGGACGAGTAACAGGTACAGATTCCCGCGCTTTTTTTATATATATACGTATAGTAATTTTTATCTCATACATAAGAACCGTCCGGTTCGGGAATCTGCGGAAGGTCATCGGTTGACCCGACAGGCTGCATCTGTATAGTGCGGATTCTCATCCTCCTATCCATCAAAATATAGCTTTCCCGGTCAACTTAATCACAAGGGGCCGATTCCTCTTGTATTTTACGAAATTTTTCGTAATTAATTGAAATGCAGATAGATATCTGTGCTTCAAAGCTCCATAACTATGCTTTCAAGTGAAAAAGTTCAATGGTTTGCAATGCGTGCCACCTATCGCCGGGGGATGCAGATCAAGGTTTTGTTGGATAAAGAAGGGATCAATAACTTTATTCCCATGCGTTATGAAGTTCGTGTAAGGAACGGGCGCAAGAGGCGTGAGCTGGTTCCCGTTATCAGTGATCTGATTTTCGTTCATGCCGTCCAGTCCGAACTCCAGAAGGTGAAGTTCAAACTTCCGTATTTTCAATATATGATAGACGTTCGCAACGGACAAAAAATCATTGTGCCCGATGATCAGATGAGGCAGTTCATTGCTGTGGCCGGGACGTATGACGAGCATCTTATCTTCTTCAGTCCCGACGAGGTGAACTTGCGTAAAGGTACGAAGGTCCGAATTACGGGTGGTGACTTCGAGGGGTACGAGGGGGTGTTTGTCAAGGTGAAGGGGGCGAGAGACCGTCGTGTGGTTATCAGTCTGCAAGGGGTGATAGCGATGGCCATGGCGACCCTTCCGGCAGATTTGATAGAAGTGATTTGAATTAAACTTTATATATAATAATGTGTAGAACCACATCCATACCTGCATCGATGCCGTCCGGCATCCGGCTCCGGCAGTTGATTCAGGATCAGCATAAGGAAATCTTAGCCAGGGAACAGAATAATGATAAGTTCATTCATCTGTATGACATTGGCGCGTATTGGGTGGCTTTTGAGCGTTCCGCTTTCCGGCTGAGTGATATTTTCCGTCAGTGTGAAATCACACTTTTCCGAGTCCCTGCCTGTCCTGAGTATATGGTGATGGCTTCCGTTCCTGCCGATGAGGCGGAGAGCTGTTTGGGTGAGTACATCATTTTGCACGATGGGATTTACCGGAAAGTGCGGTCGGAGCATTCTTTGCCGACGGGGGATTATCGCCACTGGCATGAGATGGCTGTGAGGTCTGTTTTGTTGTAAAGAAAAGTATGTGGACTTCGTGGGTCAAGTAAGCGGTGTTACTTTGCCTGGGAACATATCTTACTTTGCCCACGAAGATATCTTACTTTTTTCAGTGGGATATGGTCGTTTATAATACTCTATAGGGAAATGTTGCAGGTGGAAGATTTATATATCTTATAAGTGATACAATCATAAATGTATGAAGTTCCAGTATATAAAAGATAAAGTTAATGCTTATTTTACTAAGGGGAATGAGCGTAGTGTTGCAGTGAAGAAAAACATCGCCATTTCATTAGTTTTGAAATGTATCAGCATTTTGGTTTCCTTGCAAGTGGTTCCGTTGACCATCGGCTATGTCAATCCTACGAAGTATGGCATTTGGCTGACGTTGAGTTCCATTATTGCCTGGCTGTCTTATTTTGATTTGGGTTTTGCCCACGGATTTCGCAACCGTTTTGCTGAGGCAAAAGCGAAAGGGGATATGAAGTTGGCAAAAGAATATGTCAGTACTACATACGCGGTGCTCTTCTTGCTCTTTTCCGTAATTTTATTGATAACCTTGGTGGTGAATAATTATTTGGATTGGAGTCGTATTTTAAATGTTGATCCTGTTTATAAGGATGAACTGAGTCTGGTTTTCGGTTTGTTGGCATGCTTCTTTTGTCTGAACGTTGTGGCAGGTGTTTTTACAACGATGTTGACGGCCGACCAGAAGCCTGCCTTGGCCTCGCTGGTTCAGACGGGAGGGCAGGTGCTAGCTTTCGGTTGCATCTATGTGCTGACCCGGACCACTTCGGGAAGTTTGAGCGCTTTGGCTGTAGCTTTTTCGGGAGTGCCTTGCTTGTTGCTGGTGGTGGCTTCTGTCTTTATGTTTTGTGGAAGAAAATACAGGTCTGTATCACCCGCCGTGCAATGCGTCCGTTTCTCATTGACTAAGAATATTTTGGGACTGGGTGGACAGTTCTTTGTGATCATGATTTCCATGCTGTTCATCTTCCAGTTCATCAACATCATCCTGTCCAGGGTGGAAGGACCGGAGGCGGTGACGCAGTATAATATCGCTTACAAATATTTCAATGTGCTGAATATGGTGTTTGTGATAGTCCTTACTCCCTTCTGGTCCGCCTTTACGGATGCCTATGTGAAGAAGGATTACAACTGGATGCGTGGCGTTCTGAAAAAATTGGAGCGATTGTGGCTGTTATGTCTTCCTGCATTGGTGTTGATGCTTGTTTGTTCCGGTTCTTTGTATCGTTGGTGGATCGGTGATTCGGTATCTGTTCCTTTTTCATTGTCTGCTTGTATGGCGTTGTATGTTCTTTCTCAGACTGGTGGCAATGTGTATATGTACCTCATCAATGGGACAGGCAAAGTACGTTTGCAGTTACTTGTCTATGTGTCCTTTGCTTTGATTTCCGTTCCGCTGATGAGATATTTTTGCAGACAGTATGGGGTGGAAGGGGTTTTAATAGTTCCTGCTGCCGCTTTTTTCTTACAGGCTTGTGTCGGAAGAATGCAAATCATGAAAATGATCAATGGGACGGGTAAAGGAATCTGGTTGAAATAGCGTTCAAGATATGAATCCTTGCTGCCTGGCAATAGCATAGATCTTTTTGTTACTTTGGGACAAATTGAGGATGATACTCCGGAAACAGACATCGGTTTTTTTCAACTAGTTCTGATTTCATGGATGGAGATGGATATTGACGGGTATGTTTGCAGTGCATAATGGTTACGTTTTTTCGGTTAAACAATTTTTTTTCCTGCAAGAATGCGGTGGATAAACCGGATGGTTTCTTGGTACATGCTATGCCTGTTCTTGGAACAAGCCTACTCTGTTCGCTGTACATGCTATGCTTGTTCACCGGAAAGTGCC
>NZ_BAKM01000033.1 GCF_000614185.1 Phocaeicola sartorii JCM 17136 = DSM 21941 | reverse complement strand
CTCATCAGTGGTGAGGATATACTGTTTTACAGCAGGTAACTAAAGCTTTTAGTTTACTTTAACTATGAAAATTAGTTTAATAACTAAAAGTTTTAGTTCTTTGTGATAATCAAAAGAAAGATTATGAAAACGTTGACAGCAAAGGAAGAAGAGATTATGGGTTATTTTTGGGAAAAAGGCCCATTATTTGTGAAACAGTTACTTGATTTTTATGATGAGCCGCGTCCGCACTTCAATACCCTGTCCACCATTGTGAGAGGATTGGAGGAGAAGGGGTTTCTTAGTCATGAAGCATTTGGAAATACCTATCAATATTATGCCGTGGTAAGCCGTGACGATTTTAAGAAGAAGACATTGAAAGGGGTTATCAGTAAATACTTCAATAACTCTTATTTAGGAGCGGTTTCTTCGCTGGTGAAGGAGGAGGAGATTTCGCTGGATGAATTGAAACAGCTTATCCGGGATGTGGAAAAGGCACATGAATAATCCGGATAAAGAGAATAACTAAAGGTACATACTATGGGAGCATTTTTCGTATATATTGTAAAGTCGGCAGTCTGCCTGGCGGTATTCTATTTATTTTACCGTCTGTTGCTGAGCCGTGAGACATTCCATCGTTTCAATCGTATTGCCTTGTTGGGAATACTGATATTGTCTTGTGTCATTCCCCTTGCTGAAGTGACCATGAAAGAACCGATGGAAGTCAGCCAGCAGTTGCTGACTTGGGAAGAACTGCTGCTTGTGGCTGATCTCAATCAGACTGCCACTGTAGAAACTGCTCCCGTATCTGCCATTACGTGGTGTGAAGGGCTGCTGATGGCTTATCTATTGGGCATTGTATTTTTCTTTTTACGTAATGTATGGTCACTGAGCCGTATGCTGAGGCTGATAAAGGGCAGCACCCTTGTCCGTAGGGAAAATGGTATCACACTGATTACCCATCAAAAAGAAATAGCTCCGTTCAGCTGGATGAAGTTTGTAGTAATCTCTGAGAAAGACCTTAAGGAGAACGGGGAGGAAATACTGACGCATGAATATGCTCATATAAGGAAGAGACATTCCATCGATTTGCTGATAGCGGATATCTGTATCTTTTTCCAATGGTTCAACCCTGCTTCCTGGCTTTTGAAACAGGAATTGCAGAATATACACGAGTTCGAAGCAGACGAAAGCGTGATCTTACAAGGCATCGATGCAAAGAAATATCAATTATTATTAATTAAAAAAGCTGTCGGCACAAGGCTCTACTCTATGGCCAACAGCTTTAATCACAGTTCACTAAAAAAACGTATTACTATGATGTTAAAAAAGAAATCAAATCCGTGGGCACGGTTGAAGTACCTCTATGTACTCCCGTTGGCGGCCATTGCCGTGGCAGCCTTCGCCCGTCCCGAAATCTCTAGTGAGTTAGATGAGATTTCAGCCGTCAAAGTTAATGATTTGACAGCAATTATGAAAACCGAAGAGGTTAAAAGTACCGAAAATCATCCTGCCAAGGAAATAAAAGTACAGGGGCAGGTACTGGAGAAGGGTACAAATCGTCCGATTGTGGGTGCGAATGTGATCGTAAAAGGCACTACTTCAGGTACTATAACCGATTTGGACGGGAATTTTGTCATCTCAATGCCTGCCGGTGCCACTTTGCGTATTTCATACATTGATGTGAAAACGGAAGAACTGGTTGTCACGGAGGATCTTATTGCAGAGAAAAAAACTTTAAAAGTGTATTTGCAGGGGGAAGGCCAGGTAGGAAAAGATGAGGTGGTTGTAGTAGGCTATGGCGCTATGGAAGCCTCGGATGCAAATCCGGTTTTTCAAGTGGTAGAAGTGATGCCCGAGTTTCCGGGAGGTATGGCGGAATGTTTGAAGTTCCTAGGTAAGAATATTAAATATCCTGTGCAGTCTCAGCAAGCGGGTGTGCAAGGAAAAGTGATTGTGCAATTTGTAGTGGAAAAAGATGGAAGTGTATCCAATCCGAAGGTTGTCAGGAGTATTGATCCGGATTTGGACGGTGAGGCTGTCCGGGTTATTTCCATTATGCCGAAATGGAAACCGGGTATGCAGAAGGGACAGGCTGTTCGTGTGAAATATACAGTACCGGTCACTTTCAGATTAGATAGACCGGCTGGAGCGGATGATACGCATCGCATCGTGTTGAAAATGGATAGTGCTGCTATGCGTAATAATTCGGTGCATTTTTATAAAGGGAGCCTTTCTTTGGAGGATGTGAAAGATAAACCGTTACTTATCATTGATGGTAACAAAGTTCCTTATGAGCAAATGGGGAAGATGGATGCTTCTACTATTGAATCTATTTCCATATTGAAAGATAGTGAAGCTGTAAAATTATATGAGAGCGAAGGAAAGAATGGCGTTATATTGATTACCACCAAAAAACAAAAATAAATCAGGATATGAAGACATTTGTAACACTTCTGCTATGTATAATTCCTGTCTCCTTGTTTGCCCAGGTAAATAATGAAATTCTTCGGGCGATGGATAACTATGATTATGAGACGGTAATTACGCTGATTGAGCCCGATTGCGAGGATTCCTTACTGTTGGTTACTAAAGCTCAGGCGCTGAAAGCATGAATCGTTATCCGCAGGCTATAGGGGTATTGAACTCTCTTATTTTGAAAGACAGCACAAACACGAAAGTTTTGATCGACCTTGCCGAGTGTTACAAATTGACTGGTAACTCACGTCGGGCGGCCGACTGTTATCAGAAGGCAATGAATCTGCAACCGGAAAATAAATATTTCCGGTTGCAATTCATACGCTCTTTATTAGCTTCCGAAAATTATGAAGAAGCGCGTACTGCTTGTCACGGCTGGTTGGAACGCGACTCTTTGTCGGCGACAGGATATAAATACTTGGGACAGGCATACGAGGGATTGCAGGATGCCGCCAGTGCTTTCCTAAGTTATAACATAGCTTATCGGCGTGACTCGCTGGACGCCCAGACAGTGGCACGCATTGCCGGCATTTTTAATAACAACCGGCAGTTTAAAGATGCCATTGATGTGACGGAGCGTTATCGCCTGTCCGATACGACTCATATAGATGTAAACCGCCAGAATGCGAAAGCCTACTGTATGTTGAAGGAGTACGGCACGGCGGTAAAACGCTATGAGTCACTAAAAGGACTGGGCGACCGCAGTTTCCTCACTCTTTATTATTTGGGCGTGTCTCATTATGGCGACAACTGGTTTTATGGTGCATACGATAATCTGAAGGAAGCTATCAGAAAAATCCGATGGATGTGAATGTGCTCTATTATCTGGCAAAAGCTTCAGCACGTACGTCATGGAAAAAGGAAGGTGCGGAATATATGGAGGAGGCATTCCGCATAGCGGTCCCTTCTGATAGTATGATGGTGCGTCTTTATGACGGGCTGGCCGAATGTTACGGCTATGCGGGAGATGCGGTAAAGGAGGTGGCTACATTGGAGAAATTGTATACGTATACAAAGAAAAACTCCATTCTTTATAGAATAGCCCGGCTTTATGATTGGAAAGAAGATGCGAAGAATGCCATCCGCTATTATGAGAAATACATGGCTGCCGTTCCCGAAGACCAGCGTTATGCTTTGGATGAGAACGGAAATCCGGCGGAAGACCGCATAACACTTTACCAGCAGGCGTGGAAACGAATCAAGAAAATAAAGGAGGAAGGTTTCTTTAGAGGGGATATTCCGATAAAGTCTGTTCCTGCAGAGAAAAAAGACACGCTGGCGCTTCACCATGCGAAGTAAAACTTGATGGTATTACTTTGGCTCGCGGATATACATAAGGAATACGAAGGGGTGAAGGAGGCTTTGGATAAGGAATTGGAAAACAAGTAAGAGTGTTCTTAATAAAAGATATAATGAAACAGTTTGGTATTTTATTGCTTGCTATGGTGAGTTGTTGTCTTTTGCAGGCAAAAGACAGGGTGGTTAAACAACCGCCTTTCATCGCCCGTAATTCTTCTACTATTGAGATTGACAGAGTGGTGGTTTCAGATACGGCAACTGTACTGGATGTGAGGGCTTTTTTTCGTCCCCGTAATTGGATTCAGATCAGTAATGAAAGTTATTTGTTGGCCGATAACGGAGAGAAGTATCCGATTCGTTCCGGTAATGGAATCACTTTGGGTGAAAAATTCTGGATGCCCGATAGTGGCGAGGCTTCTTTCAGTCTTATTTTTCCGTTATTGCCTCCCACAGTGCAAGTAATTGATTTCATTGAGAGCGATTGTGAGGACTGTTTCAAGGTATGGGGAATCCATCTGGATGGTAAATTGCCGGAATTGGATGTGCCGGAAAAAGTGAAGAAACAGAATTTGAATTACGATGAACCATTACCTAAGGCTGAATTGAAGGATGGCAAATCAGTGATAACCGGACGTTTGTTAGACTATAAGAAGTATTATGCACTTCCTTTGTCTTGCAGGATTTGTGATTTGCTGACGGCAAGGTCCGAGGATACTGAGATCAAAGTGAACGAAGATGGAACTTTTCGGGCAGAGGTGGAACTTTATGCTCCGACTACGGTCAGCTTTTCAGTGGGGCGTGACATTCACTTTGATGTTTTTCTGGTTCCTGATGGTGTATTGGATATGACTGTCAACTTGCGTGAGTGGAGCCGTTCTGAAAGTAAGTTGTTGAAAAACAAGCGTGCTGATGGAAAGAAAGTTTATTTTTCAGGTACCATGGCAGCTCTGAATGATGAAATGATAACCGATGATGAACATTTGATGGATGTATGGGGGATGGTTTATTGGAACATGAATGACTTATACAATATGACTGCCGGTCAGTATAAAGCTTATTGGTTGAAAAAACATGAAGAAACCCAATCCGCTATTCGTTCCAATCAGAAAAGAAGTCGCGCATACCGGGATCTTTTATCGGCTCAGAATGATTTGCTTTGTACATTGACGTTGACCCGTGTAACCTCTAATTTGGCCTATGCTTATGTGCAGTGCTGCGGATTACCGGCTCGTGAAGCTTATCAAAAGTTTAAACAACCGGAATTGAGCGATGATTTCTATGATTATATCCGGCAGTTAAATGTACTGAACTCGCCTGCCATGCTTTATACCAATAGTTATGCTGATTTGGTAAGAGGGATGGGCTATATAAGGGTGAAGATGGATGATCAGTTGAGTGATATATTTGCGTTCATTCTCTCTTCCGATAAAGTTTCTGCCGAAGATGCTAAGATAATACGTGAGTTCAAAGCAGATGCAGATGCCGGAAAATCACCAGCTCATCAGGAGAAAATGGGGGAACTGCGGATTAAATATGATTCCTTGTTTAAGGAATTCATTTCCATGCAGCAAGACTATATTTTAAAAAAGGTAATAGCCGGATATTTGGGTACAGATCAAGGACTTTTTTTCGACTTGCAGAAAATGATGAGATATGCTCAGAAAATCAGTGACTTTACTCCATTGACTATGCAAGACTTTGGGGAGATACAGAAGATGAATGACCCTTATTATCTCAGCAGACTGACAAGGATGAACAATCGTCTTTTGGAAACGATTGAAGCTAATAAGAAAAAGAAAGGTTATAACGTTAATGAATCCGGAGAAGTAAAAGATGAAGATTTATTTTATTCCATCATTTCTAAATTTAAGGGTAAGGTGATTTTGGTTGATTTCTGGGCAACTTGGTGCGGTCCTTGCAAAATGGCTATGAAACAGATGAAACCGATGAAGAAAGATCTTGAAGGTAAAGATATTGTATATGTTTTTATTGCCGGAGAGAACTCGCCCAAGGAAACGTGGATAACATGATTCCGGATATTCATGGAGAGCATTACCGGGTAACGGCGGCTCAATGGAATTACTTGAGCAAGCAGTTCAGCATACAGGGTGTTCCGACTTATATTATTGTTGATAAGGAGGGGGCTGTTATTCAAAAACACACCGGTTTTCCGGGGGTGGATACCGTAAAAAAAGAATTAATGAAAGCATTGGAGAAATAAAGAACGTGTTCGTTCTGCAAGAATAAAATGAATAAGAATCTGTAGGTGCTGTTGGGAAGTCAGCATTTACAGATTCTTTTTTTGATTGCATCTTTTCTTTGGCTATATTGATTGCAGATTTTCTCCGCCGATTTATTGGGTGGCTTTTCATAATGTAGAAATCTGACTTTCTATGATGTTTTTTTTCTTTGTTTAAAAAATAAGATAATATTGCTTCTTTTCTTAACTATTAATAATATATTTGTGCAGATTTTGTATGCGATGTCGGAAAAAGAACTGATTATATTATTAAAAAATGGAGATGAAAAGGCATTTACAACTTTGTATAGATTGTATTGGTCTAAAGTTTATAATTTCTCTCGTCTGTATTTGTCTTCCATAACAGAAGTTGAGGAAGTGGTGCAGGAAGTGTTTGTGAAAGTGTGGGAGACGCGTGATTTTTTACGTGCGGATGATAATTTTAAGGGATATCTTTTTATTATTACACGCAATCTTATTTTTAATCAGTTTCGTAAAAGTTTCAATGAGAATGCCTATAAACTTACGGTGTTGAGTGCTGCAATGGATTATTATGATATGGAAGATGAGCTAAGCGCAGCCGATTTAAAAGAATTTATTAAAAGGATGGTGGGTGAGTTGCCACCTCGTCAACAAGAAGTTTTTAAGATGAGTCGTGATGAACATCTGACCTACAAAGAAATTGCTACTCGGTTGAATATCAGTGAGAAAACAGTAGAACGACATATTAATGAAGCAATTAAGTTCTTAAAGAAGAACATTATGCTTTATCTGATTTTTATCTTTTAAATAATCATAGTTTATTTTTTTTTTAGCAAAAATGTATCCTTGCATTGGGGGTATGTCTTTTTTGGCGTGTATTTATAGTAAGTACAGGGGAAATTTATGGATGAATTTCCGTAGGGTATCAAATAAAGGATGAAAACAAAGAACGAAGATATTATAAAAAAGCTGTTTGAAAGCAAATGCTCTTTAAGTCCGGAGGAGCGTGCGGCATTGAATAACTATGAATATGTAAATGATACTTTTCATAGACAATGGGAAGAAATGTCCGAAGAGGCAGTGGATTTGGTGAGGGAAGAAAAGATACTGAATGGTATTATGAAGAAAGTAAGAGGGCGGAGGTTTTCTTTTATAAATAAATCCTTTTATAAATATGGAATGGCTGCGATGATTGCAGTATGTATGGTGCTTTCAGCTTTGTTGTTGATGAAAAATAGTGGTGAAGAAATTATATATGTAGTGAATACCGGATACCAATCAATGGATTCCGTGAGATTGGCTGATGGTACAAAGGTTATGTTGAATGCAGGCAGCCGGCTTACTTATCCAAAAGAGTTTTCTGGGGAGAAAAGGGAAGTACAGCTTTCGGGACAAGCCTTTTTTGAAGTGACGCCTGATAAAACACACCCTTTTGTTGTAAAAACCCAGAAAATGGATGTGACTGTGTTGGGTACTTCTTTTGAAGTGTTTAGTTATGATGGTGATGAGGAGGGCGAAACGATATTGTTGACTGGAAAAGTAAAAGTGGAAGTGCTTGAAAGTAATCAACAGAAAGGCGGAAGTTATGTTTTGAAACCGAACGAAAAGTTGACATATAGCAAGACTGATGGCATTAGTCTCACTACTATTGACGCGGATGCTTATTCATCTTGGCGGCAAGGAAAAAGAATGAGCTTTAAAAATGAGACATTAGAGATGATTTTGGAACGGTTGGAAAAATGGTATGGGCAAAAGATTGAATGTGCCCCCCATATTGCCAGACATTATCGCTTTACTTTTACGATGCACAGCGAATCATTGGATTTGATTTTGAATTATATTTCACACAGTGCGCCGTTAAATTATAGATTAATAAGTAATGATCATTATATCATAGAAGAAATGAAATAGTAATTATAAAAATGATAGTATGAAAAACAATTGTGAAAACTACTGTAGACAGGCTTGACTATCCATAGCCTCTATCACTGTATTTTGAAAATCATGTTGATTTTAGTCTAATAAAGAATTATGTATTTATGAAAAAAACGAACCAGCGGTTATTTTATCCGCAAAAAGTAAAAAGGCAACTTTTTTGTGCCTTAGTGGCGTGTGCTGTTTGTGCAATACCTGTTAATGCCCAATCTGGTACCATCTCATTGAATAAGTCAAATGTTTCCATGCATACGATTATGCAGGAAGTGGAAGGACAAAGTGACTATACTTTTTTCTATAATGACAATCAGATCAAACTGGACAAAAAGGTTTCAGTAAAGGCTCAGAATGCTACTATTGAACAAGTCTTGGCCCAGATGTTTAAAAATTCTGGTTATACTTATAAGATAGTAAATAATCAGATCATTGTGTCAAAGGCGAATGCGTGGCTGCTGTAGAAAAACAACAACAGCAGCAGGCAAAGAAAGTGACCGGTTGTGTGAAAGATGCTTTGGGAGAGCCTATCATCGGTGCTTCTGTAGTAGAGAAAGGGGCTCCGACCAATGGTACGATTACCGATTTCGATGGTAACTTTACATTGACAGTCTCGGGTAATGAATTGCAGATTAGCTATATCGGCTATCTTCCTCAAGTGGTAAAAGTGCAATCTGGAGTTACTTCTTATAATGTAACGTTGAAAGAAGACACGAAAACACTGGATGAAGTGGTAGTGATTGGTTACGGTACTCAAAAGAAAGTAAACTTGACCGGTGCTGTTGCTTCTGTCAGTACAGATGATATCAAAGACCGTGTGCAGACTAATGTTTTGTCTGCCGTACAAGGAACCGTTCCCGGTGTAACTATTATTTCTCGTCCGGGTTCAACACCTTCTATTAATTTCCGTGGTCGTGGTAACTTGGGAACTTCTGCTCCATTATACGTGATCGATGGTGCTATTGCAGATGCTACGGTATTTTCCAATCTTGATCCGAACACGATTGAGTCAATTTCATTCTTGAAAGATGCTGCTTCCTCGGCCATTTACGGTTCTCGTGCAGCCTATGGAGTTGTATTGGTTACGACTAAAGGAGGAAAGGCAGAGAAAATGAATGTGGCTTATAGTGGATATGTCGGAGTCAAAACTCCGACTTATTTACCGGATGTCCTTGATTCATGGGATTATGCGACCTTATTAAATGAAGCTAAATATAACGCCAATCCTTCAGGAGGAAAAAATCAGGCTTATACGAATGAAGAAATCGGATGGTTTAGAGATGGCAGCAATCCCGATTACTATCCAAATACGAATTGGGCTGATCTGGTATTGGACAAACATGTGCTGACTACCCAACATTCTTTGAACTTTAGCGGAGGCAGTGAGAAAGTACGTTTCTTTAGCAGTGTGGGCTATGTATTTAATGATAATTTCATGCCGGGGGTTACTGACGATCGTTATAATCTGAATCTTAACCTTCAAAGTGATGTCACCAAATGGCTGACTTTGAAAACCGGAGTGAAGTATATTCGTAATAGTTCTGATACAAAAAACGGCACTCCATGGATTGCCAATTTTGTTTTGGTTCCTTCTATTATGGTGGCTCAGCAGTCTAATGGCGAATGGGGTAGTATAGCCGGAGGTAAGGATGCAACACAAACCTTTATGAATAGTAATCCACTCCGTACGCTTAGTTTTGACAACTGGAGCAAAAGTACTACGGAAAATACCATGTATGATTTGGGTTTTGATTTGAAACCTATTGAGAACTTGGTCATTTCGGGACAATTGGATTATAAGCGTTATGAATATAAAAGCAAGAGTTATTCGGCTGAGTATCCTGAAGTAGTACATTTTGAAACAGGAAAGGAAATTCCCGGTACGGGCAACAGTAGTCCGAACTCAATGAGTATGTATTGGATCAGCAACAGCAATATGATGACTACTCTTACTGCCAAGTATGATTTGAAACTGGGACAACATGCGGTGAATTTTCTGGTTGGTACATCCTATGAGCATTATAAGTATGAACGGTTATATAGTAAACGAACAGATTTTGTAAGCGATGGTCTGGAAGATATAGAACAAGGTAATAATATTTCAAAAGATTTACCTGATGGACGTGGTATTGTGGAGAGCAAAATGCTTTCTTACTTTGGTCGTATAAACTATTCATATAAAGACCGTTACTTGTTTGAAGCCAATCTTCGTGCTGATGCTTCCTCGCGTTTCCATAAGGACAACCGTTGGGGATGGTTCCCTTCTTTCTCCGCCGGATGGCGTATCAGCGAAGAATCGTTCATGAAACCGATAACTTGGCTGAATAACTTGAAACTGAGAGCTTCGTATGGTACGTTGGGTAATATCAACAATGTAGGATATTATGACTATTTTGAATTGCTGAGCAGCAATGCAAATTATAATTTTAATGATGAGCCGGTGAAGGGGGTGCTTGAAGCGCAGATTACTAACAAGACTTTGGGTTGGGAGACTGTAGCTTTGGCGGACTTCGGTTTGGATGTAGATTTGTTCGATAATAAACTAAGTGTGACTGCCGATTATTATATCAAAAACACTAAAGATATCTTGTTGGGCTATAACGTTCCGGCAGAAACGGGTATTTGGACAAAACCGGTTATGAATTTGGCCAAAGTCCGTAATACAGGTTTTGAATTGGCAGCAACCTACCGCAATAAGATTGGTGACCTGTCTTATTCTGTAAGTGGTAACATTGCTACTAATAACAATGAAATCGTAACCTTGGCCGGATCAGACAATATGATACAGAATGGTGGAGATGTAGTCAGATATATTCTGAAAGAAGGAGAAGCCATCGGTTCTTATTATGGCCTGGAAACGGATGGATTGTATACCCAGGAAGAGATTGATGCGGGACATTATTATAAATACGGACGCAAGCCTAATGCCGGTGACATTAAGTATGTACCCCAGCGTGAAAATGTGGAATGGGGAGATGACATTACCGATGATGACCGCACTATTATTGGCAAAGATGTACCCGATTTTACTTATGGTATAAATATCAATTTGCAATGGAAGAATTTTGAATTGTCGGCATTTGGCCAAGGCGTTTCCGGTACCAGTGTGGCTTTTGAGTCAGAACAGGTGTTTGCCTTTATGTTGAATTCTAATCCGAGAAAGTATCATTTAAGTCGTTGGAATGAAGATAATCCGAATCCAAATGCAGCATGTCCCCGTTTGTATGGAGGTACTTACTATGATGAATATAATAAGCATTTCTCTGATTACCAGTTGTTTGATGCCGATTACTTCCGTATTAAGACCATCAGCCTGGGATATATGGTTCCGAAGGATGCGGTAACTCGTTGGGGATTGTCTTCCCTTAAATTCTTCCTTACCGGCGAGAACTTGTTTACCTTCCGTGCCGACAAAGACATGAAGGACTTTGATCCCGAATCCTCTACCGGACGTGGTATCAGTGCTTTTGGTGCTAAATCTGTAGCCTTTGGTGTTAACGTATCATTCTAATTCAAAAAAATAAAATTATGAAATTCAACATTAAATATATCACATTTTCTGCACTGCTGTGTGCATCTATGGTTTCATGTGATTTGGACGTTGTTCCACCTTCTGATATATCTACCGAGACTTTCTGGAAAAACGAGAAAGATGCTTGGAATGGATTGAACGCGTTGTATGCAGAACTCCCGGGCATGGATATCTGGGATGAAATGTATACCGATAACGCGCATAGCCATAAACCGTGGGAAGGTCCCTATGAGTTGGTACAAACCAATGGTATCACGGCAGGGAATGATTTTGGTTATGGTTATAGTACAGTCCGCATAGCCAATAATTTTATCATCAATGTAGATAAATGTGATATCAGTGAAGGACTGAAGGAACGTATGAAGGCAGAAGCCCGTTTCTTCCGTGCCTGGCAGTATTTACAACTGACTACGAAGTTTGGCAAGGCCTATCTTTTTACTGATGTGCCCGAATATAATGCACCTTATGCAAAACGCGATCCGGCAGAAAAAGTACAGGCTTTTATTTTGAGCGAGCTGAATGAAATAGCCGAAATACTTCCTGATGAATATGATGGCAGTTATTTGTATGAGTCAAGCCGTATTACCCGTGCCGCTGCTTTGGCTTTGCGTGCCCGCGCTGCCCTTTATTTCGGTAACTATACAGAGGCTGAGGCTTCTGCCGGCAAAGTGATATCGGAAGGACATCATTCCTTGTTCCGTGTAACTTCTTTGAATGCGGCACAACAGCAGGAAGCCGATGAAATGGAGAAATATATTGATTTTGCTGAAGTGGGTATTGACAAAGACAAGTTTGTAAAAGGATTGTTCAGTTATGAAACCTTGTGGCACAAAGAGAATGCCAATCCGGGTAATCCTGAATATATCCTGACACGTGAATACATGGCAGATGATAATAACTGTGATTGGACTCGTTATACATATATTCGTCCCAGTCAGATGGGATCTGGATACTCTTCTTTTGAGCCCATGCAGGATCTGGTGGATGCCTATTGGAGCATTGATGGAAAAACTCTTCCTGAAATTCCTTCCGAAGAAACCAGACGTGCACGTTTTGCCGATATGTGGATGAAGTATTTTGCAGAGCCGGTGGGAGAAACTTATAAATCGGTTGCTCCGGCAGTGTTCCGTGAAAAGGTGCCTACATTGGACATCAAGTCAATCCCTTATATGCAGGAGTTCCGTAATCGTGACAGCCGTTTGTATGCTTCTATTTTATTTCCATTGAAAGGATGGCAGGAAACGGACTTCTCCGGTGATTTCTATTATATGTGGGATCCTTTGAAAGCCGGATCAGATGGAAATGAATCTTGGACCGGATATAATTACCGTAAGTTGGTTTCTCTTACTCCTTATCAAGGTTGGCAGAGTGTGGAGGATTATCCGATCATTCGCTATGCTGAGGTTTTGTTGACTTATGCTGAAGCTCGTGTACAAAATAATGGTTGGGATGAAAAAGTTCAGCATGCTTTGAATGATTTGCGCGACCGTTGCGGTATGCCCAATGTCCCGAACAGTCTGTCAAAAGATGCGGCTCTTGAGTTGGTACGCAATGAGCGTCGTATTGAGCTGGCAGCCGAAGGTCATCGTTACGATGATATACGTCGTTACGGATTGGAATATTGTCGTGAGGCGATGAATGGCGAAAGTACAGCACCTTGTGGAGGATTTGATCCGGTGAAAAAAGAATGGCAAAAATATGTTGTAATAGATAAAGTATGGGGAGATCGTTTGCTCCTGATGCCTATTCCGACTTCTGCCATGGACGTGAATCCGCTGTTGAAAGATGACCAGAACCCTGGATACTGATGATTCTTCTTTTCTTCAACTTTTTTGAATAAACAATGAAAAAGGCTTGTTTTTCCATGTCCAATGGACAGCAAGCCTTTGTTTATCCTTCTGAATGACAATGAATGGAAATACATGGATTCTAAAAAAATCACTTCCACTAGGGGGGGAAAGGTCCTTTATAGGCGTATTTATTATGTGTTCGTGCATAAACCGATTCATTTATTATTTATTTATAAAACAATTATCATGAAAAAAATCAAACTATTACTCGTAGCCGGCGCATGTGTTGTGCTGAGTGCATGTTCACCTCAGGCTCCTACTGTCCATACGACCGATAAAGGTACGCAATGGGAGTGGAACGAGGGAACTATTGTTGTAAAAAGCCCCGAACGTCCTGCCGGACAAAAAAGCGTGATCGGACTTACTGCTCCTAAAATGGAGGTGGTGCGTGTAGGCTTTGTTGGCTTGGGAATGCGTGGTCCCGGAGCTGTATCGCGTTTCACCCATATTCCCGGCACCCAAATCGTGGCGTTTTGTGATTATGACCCTAAACGTGCGGAAGCATGCCAGAACATTTTAAAGAAAGCTTCTATGCCGAAAGCGGCAATCTACTCGGGTGAGACAGGTTACGAGGAACTTTGTAAACGTGATGATATTGATTTGGTATATATCGCCGCAGACTGGTTGCACCACTTCCCCATTGCCAAATGCGCATTGGAGAACGGCAAGCACGTAGCCATCGAGGTACCTTCTGCCATGAACCTGCAGGAATGCTGGGATCTTGTCAACTTGAGCGAGACAACACGCAAGCACTGCTTCATTCTGGAAAACTGCTGCTATGACTGGTTTGAGATGAATACGCTGAACATGGCGCAGAACGGTGTGTTCGGTGAGGTAATCCGTGCACAAGGAGCTTACATCCACAACCTCAGCGATTTCTGGGATTATTACTGGAAAAACGGTGAAAACGACAAACTGGGCTGGCGTCTGGAATTCAATATGCGTCATCGTGGCGATGTGTATGCTACACACGGCCTTGGCCCTGTGGCACAAGTTTTGGATATTCACCGTGGCGACCGTATGAAGACACTGACTGCCATGGATACCAAATCAGTAGTAGGAAAAGGATTGGTAGAAGCCAAAACAGGTTCAGAATGCACTAATTTCCGTAATGGAGATCACACTACGACTATGATTCGTACCGAAAACGGTAAAGTGATCGAAATACAACACAATGTAATGACTCCGCAACCCTATAACCGTTTGTATCAATTGACAGGCGTGAAAGGGTTCGCCAACAAATATCCTACAGAAGGCTACGCATTGGGAGCTGATCAGCTGAGTGCTTCAGGAGTACAACCCAAGGTGGACAATCTCAGCTCACACGGATTCCTGCCACAAGCTGAAATGGATGCTTTGGTTGAGAAATACCAGCACCCTATTCTGAAGAAGTATGGTGAAATAGCCAAAGAGGTAGGCGGACACGGGGGTATGGACTTTATCATGGACAGCCGTCTGGTATATTGTTTGCAGAATGGTCTGCCTCTGGATATGGATGTGTATGACCTTGCCGAGTGGTGCGCACTGGCCGAACTGGGTGAGATATCTATGGACAATAACTGCGCTGCTGTAGAATTCCCCGACTTCACTCGTGGAGAATGGAACGTGGTGAAAGGCTACAAGCATGCTTATGCAAGCCCGGAAGAAGAACAGGCAAGTATGGAAAAAGCCAAAGCATTCACCGCTAAACTGAAAGAACAGGGAGCCAAAGAATGGGCGGCGGAAGCTGACAAATAATGTAGCATTTAAGTGAAGTGTATCGAGTTTATGTTGTTCTTAAGCATCTGTGCCCAAGGGGGATGCGGTTTATATGACTGCATCTGCTCCAAAGTGGAGAACGGGTGGTGCGGATGCTTGGAACAAGGTGAAAGGATATCATGACACTTTCTAAAATAATTTTATAACATTCTATTTAAAAATAGTAACAAGGATAAGGAAAGGGGGAGTGCAGCTGGGGCTGCATTTCCTTTTTGTTTGCCAGTAGAAAGAGGTTGCTTTCAAGCCTTTTTCATGCTTGTGTTTTGTTTCAAGTCTATGTTAAAAGAATTTAAACAAATC
Organism: Phocaeicola sartorii JCM 17136 = DSM 21941; assembly: GCF_000614185.1. Classification (GTDB taxonomy): domain Bacteria; phylum Bacteroidota; class Bacteroidia; order Bacteroidales; family Bacteroidaceae; genus Phocaeicola; species Phocaeicola sartorii. Next base: position 44,199 of record NZ_BAKM01000033.1, on the reverse strand, counting down.
TGATTAATAGATTGGGCTATTTCCTTTCACTGTATCTTTAAACTTCAATACGATTAATTCTTAATTCTAACTGAAAATGAAATTATTATCTGTTTTATCATTGAGTCTGGTGTTATCGTGCACCACTCTTTCTGCTCAGAAAGTCTATGAAATCTCTGCTTTCGGTCTGAAAGCCAATAGCAGTAAAAATGCCTCTCCGGTTCTTCAAAAAGCGCTTGCCAAGATAAAGGCGGAATATAAGGAAGGTGAGAAGGTAATCCTCCGTTTTCCCGAAGGCGTTATGAATTTCATGAAAAAGGAGCCGCTGTGCGCGAGTATTATATTTCCAATCACGACCAAACGAATCCCAAGAAAGTAGGTATCGCATTAGAGGACATGAAGAATCTGACATTAGACGGGCAAGGTTCCAAATTTGTATTTCACGGCAGGATGTTGCCTGTTTCCTTGTTGCGTTCAGAGAACTGTCTGTTAAAGAACTTCAGCATCGATTTCGAGAACCCCCATATTGCCCAGGTGAAGATCGTAGAAAACGATCCGCAGGATGGAATTGTTTTTGAACCGGCTCCGTGGTCGATTATCGCATTGCTAAAGATTCCATATTCGAGGCTTATGGTGAAGGATGGACCATGAGACACTCGTGGGGAATTGCTTTTGACGGGGATACCAAACATCTGGTTTACAATACCAGTGACATAGGTTGTCCGACGAAAGGAGCCAGTGAGGTGGCTCCGCGCCGTATCCATGCTCCGGGGTGGAAAGATGCCCGCCTGGTGCCGGGGACAGTGGTGGCCATGCGTGGCTGGGGACGTCCCACACCCGGTATATTCCTTTCCCATGATGTCAATACAACGATTGAGAATGTGAAGGTACATTATGCGGAAGGCATGGGATTGTTGGCACAGCTTTGTGAAAATATTACACTTGAGAAATTTGGCGTATGTTTGAAAGGGGATGCCGATCCGCGTTATTTTACCACGCAGGCAGATGCGACCCATTTTTCCGGTTGTAAGGGTAAGATTGTGTCTTGCAACGGGTTGTATGAGGGGATGATGGATGATGCCATCAATGTACATGGCACTTATTTGAAAGTGGTGAAACGGGTGGACGACCGTACCTTGGTGGGCCGCTATATGCATGGTCAGTCGTGGGGATTCGAGTGGGGATGCCCGGGTGATGAGGTGCAGTTTATCCGTTCGAATACGATGGAACTGGTCGGAAAACAGAATAAGATCACTTCTATCCGTCCTTATGACAAAGAACAGACCGAAGGCGCGCGAGAGTTCCTGATTACGTTTCAGGAACCGGTAGACCAGGTAATTAATGAACAAAGTGGTTTCGGAATAGAGAACCTCACATGGACTCCTGAAGTTTTGTTTTCCGGTAATGTGATCCGTAATAACCGTGCACGCGGTTCTTTGTTCAGTACCCCGCGCAAGACTATCGTCGAGAATAACTTGTTTGACCATACTTCGGGAGCTGCTATTCTGCTTTGCGGCGATTGCAACGGTTGGTTTGAGACCGGTGCCTGCCGTCATGTCATTATCCGTAAGAACCGTTTTGTAAACGCGCTGACTAATCTGTTCCAGTTTACCAATGCGGTTATCTCCATCTATCCGGAGATTCCCGACCTGAAGGGACAGCAGCAATATTTCCACGGCGGACCCGAGGGTGGCATTGTGATTGAAGACAATGAGTTTGAAACCTTCGACGCTCCTATTCTTTATGCCAAGTCTGTCGATGGTTGGTCTTCCGCAATAACACCATTAAGTTGAATACGGAATACAAACCGTTCCATCCTAACCGGAACCGCTTCTGGCTGGAAAGGGTGACGAATGTGACGATTGCCGAATAAATATTTTCCCCTTGTTTGCAGAGATGTAGTTACAGGCGGAAGAAAGTCTGAATAGTAAGATTAGATAAAGTTATCAGCTGTAAGGGTGGAAATTTCCTCCTTTACAGCTGATTTTTTTATCGGTCTTATCTTATTGTTTTTTCCCTGTCAGTTTCATGAATCCTAGTCTTGTTGTAGAGATAAAATATTTACTAATTTGATTTAGACAACAAGAATTATATTGCTATCTTTGGCAGGATAAAACTAATATTGAATATGAAAAATTGGGTTGTAAAGCTGTTACTGTTACTTTTCATTCCTTCTTTTGTGGGAATTTTGTTCACCGTTACCCTGGGTTTTAATCCGGGTGGTTGGTTACAAATTGCGACGTATGCTTTCCCTCCGTTACTCACTCTTGCCGGGGGAGCTTTTATGGTTGCTTCAAGATGGAAAGTCCCTTTCCTTATATTAATGGCGGTTGCAAGTGTGGCTTTCACTATTCCTTTGCAGAACTGGCTGTTTCATTCGGCGGACGAGGTGGTGTGTTATCATGCTGTTACCGATTTGTATAATCCGGAGAACAATGCCCTGTATTTCACTTTCGATACTCTTGAAGTGGATTATGCCAGAAAGAGCAGTGTGACTGTCACTCGTGAGGTGACGCGAAGTATGGGCAGACACCGCTATCGTAAGGAACAGAAACAATATCATTTTTCTGTAGCTCCTGCATTTACCGATTCATTGCCCCGCCATAAGTATGAGGAGCGGGAAGTTAAGGCATGGGTGGTTCCGGTGAGGCATGAGAAAGGACAACCCGTTCTATGTTATGAGCGTTGTACTTTTGATTTGGATGATTACCAGAAAGCGATTGACCGCTCCCGTTGCAAGCTTCATCATCCTCAAGCTCCGGTTATACGGCCTTTGTATTCACAGTTCATCACCCGGCAGGAATGGAGAGGGATCTTTCTGAATGTTGCATGGATGGTACTTTCCGTGCTGATAGTGTTAGGGGTGATTCTGAATTATCAAGCGGACAGGAAGAAAGCATGATATCAGAACGGTGTGGACCAGGACTGATTATGTGCCGGCCAGGTTACTTCCCCCGGACATTTCATAACAGAAACATCCGGGGGGGGACTTCTTTTTATTTCTAGCAAAGCTTTATCTTGCCTCTACATTCAGATTGGATAATTCTGTATCCTTATGGATGGATGGCAGATTGTTCTGTCTTACCACAACCGTATGAAGCTTCCCTTTTGCCACTTGTGGCAAAATGAATTTCTGCTTGTAGACAACTTGTTCCGCTGACGGACGAAGCAGGTAGCCTGTTTCTTTCTCGAAGCGGTTGTACATTCTTACCACAATTTGGTTACGGCCTTTTTGAAGCGGCAGCAGCACCTTCTCTTCACGGAACTTGCAGCGGTAGGGGTTGAGGTGTTTCATGACCGACTTGCCGTTCAGATAGACTTCGATACCGTTTCCGGCACCTACATCTACTAAAACATCCTGCGCTTTGGGCGATTCCACCTGCTGCATCAGGAAATAACTTTCCAGAATATTGCTGGGGAACATGGCTTTTTCCTCATTCACTTCTTTCCATTGTCCTTTTCTTACCGGTGCTTTGTCCGGATCGGTATGGATGGTGGCAGGAGCGTCGAACAATCCGCTGCCCGGTCCGCAGAGGTAACGTTGCCCCCATACGGTCTTGGAAGATAGGTTCAAAGCTTGTGCCTTGCCTGCGTCAAGAGTTATTGTATAAGGCGTTCCGTCCACTTCAACCAGTAATTCCTTGCCGGCCTCCTGCGGGGTATAGGTAAATTCCAGTGCATTGAGGTTGGATTTGTTGATGCTCCATTGATAGCTTACCGTACTTCGGTAGTTGCTGTAATAATCGAAGCAGGAATAACTATAATTAGGAGTGCGCTGTGCAGCCATAGGTTGCGGTTCCACCGGTTGGTCGAACGTGGCGCAAATCACTTGGATGTCTTTGCCGTATGCGTCGGCGGGCAGTGTGAAGATCAGGTCCTGCCCTTTCTGAATCGCTTCTATGTCTGCTTTTTGCAGTTTGCATCCCGGCACGTTCAACGTGATTTTGCCATCGGCAGGGCGGCTGCCCGATAAGATGAGGTAGAGGTTATTGCCTTTGCGGGTAATGGTTCCCCAGTCGAATTGCTCGCGGAAAGGAGAGGCTTCCGTGCCATAGATGGCTTCACCGTTTTTCTGTAACCAGGCACCGATTTCTTTCAGCACTTCCCTTTCAAAGGGAACTACGGAACCGTCGCCTTTGGGGCCGATGTTCAGCAGGAAGTTTCCACCGTGGGAAACCACATTGATCAGGCTGCGCAGTTTTTCCATCGCTTTGGTGTGGACGTCCCCTCTTTTCTGCCAGGAACGGTAGCTCCAGGTTTCATCGAACATGGATGCGGCTGTTTGCCATGCGGTCTGCAGGGAGCCTTCGGGGTATGTGTTGTCTGCCATGACACTGAAGTCATACTGATCATTGCCCAGCCGGCCGCTTACCATACAGTCCGGTTGCAATCTGTGCACCAGTTGATACAGTTCCTTGCTTTGTTCAGGAGTGTTGGAACCCATGTCAAACCAAAGTTCGGAGATGGGACCGTAGTGGGTCAGCAGTTCGGTCACTTGGGCTTTGGTGAATTCGTGATGCTGTGGGGTGATGAAATCACAGTTGTGGCTGGAGATGGGATAGGCTTGCGGAAAATGCCAGTCTATCAGTGAGAAATAGATGCCGAAGTTGATTCCGCCGCGTTTGCAAGCTTCCGCCATCTCTTTTACGAAGTCGCGTTTGCCGGGGGTGGCATCGTATGAATTATAGTCGGTGGTGGCTGTACGGAACATACAGAAACCGTCGTGGTGCTTGGTGGTAATGACGATGGAGCGCATACCGGCTTCTTTGGCCAGTGACACGATAGCGTCTGCATCGAACAGGGTAGGATTGAACCGTAAGGCGGTATCTCCATACCAGTCACTGAAGATGCCGGCAAACGACTGTATCTGTTCACTGTATCCCCGGGTGACGGGTTTGCCTTCCCATACGCCTCCCAGTTCGGAATAAAGGCCGAAGTGGATGAACATGGAATACTTGTTCTGATGCCATTTCCCGAAGGCTTCTTTCGAGATTTGGGCGGTTGCTCCCAGGCTTATGATGCAAGCCATGATGACGGTCAGTAATTTTTTCATGAACGTAAATAGAGGTTAGTGATTAGTGATTAGTGGTTAGTGATGAGTGAATATATTGCAAAATCTCTGTCTGCTGGTCGGGGTGGAACCAGGCGATGTCTTTGTCCCGTTTGAACCAGGTCATCTGCTTACGGGAGTAGATGCGGGAATTCTGTTTGATTTTCTCAATCGCAAATTCCAGTGTCCATTCTCCGTCCAGGTACTTGAACATTTCCTTGTAGCCTACCGTGTTGAGCGAGTTCAGCTGCCGGTAAGGGTATACCTGCCGGGCTTCTTCCAGCAAGCCGTCCTGCATCATGAGGTCCACACGGCGGTTGATGCGGTCATACAATTCTTCGCGGTCGCGGGTCAGTCCTATCTTGATGATACGGAAAGGACGTTCCTTGTGCGTGCGGGTACGGAAAGAGGTATAGGTTTTTCCGGTCATGTAGCATATTTCCAGGGCGTGTATCACTCGTTTGGGATTCTTCAGATCCACTATTTTATAATACTCCGGGTCCAGCAGTTTTAGTTCGGCGCAAAGAGAGTCCAGCCCTTCCTGTTCGTAACGTTGCAGCATCAGCTGGCGTGTTTCGTTGTCCACGGTGGGGATATCATCTATGCCTTTGCAGATGGCGTCTATGTACATCATGGACCCTCCGGTCAGTACTACGGTGTCATGTTTTTGGTACAGGATGTCCAGTTGTGCCAGTACATCTGTTTCGTATTGTGCGGCGCTGTAATAGTCCGTCAGTTGTAATGTCCCGACAAAATAATGCGGAACACGCGCCAGTTGCCCGGGGGTAGGGGCGGCGGTTCCTATCTTCAGATCCGCATACAGTTGGCGTGAGTCTGCCGAGACAATGGATGTCCGGAAGTGTTCGGCAATGGAAAGGCTTAGTTCGGTCTTTCCTACACCGGTAGGGCCGATAAGGACGATAAGGGTGTCACACATGGTCTTTTGATGAAAAAGAGAGGGGCGGACGTTCACCGTCCGCCCCTGTTAAGATTAATAGTTTTCTTGCTCGTACGGGTCCGGTGAGGAGGCACCGCCCATATCGAATCCTTCGGGATCAAAGTCTTCCATATCGAAGTCCTGGTCGCCATAAAAGTTCTCGTCTATATCCAGATTTCCGCTATTGTTTTTGGCCATCATCTCGTCAAAGTCGATGGTTTGTTTCGGGGCTTCTCCGGCTTTGCGCGAGCATATTGCTTTGTCAAGGTCTTTGCCGGTGATAATTTCCGACAGTTCAATGAAGAACACCCGTTCTGCCAGCGGATCGAATACATACAGCAATTTTTGCTTTTCGTCCTCCACCAAATCGCTCAGGCGGGTCTCTTTCATGATGTAGCTGTCTTCTTCCGAACTGCTTCCCATATCTTCCAGCGTGATTTCCTGATCTTTCTCCCAGTCGTCATCACAAATGAAGAAAGAGGTCATCTGATCGTCTTTATATCCTGTCGCTTTCAATATCGCTTCGTGCAAATCAAAGAAAGTCGCTTCCGAATCTATCTTTATTTCTCTTATAAAATCATCGACTTCGTCAGAGATTATTGTAAATCTGTAAACCATATATTTCTACTATATACTATATAACTTTTTTTTCGTGCAGTAAAGTTATAAAAAAACTTTGTTATCTGATGATACCTCTTTGAGAATTTTCTATGAAAGAAATAATATATTCTATTTCCTTGCTCATAGGTATTTCTTTGCGCACTTGTTCCAAGGCATCGGTAACGTTCATACCGCTCTGATAAATAATGCGATAGGTGTTGTGTATATTCTCTATTAGTTCATTGGAGAATCCGCGGCGGCGGAGTCCTACGATATTGATTCCGGCGTAGGCTATGGGTTCGCGTCCTGCTATAATATAAGGAGGGATGTCCTTGCTGAAGCGTGAGCCGCCCTGTACCATTACGTAACCGCCTACCCGGCAGAACTGGTGCATCAATACGGCACCACTGATGATGCGTTATCATCAATGATGATTTCGCCTGCCATCTTGGTGGCGTTGCCTATGATACAGCCGCTGCCTATGATGGCATCATGCGCCACGTGCACTCCTTCCATCAACAGGTTGTTACTGCCCACTACGGTCTTGCCTTTAGCCGCTGTACCACGATTGATGGTCACATTCTCGCGAATGGTGTTGTTGTCGCCTATTTCGGCAGTCGTTTCTTCACCGCGGAATTTCAAATCCTGGGGAATAGCGCCTATAACAGCTCCCGGAAAAATGGTGTTGCCGTTTCCTATGCGTGAGCCATACAGAATGTTGGCGTTAGGCATGATTGTATTGTTATCGCCGATAACTACATTCTTGTCGATAAACACAAAAGGACCGATCTCTACATTCTCACCAATCTTTGCTTCGGGATGTATATATGCTAATGGACTAATCATGTTGTTTTTTTAGTGGTTATTTGTTTTTTACTATTTGTGCCATAAACTCGGCTTCGCAGACTACTTTCTCGCCTACGAACACGTATCCTTTCATGGTGGAGATGCCCCGGCGGATAGGAGCCAACAATTCTACACGGAACAACAAGGTGTCTCCCGGCACTACTTTCTGACGGAATTTCACTCCGTCTATCTTCATGAAGTAGGTGGAGTATCTTTCGGGTTCGTCCACAGAGTTCAGAACAAGCAGACCGCCGCATTGTGCCATGGCTTCCACTTGAAGCACACCCGGCATGACAGGTTCCTGCGGAAAGTGTCCCTGGAAGAAAGGTTCGTTGGCCGTTACGTTTTTCACACCGACAATGTGGTTGGCACCGATGGCGACAACCTTGTCCACCAACTGGAACGGATAACGGTGCGGGAGCAACTCGCGGATGCGGTTTACGTCCATGATGGGGGTCTCATTACAGTTATAGGATGGAGCCTGTATTTCGTGAAGTTTGATTTCTTTGCGTATCTGGCGGGCGAACTTGTTGTTGATGGTGTGGCCCGGACGGGTGGCGATGATACGGCCTTTGATGGGCTTGCCTATCAGTGCCAGGTCGCCGATGATGTCCAGCAGTTTGTGGCGTGCCGGTTCGTTGTCCCATACCAGAGGGATATGATTGATATAGCCCAGTTTGGTGGCATCCATGTGGGGGACACCCATCACATCCGCCAGTTTGTCATAGTTTTCCTGGCTCATCTCTTTTTCGTAGATTACGATGGCGTTGTCCAGGTCACCTCCTTTGATCAGTCCGGCACCCAGCAGGGGTTCTATTTCGCGGACGAATACAAAGGTACGCGCGGAGGCTACCTCGGTGGGGAATTTGGCCATGTCTTCCAGTGTGGCGAACTGATTGGACAGTATTTTGGACTGATAAGAGATCAGGGCGTTCACACTGAAATTCTCGTCCGGAAGGACGATGATGGAAGAGCCGTTTTCCTCGTCTCTGAATTCGATTTTTGATTTAATGATATAGTAGTCCTTTACCGCATTCTGTTCCTCGATTCCTACGCGTTGTATATTTTCCACATACGCTTTGGCGCTGCCGTCCAGAATAGGAAATTCGGGACCGCTTACCTGGATCAGGCAGTTGTCTATGCCGGCTGCATAAAGAGCTGCCAGCGCATGCTCTACGGTACTTACTTTTATTCCGTTTTTCATCAGCACGGTGCCGCGGGTGGTATCGCCTACGTTCTCTGCTACGGCATCGATTATTGGTTGTCCTTCAAGGTCAATTCGTTGGATTTTGTACCCGTGGTTGTCCGGTGCAGGATTGAATGTCACCGTCAAGTTTACTCCGGTGTGAAGGCCTTTCCCGTTTAAAGAAAAACTGCCTCTTAATGTCTTCTGTTTCAACATGGGGTTTATTTATTTAATTGTTTTTTTAATTCTTCTATTTCTTTCTGCATGGCGTTCAGCGTGGTGTAAATTTCGGGTAGTTTCTTGTAAACAGCCGATGATTTCATGAAATTCTTGGCATCGATGGCCGGAGTGCCTAGAATTTGCTCGTTGGATTTCACGTTGCCGGGAACGCCTGCTTGTGCGCCTATGCCTACCTTGTCACCTATCTTGATATGTCCGGCCAGTCCTACTTGCCCGCCGAACATACACCATTCGCCTACTTTGGTAGAGCCTGCGATGCCCACTTGTGATGCCATGACAGTGTGGCTTCCTACTTCCACATTGTGTGCTATCTGGATCAGGTTGTCCAGTTTCACTCCTTTATGTACGATCGTGGCACCCATGGTGGCACGGTCTACACAGGTATTGGCGCCAATCTCCACATCATCTTCTATAATGGCTATGCCTATCTGTGGAATTTTCTCGTATCCTTCGGGAGAGGGTGCGAATCCGAATCCGTCAGCACCGATTACACAGCCGGCATGCAGGGTACAGTTGTTTCCTACCAGACAGTCGTGATAGACGGTGGCATGTGGATAAAGTATACAGTTGTTACCTACCTTGGCATGGCTTCCTACGGTAGCGTGCGGGTGGAGGGCAGTGTTGTCACCAATCTCAGCGCCATCGCCTACACAGGCAAACGGAGCGATATATACATCCTTCCCCAACTTCGCAGTAGGGGCAATGTATGCCAGCGGATCTATACCGGTCTTTTTAGGTTTGCTCATTTCATAGAGCGTCAGTAATTTGGCCAGACTTTCGTAGGCGTTATCTACCTTGATCAAGGTAGCTTTTACTTCTTGCTCGGGAACGAAATCTTTGTTTACCAACACAATGGTAGCCTGAGTATCGTAAATGTAATGAGTATACTTAGGATTTGAAAGAAAAGAAATCGCTCCCGGCATACCTTCTTCTATTTTAGCAAAAGTATGCACAGTTGCGTTTTCATCGCCAACAATAATTCCCTGGATGTATTCCGCAATTTGTTTAGCTGAGAACTCCATAATACTGTCTAATTCTTTATGTTCTAAATGTTTCAGTTTTGTTACTTACGTGTTACATGTCAGTGTAAACACATTATTAATTATGCAAATTACGCATTTTTTTTTTATATATCCGTACAATTCGCTAATTATTTAATGCCCGTCGTTTTCGGAACGTAGGTAACATATATAATATTTCTTGACTTTTCGGGAGAGGAGGGAGATGTTGAGCATATCCGATGCCTTGGCTATGTCGCGGGTACTTCCATCTTTATAAATGATTTCAATACTGTCATCTTCCTTTTTGTACATGTTATTTTCTATGCTGGAAGTGGATAGAAAATAATTCGCTTCTTTTTTGCTGATATTCAGTTGTTTACTAATTCTGGAGAGGATCTCTTCCTTCCGCGGTCTTGTGATGGGAGAGGAGGCTACCTCTACTTTGAACAGCCTTCTGTTGATCATTCCGCGGCTCAGTGTGGATAGTACCACATCGCTGTGATTGCTCCAAACTTTCAGTGCTGTCCAGATGTCATTGTCATCTAATTGAATAAAATTTTCAAGACAATCCGGATTTTTATAAAATTCCTTTTTATCGATTGGATGATATAAAAAGAATCTTAAAGCGGGCGAGGCGAACAGCTCCACGCCACGTAAAGCTAATTCCTTTGCTCGTGTCAGGGTGCTGATCATCATTTTTTCGCAGGCTACGGATGTCTTGTGCAGATATACCTGCCAGTACATCAGGCGGCGGGACATCAGGAAGTTTTCGATGGAGTAAATGCCTTTGGACTCTACTACCAGGTGGTCGTCTTTTACATCAAGCATTTTGATGATGCGGGCGGATCCGATATTGCCTTCGGATACACCGGTATAGAAGCTGTCACGCCGCAGATAGTCCAGACGATCCATATCCAACTGGCCGCTGACCAGCTGGTGCAGGAATTTCTTGGGGTATTCGTCTTTGAATATCTGTATGGCAAGATTGAGTTGACCTTTCATGTCCTTGTTCATGCGTTCCATCAGCATCAGGGAGATTTCTTCGTGTGAAACGCCTCCTGCCAATGTGTTTTCCAGTACATGGGAGAAAGGGCCGTGTCCGATGTCGTGCAGCAGGATGGCGGCTTGTACGGCTTCCGCTTCGCTGTCAAAGATGAAATTGCCTTTGGCGGTGAGGTGCTTGATCGTTTCGCTCATCAGGTGGAAAGCACCCAGCGAGTGTTGGAAACGGGTATGCTGTGCCCCCGGATATACAGCAGAGGACAGACCCAGTTGCTTGATGCGGGTAAGGCGTTGCAGCAATGGGTGGCATACAATGTCGTATAACAACCCCTTCGGGATGTTGATAAACCCGAAGACGGGGTCGTTTATTATTTTTCGGTCACTCATGGGGGGGGAATTATTCAATGTGCCAATTTGTTAATTTGCCGATGTGTGCGCTATGGTATCCGCATGGCAATTGACACATTGGCACATTGTCTTATTGGCACATTATTTTTTCCATCTGTGCCTGGACTTTCTGAGCTTCTTGTCCGGCTACGGTTGCGAAGTTCTCGGTCTTGTCCGCATAGATGATGGCGCGGCTTGAGTTGACAATCAGTCCGCAAGTACTGTTCATGCCATATTTGCAGACTTCCTCCAGAGAACCTCCTTGTGCGCCGATGCCCGGTACCAGCAGGAAGTGGTTGGGAACAATTTTACGGATGTCTTCGAAAGCGCGTCCTTGAGTGGCGCCTACTACGTACATCATGTTTTCGTCGTTGGCCCATTCTTGTGATTTACGTAACACTTTTTCGAAAAGGCGTTCGCCGTTGGCGTCCTCGGTCAGCTGGAAGTCGTGCGAACCCTTGTTGCTGGTCAGAGCCAGCAGAATGACCCATTTGCCTTCGTAACTCAGGAAGGGGGTCACGCTGTCCTCGCCCATGTAGGGGGCTACGGTGACTGAGTCGATGTCCAGTTCTTCAAAGAAGGTACGGGCATACATGGCCGAAGTGTTTCCGATATCGCCACGTTTTGCATCGGCAATGATGAACTGGTCGGGATAGTTTTCCTTGATGTAGGATACTGTCTTCTCGAAAGCGATCCATCCTTTTACGCCCATACTTTCATAAAAAGCCAGATTGGGCTTATAGGCGATGCAGTAAGGGGCGGTAGCGTCAATGATGGCTTTGTTGAAGGCGAAGATCGGATCTTCTTCTTTCAACAAATGTTCGGGGATCTTCTTTATGTCGGTGTCCAGTCCTACACAGAGGAATGATTTTTTCTTTTGGATATTTTCAAATAATTGTTGCTTGTTCATGATTACATTTACAATTTTATGATTTACAATTCGAGTTATTATTCACCACTAACCACTAATCATTCACCACTCACCATTACAACTCGCTCTCTTTCAGTCGTTCTGCGTTTTCGGCCACTGTCAGATGGTCGATGCAGTCCTGAATGTCGCCGTCCATAAAGGCGGCCAGGTTATAGATGGTATAGTTGATGCGGTGGTCGGTGATGCGTCCCTGCGGATAATTGTAGGTACGTATCTTAGCCGACCGGTCGCCGGTAGATACCATTGTCTTGCGTTTGCTGGCTATGTCATCAATGTACTTCTGGTGTTCCTTATCATATATAAAGGTACGCAGGCGCGAGAGGGCGCGTTCTTTATTCTTCGGCTGGTCGCGGGTTTCGGTACATTCTATCAGAATTTCCTCTACTACGCCGGTGTTGGGGTTTTTCCAGTTGTAGCGCAGGCGCACTCCGGATTCCACCTTGTTCACATTCTGTCCGCCGGCTCCCCCGCTTCGGAAGGTGTCCCATTTGATTTCGCCCTCGTTGATTTCCACATCAAACGGTTCGGCTTCGGGCAATACGGCGACTGAGGCTGCGAGGTATGCACGCGTCCTTGTGTTTCGGTAGCCGGAACGCGCTGCACACGGTGAACGCCCGATTCGTATTTCAGCGTGCCATATACTTTGTCTCCGGTTACGGAGCAGATGATTTCCTTGAAACCTCCGGCTGCACCTTCGTTGGCACTGGATACTTCCAGCTTCCAGCCTTTCGTCTCGCAATATTTGGTGTACATGCGGAACAGGTCGCCGGCAAAGATGGCGGCTTCGTCACCTCCCGTACCGCCACGGATTTCCAGAATGGCGTTGCGGTCATCCTGCGGATCGGCAGGGACAAGCAGCAGTTTGATTTCCTCTTCCAGTTCCGGGATGCGGGCTTCGCAGAGGTTTGCTTCCTCGCGTGCCATTTCCTTCATCTCGGGATCGGATTCGGTGGTCATAATCTGCTTGGCCTCTTCCAGCCCGCTCAGGCATTGCATGTATTCTTTGCGGGCCTTCATGATGTCATTCAGGTCCTTGTATTCCTTGGTGAGCTTGACATAGCGTTTCTGGTCCGTTATGACATTCGGGTCTGTAATGAGGGTGGAAACTTCCTCAAAGCGGGCTACCAGCCCGTCTAGTTTTTCTAAAAGTGTACTTTCTGCCATTAATATCTGAATTCTCCAAATTCACTCTTGATAATCAATTCCTTCTTGTCACTTTCTTCTATGCGTCCCACAATTTGTGCGTCGATATTAAACGACTTGCTGATAGCGATCACTTCTTCAGCATGCTCCGGTGACAGGTAAACTTCCAGACGGTGGCCCATATTGAACACCTTGTACATTTCTTCCCAATCCGTACCGCTTTGTTCCTTGATGGTCTTGAACAACGGAGGAACAGGGAACAGGTTGTCCTTCACCACACGTACATCGCCTACAAAATGCAGAATCTTGGTCTGTGCGCCGCCTGAGCAGTGAACCATACCGTGAATTTCGGGACGAAGCGCATCCAACAGTTTCTTCACTACCGGAGCATACGTACGGGTGGGTGAGAGTACCAGTTTTCCTGCATCCAGCGGACTGCCTTCCACGGGGTCTGTGAGTTTCAAGCCTCCGCTGTAGACCAGTTCTTCGGGAACAGCCTTGTCATAGCTTTCGGGATATTTCTCTGCCAGATATTTCGCGAACACATCGTGACGGGCGCTGGTGAGTCCGTTGCTGCCCATACCGCCGTTATATTCCTTCTCGTAAGTGGCTTGTCCGTAAGATGCCAGACCGACAATGACGTCACCCGGACGGATGTTGGCATTGTTGATGACATCTGCGCGCTTCATGCGGCAAGTCACGGTAGAATCTACGATGATGGTGCGGACCAGGTCGCCCACATCGGCCGTTTCGCCACCGGTGGCATAAACGCCTACTCCCATTTCGCGGAGTTCGGCCAGCAGTTCGTCCGTTCCGTTGATGATGGCGGAAATCACTTCACCCGGAACGAGCAGTTTGTTGCGTCCGATGGTGGATGAAACCAGAATGTTGTCGACAGCACCTACACACAGCAGGTCATCAATGTTCATGATCAGTGCATCTTGTGCAATGCCTTTCCATACGCTCAGGTCGCCTGTCTCTTTCCAGTACAGGTAGGCCAGTGACGATTTGGTTCCTGCGCCGTCGGCGTGCATGATGTTGCAATATTCGGGGTCTCCGCCCAGAATATCAGGGATGATTTTACAGAAAGCTTGAGGGAAAATACCTTTGTCAATGTTCTTAATGGCGTTGTGCACATCTTCCTTGGATGCTGACACACCGCGCTGCATGTATCGTTGATTGCTCATGAGTTATATATTTGGTTCAATTGAATGTGCAAAAATACGGATTATTTTGCTTATAGCCTTGGGTTTTGATATAAAAATAGTCTCCTTGTTCTAAAATACTATTTCCGGCGGACGCTGGAATTGCGTCCGCCTCAAGGTGGATATGTGTCCGCTTCAGGGTGGATATGCGTCCGGCGCCTGTTGGACGGTCGGATAGACAGGAAGAGTGCTGTAATTCTTCCTGTTACGAACGGCAAAAGATACTGTCAGGAGGTGCGATAGCTGCTGTTGTTCTTTATTTCAGGATGATTCCTACAAAGCTCCGGACACCTGTGCGGTCCACCTTCTGTACGGTATAGAATCCGGAGGGCAATGAGGCGATGGAGAGTGGACGGGCATACTTCATGCAACTTGCTTCCTCGCCGGTGGCGGTGAGAATCCGGATGGTTTCCGCGTCCTTCATCTCGGGCAGAAGAAGCATGTTTCCTTCGTTCAACAGCGGCATATCCAGTTCCGATGCGGTGTTCAGTTCCAGCGGTGTGCTTTCGTTGCCGAAGCGGTCGGCGGCGGTTACGGCAAAGTAACGTTTCTGCCGCAGGGTGCGGAGGGGAGGTATTCGTATGCCGTATGGGTGAGACGGGTTTCCAGGAGGTTGCCTGCCTGCGTGATATCCACCGGACAGGTGTCCGAGGCGTAGAGGTGATAGGTGACAGGACTTCCGCTGTTGTCGGTGGAGGCCTGCCAGCTCATACGCATCTTGCCGTCCGGCAGAAGTTGCAGTGAGGGTGCGGACGGGGCGGACGGGGCGATGCTGTCCATCCACGTCATGGGAGGGACAAGTGCCGGTGTGGTATAGAAGTTCTCTTGCAGTTCGTCCAGGAGTCCTTTGGTATTGTCCAACAGGAAGCGGTTGCGGAAATAAGCTTGCCCGTCCAGCCGGATCTGCCGGGTGAAATGAAGTTGGCGGACAATCTCGTCCAATGGCCAGTTCTGTTCGTGGGGCGAGAGGAAGTAAATGCCCAGTCCGGGCACTATCCAGCGGTTGCCGCAATTCTCTTTCCAGTCCAGTGCGAACGGATAGAAATTGTTTCCTTGAAAATACATCATCGGGAACAAGGCGTCATGAATACCTTCTTTCAGCCATTTCTGGGCATCTTGGTAAACTGCATGATAAGCGTTCCAGCCACGGGAGGGATATCGGCTGGTATCCCGGTATTTGCCGACGGGGGAGCTGCTCACTTTGACCCAGGGCTTGAGGGCCTTGATGTCGGTATAGAGCCTGCGTACAATCTCCGTGATGTTGTCGCGCCGCCATTGCTTCAGCTCCTTGCCTTTGCCGTATTTCCGGTAGGTGTCCTTGTCGGGAAAGCGGTCGGCTTGTTCGGGGTAGCGGATGTAGTCGAAATGGATGCCGTCTATGTCATAACGCGAAGTTATTTCTTTTACGATGCGTGACAGATACTCCCGGGTCTCCGGATTTCCCGGATCCAGGTACCAGTTGCCTTTGTATAGTTTACAGATCTTCCGGTTCTTCCGTACCACGGAGTTGCGTCCCAGCAATTGCACCTGACGGGTGTTTCCGGCAGGAATCGTAACGATCCATGCGTGCAGTTCCATGCCGCGTTTGTGGCACTCCTCGATGGCGAACGCCAGAGGGTCATATCCCGGATTCCGTCCTGTGCTGCCTGTCAGTGATTCGGCGAAAGTCTCTATGGCCGAAGGGTATATCAGGTCTCCGCGCAGGCGGGTCTGCAATAATACCGTATTGAAACGGGCGGCTTTCAGACGGTCCAGTATCTCGCACAATTCCTTTTGCTGGCGGCGGATGCCTGATGCGTTTACCGCCTTGTTGCGGGGCCAGTCCATCCCTCCCAGCGTGGTAAGCCAGGTGGCGCGGATCTCATATTTAGGCTGGGGCATTACTGGTAAAAAACTCGGTATTACTAGTAATAAAGTTATAAAGAATGTTCGCATTTGCTTTAATTTGGGGACAAAGATACGAAGTAATCAATTAATTCGTTACTTTTGCTCCGACAAAACAAAAAATAGAATATGATAACCTTTATTATTGCATTACTGGTTCTTGTAGGCGGATACTTTTTGTATGGAAGTTATGTGGAACGTGTGTTCGGCCCTGACAAGACAAGGAAGACACCTGCCCTGACCATGGCGGATGGTGTTGATTTTATTCCACTTCCTACCTGGAAGATTTTTATGATTCAGTTCTTGAATATAGCGGGCCTGGGCCCTATCTTCGGTGCCATAATGGGAGCGAAGTTCGGTACGGCGTCTTATTTGTGGATTGTCCTGGGTACTCTTTTTGCCGGGGCGGTGCACGATTATCTGTCGGGCATGCTTTCCATCCGTCATAACGGTGAGAGCCTGCCGGAGATTATCGGCCGTTATCTGGGCCTTCCCACCAAGCAGCTGATGCGCGGCTTTACGGTGGTGCTGATGATATTGGTGGGAGCGGTGTTTGTGGCAGGTCCGGCGGGGTTGCTTGCCAAGCTTACTCCGGACTACATGGATGCTACGTTTTGGATTATTGTGGTATTCCTCTATTATATGCTGGCCACGCTGTTGCCGGTGGACAAGATCATCGGAAAGATATATCCGTTGTTCGCCATCGCCTTGTTGTTTATGGCGGTGGGCATTTTGGTGATGCTGTTATGGAACCATCCGGTGTTGCCCGAAATCACGGACGGTCTGCAGAATACCCATCCTGCAGGATTGCCCATATTCCCTATCATGTTTGTTTCTATTGCCTGTGGGGCGATCAGTGGTTTCCATGCCACCCAGTCTCCGCTGATGGCGCGCTGTATGAAGAATGAGAAGTACGGCCGTCCTGTTTTTTATGGAGCGATGGTGACCGAGGGGATCGTGGCATTGATCTGGGCGGCGGCAGCCACTTACTTTTTCCATCAGAATGGCATGGAGGAGAGCAATGCTTCGATTATTGTAGACAGCATCACCAAGGAGTGGCTGGGCACGGTAGGAGGCTTGCTGGCCATACTGGGTGTAATTGCCGCTCCTATTACCAGTGGGGATACCGCTTTGCGTTCGGCGCGTCTGATTGTTGCCGATTTTATGCATTTGGAACAAAAAAGTATAGCGAGGCGTTTATTGATTTGTATCCCTATTTTTGCGGTAACTATCGGCATCTTGTTGTACAGCCAGCGTGATGCGGCGGGATTTGACAGGATATGGCGTTATTTTGCCTGGTGTAACCAGACTCTGTCCGTGTTTACTTTGTGGGCGGTCACTGTTTTTCTGGCACGTACGAAAAAGAATTATTATATCACCCTGTTTCCTGCCTTGTTCATGACGGCTGTATGTTCTACTTATATTTGCATAGCCCCCGAAGGGTTGGCGCTCTCGGGTGCTGTCTCTTATCTGACAGGCGGCCTTTGTACGTTGGTAGCCGCTGTCGGGTTTGCAAGTTGGTATAGGAAACAAAAACAGCATGGTTTATGAGAAAATATAGAAAATCGACCTGGCTGCCTGTAGCTCTGCTGGTTTACACCACAGCGATGGCCGTTTATTTTATTCCGCGCAATACGGAAATAAGTGATATGGAAAAGTATCTCACGGTAGGTTTGTCCTATGTGATTATAGCGTTGTTATGGATGGTTCTTCGTAAGAAAGAGAAGGCGCAGGAAAGACGTGAACACGATTTGGAAAACAAAAAATAACTATTAAACGACAACATGATGAAGAAAATTTTAGTCAGTTTGCTGCTGCTGGTAGTAACCGCACTGAGCGCACACGCCCAGTTTGAGAAAGAGGTATGGTATGTGAATGCTTCGTTGACAGGACTCGACCTCTCCCATAGCAAGGATGCAGGGACAAATTTTGGTTTCGCTTTGACCGGTGGTGCATTTGTAGCCGATAATGTGGCTGTATTGCTGAATTTCAAGGGAAATTATGCGGAGCATGGAATGGATGAGACCAGCATTGGCGCACAGGGACGTTATTATTTCTCCAGTTGCGGCATTTATGGAGGATTGGGGATGGCGTATAAGCACCTTTCTTGTGTGGGATTTAAAAAGAATCTGGTTTGTCTGACACCGGAAGTCGGATATGCTTTCTTCTTGGGTAGAAATGTAACGATCGAGCCGTCTGTATATTATGATCTGAGTTTTAGTGATACGTCGGAGTTCAGCAAACTGGGATTCAAGATTGGATTCGGAATTTATTTCTGACCGGTTTAATTTTCACCACAGGTTACGCGGATTTATGAAATGGGAGGATGGGGTATAATCCAATCTGTACCGATCCGCGTAATCTGTGGTGAATGTTTTTATTTGAGGTTAATGCGCATAGAGGTGCGTGAACGGAATTTCTTTACCGTCACTACCCATTACTCTCAATTTCAGTTGCCCGCCGTTCTGGTCGAAATAGCGTACTTCCATCGGATGGTATCCTTTGGCCAAAGCTTTCTGTCCTATTACTTCTTTAGGTCCGTGGGGATCGTCATTGTCCACTACTTGCTCGCCGTCTATAACCAATGTGCTGCCATCATCGGACAGAAGCAGGAATGTGTATATGTCGTCCTGGGGAGCGTTGAAATATCCTTTGATAATCAGTCCGATATTCCCTTTCACTTTCTTGGGGATCATGACATCTTCCACCGGATAAGTGCCGTTGACCGGAGCTTTTTCTATTTCACCGCATTTGTTTCCTTTAAATTCGTGCCAGGTAGCTTTCAGTCCCGGATTGGAGGGGGCGGCAGTTACAGAGGGAGTATATTCACTCTTGATGAAACGTGTCTTTACCCAGTCGCCTTTCTTACCGTTGGGCCGGAAGGTGCAGAAAGTAAAGTCGGTGGTTTCAGTCACTTTGATGGGGCCTTCGTAGGCAGGCGATTGCAAAGTGGGGATGCTGCCATCCGTGGTATAATGGATGCTTGCGGTGGGGTCAAGGCAAGTCACATTCACAGTTCCTTCACCGATAAAGGCGTTCACTGCGTTAAAGCCTTCCAGGTCGGGGATACGGTAATTGATGCCCATGATGTTGAGGCGTTCAAACTGACCGGCCAGTCGCTGTCTGAATCCGTTCCAGTCTTTCTGGGCCGGATCGCTCCAGCCTAGCTCGGCGATAGCAGTAAGCGCGGAATGGCCATATACTGCATACGTGCGTTGGAAGGAATCCATTCGCACCAGATGTTTCCCTGTACTCCTAAAATCAGCGCCTGCTGTTCGGGAGTCAGGCCGTCGGCCGTATTCAGATTATAAATGCTCGCTATGGAGTTCTTGTCTTCCGCATAATCCAGATAGAACTGTCCGTTAGGAGTGAAAATGACAGGGTTGCCTTGTCCGGTAGCCTGGGCGGCCGCGTCTTTTACCCAGCTGCGCCACCACATCACGGTAGCCGTTTTGGACAATCCGCCTTCAATGATTTCATCCCAGCCTATCATTTCTTTGCCTTTTTCGTTAAAGAATCTCTCCATGTCATGGATGAACCATGATTGCAGCTCTTCTTCTGTCTTCAGGTTATTGTCGCGCATACGCTTCTGGCAGTCCGGACATTTTTTCCAATTGGTCTTTTCCACCTCATCGCCTCCTATATGTACATACTTATAGGGGAAAAGGTCTATCAGTTCTGCGTAAATGTTCTTGCAGAATTCCAGCGCGGAGTCTTTTCCCGGACAAACAGGCGAGGAGAAAGTGCTTCCCCAGCCGGTCTCGTTGAAACAGGAAACGCCCTCGTAGTTGCTTACGGCGGCCAGCATGTGTCCCGGCATGTCTATTTCGGGAACAATGTCTATGCCTCGTACTTTGGCGTATGCTATGACGTCCTTGATGTCTTCCTGGGTGTAGTAGCTCCATACAGGGTGTCACCTTCTACAATGCGTATCTTGTCTTCGGGAATCGCCATGTCCGGATTGTCGTTGGCTTTGGCCAGGCGTATGCATTCACGGTCGTGTGAGTTGAATTTGCGCCATGCTCCTTTTTCGGTCAGCAGAGGGTATTTCTTGATTTCGATGCGCCATCCCTGGTCGTCGGTCAGATGCCAGTGGAACTTGTTCATCTTGTACAGGGCCATGACGTCCAGCAATTCCTTTACTTCCCGGGGGGTGTAGAAATGGCGGGATACGTCCAGCATGATGCCTCTCCATTCAAAGCGGGGGGCGTCCTGGATGGTGACGGCCGGTATGGCCCAGTCTATACCTTTCACTGTTTCTTTCGATTCTATTTGTGGGGGGAACAGTTGCCTGAGGGATTCGATACCGGCAATGACACCTCCGTAGGAGTTACCGGTGATGCATACCTTGTCGGGTCCGGCTGTCAGGGTGTATGCTCCTTCTTTCCCCTGGACATCGCCCAGGGCAAGGGTGATGGTTCCTTCGCCCTCTTTCACCTTGAGGTGGTAGCCGGTGGCGCCGGAGAGTATGCCGGCCAGATACTCGGCTGCGGGAACCAGTCCGGAGTCAATGACACCGATGGTGGTATTGCTTTTCAGGACAAAGGCCTGGTTTGTTTCCTCCAGCTGGCTGGTTACAGGGACAATGGATACTTCTTTCGTTACAGGGGGAGTACTGGTACATGCTCCCAACATGAGTGCGCCCGCTAACATGCAGGTACCCATCAGCTGCTTATGCGTATATTTGATCATTATGGTAATAAATTAGGTTATTTGGACAAAGATAACGGAAATATCGGTAAAAACGATATTATTCGGCGGAATATTGGAATGTGATCCATACTCCTTTGTGATCTGTAGGCCATACTCCCAAGGGTTCTATAAACTGATCTTTGGATGTTTCCTGAACGCGCTGTGAACGGACAATGGAGCCTTTCGGTCCGAAAACGGCGGCGTCTTTCACCTTCAGTCCTTTTTCGGGATAATACCAAATGTAATCTATGCGGTCGCGCTCGTCGGCTTTGGGCGCCCAGGTTATTTTTTCTGCGGGCTTTGCCGGGTTGTCCGAGGGGTAAGTGAAGCCGGGATAGTTCAATACATCCGGATAAAATTCGCGGTAAGCGTCTTTCAGTCCGGCTTCTTCCAGCAGGACGGGAACAGTCCAGGGAATCACCAAGCGTGATGGTCATACAAGTCTTTGGTCTCCTCGATCCAGTCCTGATGGGAGGGTTCGTTGAAATCTCCTCCCAGAATGATGGTGTAGCCGGCTGCGCGGTCTTTTTTTGCCTGCTCAATGAATAGTTTGATGGCATCGTCTCGTTGCGAGGCTACATTTCTTTCCAATACTTCCTCTACGGTGGTGGGGATAGGAATTTCCTCCCAGGTAGAGCCGTCGTATCCGCGTACGTTATAATAAGCGTCATCCAGATAATCAAGATGGGCGGTATAAACGGCCATCTTGCGTCCGTTCATGTCGGTTGTAAGGCGATAGATGCTGCCGTGGTCGTCCTTTTCGGGGAAAACGGTCAGTGAGTCGGTGATGGGGTAGCGGCTTAGCAGGCCTGTATCGTAGGTGTAGAAGGAGTAATAGGTTTCTCCTTTTTCCTTTAATGATTGCACCAGGCGGGCGGTGAAGTTGGTGTTCTCGTAATTACGCACCTCGCTCAGTGTGACGAAGTCCGGACGAAGACGGGCTATTTCATTCACAATGGCATCGTAACCGCCGGGAATCACTGTTCCCTCCTGCCAGATATTCCATTGAAGGACCGTGAATTCTTTTTCTTTTTGTGAGCATCCCGACAGGAAGGGGAATAATAAGAGCAGTAAAAAAAGTTTTTTCATATTTTGTTGATTTATAAGGTTGTCAATTCCATATCAAGTTCACCACAGAGGACTCTTAGGGCTATCTGTGGTGAATGAGGGATCAGTCAGGAGAATTCATCTCCAGTTTTTCTTTCAAGAACTGTCCCGTATAAGATGCCGCACATGCCGCAACCTCTTCCGGAGTACCCGCAACGACCAGGTTTCCTCCCATATTTCCTCCTTCGGGTCCTAGGTCAATCACATGGTCGGCGCATTTTATCACATCCATGTTATGCTCGATGATGATAATGGTATGTCCGCGGCTGATCAAGGCGTCGAATGCCTCCAGCAACTTCTTGATATCGTGGAAATGCAGGCCTGTAGTCGGTTCATCGAATACAAAAATGGTAGGCTGCGCTTTCTCTATGCTCAGAAAATACGCCAGCTTCACACGTTGGTTCTCGCCACCGGAAAGGGTGGAGGAGGCTTGTCCCAGTTTGATGTATCCCAGCCCCACTTCCTGCAAGGGGAGCAGTTTCTTCACGATCTTCTTCTGTCCGTGTCCGGTGAAGAACTCGACGGCCTGGTTCACTGTCATTTCCAGAATATCATAGATGTTCTTATCCTGGAACTTCACCTCCAGCGTGTCGCTCTTGAAACGTTTTCCATGACAGGATTCACATTCCAATACCAAATCGGCCATGAACTGCATTTCAACGGTTACCGTACCATCGCCTTTGCATTCCTCGCAGCGGCCGCCTTCGGTGTTGAACGAGAAATATCCGGCCGTATATCCCATTTGTTTGGCCAGGGGCTGCTCGGCGAAGAGCTTGCGGATTTCATCGTATGCTTTCACATAGGTCACCGGGTTGCTTCGCGATGATTTTCCGATCGGGTTCTGGTCAACAAACTCAATGTCTTTCACCAGTTGTATATCCCCTTCCAACGAGAGAAACTCGCCCGGCCGCTCGCTGCCCTCACTATATTCGCGTTTCAGCGCCCTGTAGAATACATCACGCACCAGCGTACTCTTTCCCGAACCGCTGACACCCGTCACTACCGTCATGACATTCAGCGGGAATTTTACGTCAATGCCCTTCAGGTTGTTTTCACGTGCGCCTTTTATTTCTATATAATTGTTCCACGGGCGGTGGCACCGGGGAACCTCTATGTTTTCTTCTCCCAACAGATAGCGCACTGTATAGCTGCTGCTGTCTTTTTGAAGGTCGCTCATGTTGCCTTGATAGACGATCTGTCCTCCCAGGCGTCCTGCCTGAGGACCGATGTCGATGATATAATCGGCGGCACGGATGATTTCCTCATCATGCTCCACCACTACCACGGTGTTTCCCAGTTCCTGCAACTGGCGGAGAACTTTGATCAGCCGGTCGGTGTCACGGCTGTGTAGTCCGATGCTGGGTTCGTCCAGAATATAGAGCGAGCCTACCAGGCTGCTGCCCAGTGAGGTGGCCAGATTGATGCGCTGGCTTTCACCGCCGGAGAGCGAGTTGCTGAGGCGGTTCAGTGTGAGATATCCCAGACCTACATCCATCAGGAAATGGATGCGGTTGGTGATTTCCGTCAGAATCCGTTTGGCGATGGCGGTGTCATGTGCATCCAGTTCCAGTGTGCGGAAGAATTCTTTTAAGTCATGAATGGGCAGGTCCACCAGTTCGGAGATGGATTTGCCGCCTACCTTTACATAGCCGGCTTCTTTTTTCAACCGGGTTCCGTGGCAGACGGGACAAATGGTTTTCCCCCGGTAGCGTGCCAGCATCACCCGGTATTGTATCTTGTACTGGTTTTCTTCCAGCATTTTGAAGAAGGAGTCGATGCAGGCCTTCTCCCTGGTCCGTGCCACAGGTAATCTTTCTGTTCCTGTGTCAGTTCATAATAAGGAGCGAAGATGGGGAAATCGTGGGCGGGAGCTTCGTGGATGAATGCTTGCAGCCATTCTCCCATCTTTTCGCCACGCCAGCAAAGGACGGCTCCGTCATATACACTCAGGGCGCGGTTGGGGATCACCAGATGTTCGTCTATCCCTATCACTTTGCCGAACCCTTCGCATTCGGGGCAGGCGCCAGAGGGGAATTGAAGGAGAACATCTGATCGTTCGGCTCCTCGAACTTGATTCCGTCCGCCTCGAATTTGGTGCTGAAGGAGAACAGTTGCGTACTTCCGTCGGCAGAATAGAAGCGGAGCAGGCAGTTCCCGTCTCCTTCGTACATGGCGGTCTCGGCAGAGTCGGTGAGGCGGCTGATGCTGTCTTTGCTGTCATCTGCCGTCATGCGGTCTACCAGCAGATAGATGTTTTGTTTTTTATCTCCGTCAGTTGTTTGTTGCAGGAAGTCTTCTATACGGACTATCTCGCGGTTCACTTCCACACGGGTGAATCCTTGTTTGAAGTCCATTTCCAGTTGTTGCGCCAATGTGCGGCCCTCACGGGGCATCATAGGGGTGAGCACCGTGTACTTCGTTCCTTTGGGAAAGGAGAGCATACAGTTTACGATATCTTCGATGCTGTGCTTCTTCACCAGCTGGCCGCTGACGGGAGAATAGGTCTTTCCCACGCGTGCATAGAGCAGTCGCAGGTATTCGTAGATCTCGGTGGAAGTCCCCACGGTGGAACGCGGATTACGGCTGTTCACCTTTTGTTCGATGGCGATGGCGGGCGGTATGCCTTTGATGAAATCGCACTCGGGCTTGCTCATACGGCCCAGGAACTGGCGGGCGTAGGAGGACAGGCTTTCTACATAGCGCCGCTGCCTTCGGCGTACAATGTGTCAAAAGCCAATGATGATTTTCCGGAACCGGACAGGCCTGTGATCACGACCAGCTTGTTGCGTGGTATATCGACATCAATGTTTTTCAGGTTGTTTACCTTTGCTCCTTTTATGGATATATAGTTACTTTCTGACATTCTTTATTGAATTTGATTGAATATGCAAAGATAATTATAAGTTTTCTTATCTTTGCAAGCGTATTAAACAAGAATAACAAAATGAGAGCAAAAACTATTCTTCTTTTATTGATAGCACTACTTTTTACTTCTGTTGTCAGTGCTCAGACACGTTACCCCAAACGTGAGTTCCGCGGTGCATGGATTCAGTGTGTGAACGGACAGTTCCAGGGAATGCCGGCAGAGAAGATGCAGCAGTTATTGATAAACCAGCTAAACAGTCTGCAAGGTGCGGGCATTAATGCGATAATTTTCCAGGTACGCGCGGAGGCCGATGCCTTGTATAAATCTTCTTATGAGCCGTGGAGCCGCTTCCTTACAGGAGTGCAGGGCAGGATGCCGTCACCTTACTGGGACCCCATGCAGTTCATGATAGACGAGTGCCACAAACGCGGTATGGAGTTTCATGCCTGGATCAACCTTACCGTGCCAAGACGAAAGGAACGGCTGCCTTGTCACCCATTCATCCGTACAATCAGCATCCGGAGCTTTTTGTGAAATATGCAGGCCAGCTTTATTTTGATCCGGCTTTGCCCGAGAACCGCAAGTATATTTGTAAGATCGTGCGCGACATCGTTACCCGTTATGATGTGGACGCCATCCACATGGACGATTATTTCTATCCTTATCCCAATCCCGGTGAGGATTTTCCGGATAATGTCAGTTTCGCGCAATATGGCCGCGGATATAGTAACAGAGCCGACTGGCGCCGCGACAACGTGAATGTGCTGATCAAGGAAATCCACGAGACTGTGCGCGAGTGCAAGCCGTGGGTGAAGTTCGGTGTTTCTCCTTTTGGCATCTACCGCAACAAGAAAAGCGATCCGAACGGCAGTGACACACGCGGTCTTCAGAATTATGATGATTTGTATGCCGATGTGCTGATGTGGATCAATAACGGTTGGGTGGATTACAATATTCCTCAGATCTATTGGGAGATAGGCCATCCTGCCGCCGACTATGACAACCTGATACATTGGTGGGCGAAACACGCCGCTTCGCGTCCGCTCTTTATCGGCCAGGATGTGATGCGTACGGTGAACAAGGCGGACGCCCGTAATCCGTTGCAAAACCAGATGCCTGCCAAGATGAAGTTGCAGCGCTCCCTTCCTACCGTACAGGGAAGCTGCCAATGGTATGCGGCTGCTGTGGTGGATAATGCCGGCAATTACCGCACGATGCTGGAAAAAGAATATCACCGTTATCCGGCCCTGATTCCCGAATCTCCTTTTATGGACGATAAGGCTCCGGGCAAAGTAAAGAAGGTGAAGATGGTATGGACGTATGAGGGCCCGGTGCTCTTCTGGACCGCTCCGAAAGCAAAAGACGAGATGGACAAGGCGGTGCAGTATGTGGTTTATCGCTTTGATAAGAAAGAAAAAGTCAATCTGGACGATGCTTCGCACATTGTGGCCATTACCCGCGATCATTTTTACCCGTTGCCTTATAACGATGGAAAAACGAAATTCCAGTATGTGGTGACAGCGTTGGACCGCTTGCACAATGAGTCCAAAGGTACTAAAAAGAAAGTGAAACTGTAAAAAGCGGCGTGTTTCAGTAAAGCAGGAATCCTGCCACTCCGCAAAGTATGATCATCAATATGGGATTTATCTTGTACTTTCGTGTCCCTATAAAGGTAACAAGAAAAATAATTATACTGATGATGAATTGATACAAATCTATCTGGTAGCTGCCGAAGTTCTCAGCATTCATCAAGACGAGCGCGGCGGCTGCCAGCAGACCTACCACTGCCGGACGCAATCCTTTGAATACGGCTTCTACAACCGGATGCTTTTGGTATTTCAGAAAGAACCGGCTGATGACTATCATCAAGATGAACGATGGGAAAACTACGGCAAAAGTGGCAATGCAAGAACCGAATATGGCCCATCCCTCACTGTACCCTGCATTCAACACCGCAGTATATCCCACATAGGTGGCGGAGTTGATGCCGATGGGACCCGGGGTCATCTGGCTGATGGCGATGATGTCTGTAAATTCACTGGCGCTGATCCAATTATATCTTGTCACTACTTCTCCTTGTATCATGGACAGCATGGCATATCCTCCTCCGAAACCGAAGAGGCCTATCTTGCAAAATGTATAGAATAAATATAGAAAAATCATTTGGATGAATATTTATGTTTGTACTTTCCGTATATAAAACCTCCCACACCTGCCATAATGATAATGTACACAGGCGATACGCCCAACAACCAGATGAGCAATGCGGAAACGACCGGTATCCAGATGGTGTAACGGTTTATCTTGCCGATTTTGCCATGGAGAAAGTAGGGGCTGCGATAAGGGCCACTACTGCCGGACGGATTCCCTTGAATATATTCTCTACTATCTGGTATTGCTTGAACTGCTGGAAGAACAGGGCGATTGCCAACATAATAAAGAAGGAGGGGAGTATGTACCCAAGGCCATTGCCAGCGCCCCACGGAACTTGCGCAATTTATATCCGATGAATATGGCTATGTTTACAGCGAATATTCCGGGCACAGACTGAGCGAGGGCCAATAAATCAATAAAGTCCTCTTTGTCGATCCATTTCCGCTTGTCCACTATTTCATCTTGAATTAGAGGAACCATGGCATATCCTCCGCCGATGGTAAATAATCCTATCTTTAAGAAGATAAGGAATGATTGTAGATAGAAATTCATTTTTTAATTCTGTTTCATATAAGTGCTTGGGGGAACTCCGTAATATTTCTTAAATGTATCCGTAAAATATTTGGGATCACTGAATCCCATCATATCCGAAACTTCGGACACCGTATACCGTTTGCTTTTCAATAGAATGCTGGCCTCGTTCATGCGTACTTTACGGATAAAATCACTGGGCGAGTCATTGGTTAAAGCCTTTATCTTGTTGTATAAGCTGCTCCGGCTCATGTTCATTGCATCGCACAGGGTTTCCACGTTCATTTCTTTGTTGATACTCCTTTTTATGATGCCGGTGGCTTTTAAAAGGAATTCCTGTTCCAAACTGACTGCCGGATCATCCGATACTCCGTCAGTATTGAATTTGAATTGCGAGAAACGATTTTTCATGATTTCTCTGTTTTCCAGTACATTGGCTATATTTGCTTTCAGCACCTCCATATCGAACGGTTTGACTATGTATTTATCGGCTTTGCTCTGTAAACCTTTGATGATACTTTCTTTATCATTCAATGCGGTCAGCAATATGATCGGTATATGGCTGGTTTCAATATTGTTTTTCAGTATGTTGCACATTTTGTCTCCATTCATGATAGGCATCATTACGTCCGACAATATCAGATCCGGTTGCCGTTCCTTGATAAACTCCAGCGCTTCCTGTCCGTTTCCCACTTCAGAAACATCATAATCTTCCGATAACGTATGCAACAGGAAGGTACGCAATTCCAGATTGTCTTCCACTATCAGAATGGAGGAGGCATGTGCCCTGACCGGTTTGTCCTTGATCTCTCTCACCAGTTCTTCCGGATTGCCTTCGATGACGGGCAGCGGATTAATGACGTCAGGCTTTTTAAAGATACGGTAATCGTATCTCCGGCTTTTGATAGGGAAGGTCAGTTTGAAGGTTGTTCCCACATTTTCTATGCTGCTCATTGATATTTTGCCGGCATGGCTTTTTATCAGTTTGTAGGTAAGCAGCATACCGATGCCGCTTCCTGTGATTTGCAGGTTGATGGCATTATTCCCTCTGAAGAGGCTTTTGAACATTTTCTTTTGTTCATTGGCAGGGATCCCGATTCCTGTATCTGTGATAGTGATGAACCAGTGGCTTTTATTTCTCCGGGTCTGCACAGTCACACTGCCTCCCTGGTGGGTATATTTCAAGGCATTGCTCATCAGGTTCCGGATGATGGAGTCCATCTTGTTTCTGTCCAGCCATACTTCCTGGCTTTCGAAATCGCTTTCGAATATGATATTTATCTGTCTTTTGCGGGCATATAGATTGAACTGCTCCAGATAGGTCCTGACATAATTGTTCAGTTCGTATCGGGACACATATACCGTGGAGGTATAGAGCTCCTCTTTTTCAAAGTTGATCAGATTACTGGCTAACTCCGATAAGTTGTCTGTATTTTGTATGGCCAGGTTGATATTGATTTTTCCCTGTTCAGACAGGTTTTCGTTTTTAAGAATCTCTCCCAAAGGAGCTTTTATCAAAGTCAGCGGTGTACGTATATCATGCGCCGTGTTGATAAAGAACTGGATTTTCTCTTTTGAACTGTTCCTGTCTTTTCTGAGCCATAAATAGCGTAGGACACTTGCTCCGGCCAGTACAAAAATGACCAGATAAAGAATTCCTGCCCAAAATGTGGCCCACCAGGGCGGGGTCACGGTAATGAAAAGTGAACGTTCTTCCAACAGATGGTGGTCATCCATCAGGATGGCTCTCACTCTTAATTTATACTTGCCGGGGCCGATGTTGGTGTAACGTATGCGGTTGTCATTCGTGAGCGAAGTCCATTCATCATAGAATCCTTCCAGTTTCCAGGAATAGGCTATATTGGAGGGGTTGTCATAATTGATGGAGGACACGTCCAATGAAAAAATATTCTGGTCATAATTCAGCGTGATGTGCCGGGCATTGTCAATATCTTCTTTTAAAGGAGAATTCTTTTCACCGGGCAGTACTTTCTGATAAAGCAGCCGGAAGTTGTCAAACACCATTTTGGATTTAAACTGATGGGGCAGCATGACAGTGTCCGCCAGTTCAATGGCTCCGTCTCCACTTCCGAAAATGAATTTATTGTCGCGTGTATGCACACCGGCCGCCTGGTTAAAGCTGGTGGACATCAAGCCTTGTTCCTTTGTCCAGTTAGAGAAGATTTTCCCTTTTGTATTGAAACGGGTCAGTCCTTTTTCTGTACTGACAATCAAATCATCTTCCTGAGCAGGCAGTATGCAGTGAATGTTATTGGATATCAGAGCCGAATTGTTGACATGATAATTAGTCAGTTTTTCCGTATAGTTATTGTAAATCCACAGGCCGGAGCCGTGTGTGCCGATGAAAGTGGTGTTCTTTTTATTCTGATAGATTGTATTGATACACCCCAACTCGGAGTTCAGGTTCACCGCTTTGAGTTCCTGGTTCTCTTTATTGAACTGGTACAGTCCGTTGATTGTCCCTATCCATAAATTGCCGGCATCCTTATTGGTGATGTAGGTGACGGGGAAATCCATGTTGTAACACTGCATTTCTTTTGTATCCGGATTATAGCTTTTCAGGTTGTAGTATCCTCCGGCCCATACCAGATTGTCCCAGTCCTTGTAGATGCAACGGATATATTTGTCCGGTTTTATAGTCTTGGCATTCAATGTCTGGGGGATCAGATATCGTGTGGACATGGTCTTTTTATCTATTTCATACATGCCCGACATATATCCGCCGGCCAGGATACTTCCGGGGCGGATCTCGCATATCGAGATAAATACGTGGTTCTGGTTGGGACTGTCATGCTGGTAGGTGGACAACAGGTTTTTCCATTGTTTGGTGGAGGGGTTGTAACAGCATATACCGTTGTTGGTAGCATACCAGATGTCTCCGTCGGAGTCTTCCATTATAAAATTCACCTGGTTGTCTATCAATGAGTTGGGATTGTCATAAGAGTGCTGTATCCACCTGTATCCGGGGTATTTCTTGGAATATACCGTGATTCCTATAGGATAGACCGCCATCCATAGTTTTTGGTCATCATCCATATAGATATCATGAATGATGTTACCGTTCATCTTGTTGGAGTGGTTGTG
Organism: Phocaeicola sartorii JCM 17136 = DSM 21941; assembly: GCF_000614185.1. Lineage (GTDB taxonomy): Bacteria > Bacteroidota > Bacteroidia > Bacteroidales > Bacteroidaceae > Phocaeicola > Phocaeicola sartorii. The sequence continues at coordinate 13,353 of NZ_BAKM01000033.1, read as the reverse complement.
GTCGGCATTTAGAAAATTTGTCAGTTCGTAAGTGTCCAGATTTAATTTATATACACCTGCACCGTTGGTTGCGATGAACACCTCGTTCTTTTTTTTCTTTATTCGCTATGATAGCGTTGACATTAGTGTCTTGCAGTCCGTTGTGTACACTGATCAGCTGGCGGCTGTGGATATTGTACAGATAAATTCCGTCCAGCAGGGTGCCTATCACCAACGTTTGGGTCTCCGGATGGAAATAGATGTAGTTTGCTATATGGAAATTATCCAGTTCCGGATGCTTGATTATTTTCAACTGTCCCTGAGTCAGTTCCACACAATAGATCTTGTGGTTGGAGGCCAGGAAATATTGATTGTCCGTAGATGCTGCAATATAGGTGATTTCTTCCTTGATAGGGCTTTCCAGTTGAATAAGCTCATGGGTGCCTATGTCGAAAAGGTATTGTTTGTTTTTAGTGCAAAGCAATATGCTATTGTCTTTGGGATTAAGACATGAGGCGGTGAGCGGCAGTCCGCTGTTGCTTTTGTCCTTGCTGGCAAAGTCGCAAATCAGTTCGAATTTATCTTTTAGGGAATTGTATCTGAACAGATGCCCGGTTTTTCCTATTTCCCACACCACTCCTGCCGTATCCGTTTGCAGGGTGTTCAAGTTGGGAAAAGAGTTCAGAAATTTTCCGTGGGCAGTCAGGTTGTAGTGTGTGTATTGTTTTCCGTTGTATCTGTCTATTCCTTCATGAGTGAGAAACCACATATATCCTTTTTTGTCTTTCCGTATAGATAAGACTCGGCGGCTGCTCAAACCGCTCTGGGTGTCCAGATACTGGTATAGTTGAGCAACGACGGGTGTTACCAAAATAACAAAGAGGCATATCAATAAAAGAATTCTTCTCATATCATTAGGAGGCAAAATCCTTACAAAGTTCGTAAATTCCCTTAACATATCAAAATCCGTTATATACAAAAAAGCGGTAATCAGTCCGACTTACCGCTTTTTTAGTAAATATAACAAATCGTTTTTATTTTTTGTTCATCTCCACCCATTTTCTAGCATTGACAAATGCTTCCATCCATGGAGTGATCTGATCGTTGTTTATTCTGTCAGCCGGATAGTAAGCATTCTGCCAAGGGAAGCAGGAACGTTCCAGATGAGGCATCATGGCCAGATGGCGGCCGTCGGGGCTGGCCAGACCGGCTACGCTGTAATCCGAACCGTTCGGGTTGCCGGGATACTCGTCGTATGAGTATTTCAATACCACATTGTATTTGTCTTCCTCATACGGCAATGAGAATTTACCTTCTCCATGAGCCACCCAGATGCCCAGCTTGCTTCCACTCAACGAACCGAACATGACACTTCTGTTCATCGGAACGGTAACACCCACAAACTTGGATTCGAATTTATGTGAATCATTGTGCAGCATTTTCGCTTTCTTGGTGAAATCGGGGTTGATCAGGTTCAATTCTATCATCAGCTGGCAGCCGTTGCATACGCCTAATGACAAGGTGTCTTCACGTGCATAGAAGTTGTCCAGCGCCGCTTTTGCCTTGGGGTTGAACAAGAAAGCTCCCGCCCATCCTTTGGCAGAACCCAGAACGTCCGAATTGGAGAACCCGCCGCAGAATACGATGAAATTGATATCCTCCAATGTCTCGCGTCCGCTGACCAGGTCGGTCATTGTCACATCCTTCACATCAAATCCTGCCAGATAGAGCATGTAAGCCATTTCGCGTTCGCCGTTGGTTCCCTTTTCACGGATGATAGCCGCTTTTATGCCTGTTGCAGTGCGACGGTCGGGATTCAGGCCGAATTGTGACAGTTTGCCGGTGAATGAGTGGTCGAACACGAACTCCAGAGGCTGTTCCTTGTAGTTCTCGAAACGTTTTTTGGCACAACCGTTCATACTCTGCTTGCGGTCCAGCAAGTAAGAGGTGGAATACCATACATCGCGCAGATAGTCTATGCCGAACTGGTAAGTCGCATCTCCCTTTTCTACCAGGATATGCCGTTCCTCAGTCGGTTTGCCTAATTTCACATAACCTACGCCCGCATCTTCCAGAATCTTTTTCACCTCTTCCTTATGTTTGTCTTTTACCTGGATAACGATACCCGGGTTTTCGGCAAACAATATCTTGATGATGTCGTCTTCCTTAATCTTGTTCAGGCTGATTTCCATACCGCCTTCCATATTCGAGAAGCACATTTCAAGCAATGTGGTGATAAGACCGCCGGCGGAAATATCGTGACCGGCCATAATCAGACCTTTGTTTACCAGTTCCTGTACTGCCAGGAATGCGTCACGGAAATATTCAGGGTTTTGTACGGTCGGTACATCGTCGCCTACCTTGTTCAATGACTGTGCAAAGGCGGAACCTCCCAGACGCAACTTGTCAAAGCTGAAATCAATGTGGTAGATCGTGCTCTTTTCATCATTTACCAATACGGGCGAAACCACTTTCTTCACATCCGAAACTTCGCCGCCGGCTGAAACGATGACAGTTCCCGGGCTGATGACCTTCTCACCGTCAGGGTATTTCTGAGTCATTGACAAAGAGTCTTTTCCGGTCGGCACATTGATTTGCAATGAGCAGCAGAAATCGGAAAGGGCTTTTACGGCGGTGTACAGACGGGCGTCTTCACCTTCCTGTGCACGGCATGGCCACATCCAGTTGGCGGACAGTGAGATGCTGTCCAGTCCTTCCGCCATCGGAGCCCATACAATATTGGTCAGCGCTTCGGCTACCGACAAAACGGAGCCTGCGGCCGGATTGGCCAAGGCTGCCTGGGGGGCATGGCCTAAAGAAGTGGCTATACCTTTTTCGCCACGATAGTCCAGGGCGACTACTCCGCAGTCGCTCAGAGGCAGCTGGATTTCACCCTGACATTGCTGGCGGGCGATCTTGCCGGTTACGGAACGGTCCACCTTGTTGGTCAACCAGTCTTTGCAGGCGACAGCTTCCAGCTGAAGCACACGGCGGATATATTCGTTTAATTTGGAAGTTTCGTATGAAACATTTTCATAATGACGTTCTACCGTCTTGTCAATCATGTAAGTCTTCGGAGAAGAGCCGAACATCTGTCTACCGCCAGATCGAACGGACGTACCCCGTCGGCCTGTTCGAAAGCGAAGCGGGCGTCTCCGGTAGTCTCGCCCACGGTGTACATCGGTGCACGTTCGCGGTCGGCGATTTTCTGTACATGTTCGATAGCCGGTTCGTCAATCAGCAATCCCATACGTTCCTGAGATTCGTTGGCGATGATTTCTTTGGCGGACAAAGTTTGGTCACCGATCGGTAACTTGTCCATGTGGATGATTCCGCCGTTCTCTTCTACCAATTCGGACAGGCAGTTCACGTGACCGGCCGACCCATGGTCGTGGATGGAGACAATCGGGTTGTTGTCTTCCTCACACAGCGCACGGACTACGTTATAGGCACGTTTCTGCATTTCCGCATTGGCACGCTGGACGGCGTTCAGTTCGATTCCCGATGAGTATCGGCCTGTCTCAACGGAAGAGACCGAACCTCCACCCAGTCCGATGCGGTAGTTGTCACCACCCATCACAACGACTTTGTTTCCTTTTTCGGGATGTCCTTTCAGACAGTCGCGCTGCGTGCCGTAGCCTACTCCTCCGGCCAGCATGATTACTTTGTCGTAGGCATACTTCTCACCGTTCTCCTGATGCTCGAATGTCAGTACGGAACCGCAAATCAGCGGCTGGCCGAATTTGTTACCGAAATCGGAAGCACCGTTGGAAGCTTTGATCAGGATCTGTTCCGGAGTTTGGTATAACCATTGGCGGACAGGAAGGATGTCTTCCCATTCGCGTCCTTCGTCGGTACGGGGGTAAGAAGTCATATATACAGCGGTACCTGCAATGGGCCATGAGCCTTTACCACCGCCCATACGGTCACGGATCTCACCACCTGTACCAGTAGATGCGCCGTTGAACGGTTCTACGGTAGTCGGGAAATTGTGTGTCTCGGCTTTCAGTGAGATAACCGTCTTGATATCTTTGATAATGAAATAATCGGAAGTGGAGTGGTCGGCCGGAGAGAATTGCTCCACTACCGGTCCCTCGGCAAATGCTACATTATCTTTATAGGCGGAGATGATCTTGTTAGGATTCTCGCGGTCGTTTTCTTGATCATCTGGAACAAGGAAGATTCCATTTCCTGACCGTCAATGATAAATGTTCCTCCGAATATCTTATGACGGCAGTGCTCGGAGTTGATCTGCGCGAAGCCGAAGACCTCGGAGTCAGTCAGTTTGCGTCCCAGATCCTTCTCAACCTTCAGCAGATAGTCCATTTCCTCGCGGGAAAGTGCCAGACCTTCTTTCTCATTGTATTCTTCCAGATTCTCGATGTGAACAATCGGCTGGGGTTTGATGTTGACGGTGAAAATCTCCTGGTCCAATCCCTTATACATACGTTGCAGCATAGGATCGTACTCGGCGTTCTCATCTTTTACAGGGAAATATTCCTCGATGCGTAAAACGCCTGTGAGCCCCATGTTCTGAGTGATTTCTACAGCATTTGTACTCCAGGGAGTGATCATTTCCCGACGCGGTCCGATGAAGCAACCTTTCAGGTTTTCTTCGTTCTCTACAGTGGCTTCACCATAAAGCCAGCTTAATTTCTGAATATCCTCAGAAGGCAGTTCCTGGCTGACTTCTGTTGCTATTACACTTTTAGTGGGTGTTCTGAAAAATAGAATCATAGCACTTTTATAGTTGTTTTGTTAATTGAAAACTAGTTCTTATATCAAGGGTCTATTAATAAGGTGCAAAGTTATATAAAAGAGACGGGGTATGAAAGAATTTTGAGTGTAAATATAGGTACTTTCGTAAAAAAGTAGCATCTTTGCAGCATGAATTGGATAGAACAAGTAACCATACTCGATTTATTGGTGAAAGGCTTATCGTCGGTGTGGTTGTTTCCGCGCCGCTGGGTCCTGTGGGGGTACTTTGTATTCAGCGCACACTGAACAAGGGACGATGGTATGGATTTGTTACCGGTCTTGGAGCCGCCCTCAGTGATATAGGCTATGCCTTGATTACAGGTTATGGCATGAGTTTTATGGATGACTTTCTGGCAAAGAACCAGGTGCTGTTACAGATCATCGGCAGTGTCATGTTGTTCTTTTTCGGTATCTATACCTTCCGTAGCAATCCTGTCCAGTCCATCCGTCCTGTATCTTCCACTCCGGGCAGTTATCTTCATAATTTTGTTACTGCTTTTTTTGTGACTCTCTCCAACCCCCTGATTATATTTCTGTTCATTGGTCTGTTCGCCCGTTTCTCTTTCGTGATGCCGGGCAGTCCCATAGGCTTTCAGCTGGTGGGGTATCTGGCTATTGTGCTGGGGGCGCTTCTCTGGTGGTTCGGGATAACGTATTTTGTCAATAAGGTACGCACCCGTTTTAATTTACGCGGCATCTGGATCTTGAATCGTGTGATCGGCATTGTGGTGATGCTGATTTCGGCCGCAGGTTTTATTTACACTATTTTAGGAAAAACGATGTACTGACACAGAAACAGGTCTTGCATGCCATACGTTGATTTTTTTATTTTTAAGTCTCAATTTTTAATATAAAAAGTATGTTCGTTTCCAAGCAGTTGAAAGAAAAGAATATAGCCGAGTATCTTATATATATGTGGCAGATAGAGGATTTGATCCGTGCCAACGGCTGTGATATAGAAAAGATAAAGACCACCATCATAGATCCTTATCCGCTTACGGAAGAGCAGCGGGCGGAACTTACCCGGTGGTATATGGATCTGATTGAGATGATGCGCCGTGAGGAAGTCATGGAAAAAGGCCATTTGCAGATTAACAGGAACATCATCATCTGGCTCACCGACCTTCATTTGCAGTTATTGCGTTCCCCCAAGTTCCCTTATTATAATTCGGCCTATTACAAGGCGTTGCCCTATATTGTGGAGTTACGCGCCAAAGGAGCGGATAAAGAGGAGCCGGAGCTGGAGACCTGCTTTGAGGCGCTTTATGGCATCTTGTTGCTGAAATTGCAAAAGAAAGAAATCAGCGGGGAGACGGGGAAGGCGCAGGAGGTCATCTCGACATTGCTGGCTATGTTGTCAAACTACTATATAGAAGATAAAAAAGGAGAATTGGAATTTTAATTAATAAAAACAGAAATGAAGAATATATTGGTGACCGGCGCCAACGGCCAATTGGGAAATGAGATGCGTGTGCTTTCGGCTGAGCACAAGGAATATACCTGTTTCTTTACGGATGTGGCCGAACTGGATATTTGTGATGAGCGGGCGGTGGCGGCTTTCGTAAAAGAGCATGATATTCATGTCATAGTGAACTGTGCGGCCTATACGGCGGTGGACAAGGCGGAAGAGGATATAGAGCTGTGCACCAGACTGAACGAAACTGCTGTGGGCTATCTGGCGAAGGCGGCCGAGGCCAACGGAGGCGAGTTTATCCAGATATCAACGGATTATGTGTTTGATGGCACGAGACATCTTCCTTATGGTGAGGAGGATATTCCTTGTCCCAACTCCGTTTACGGCAGGACCAAGCTGGCCGGTGAGACGAATGCATTGGAGCATTGCAAAAAAACAATGATTATCCGTACCGCATGGCTTTATTCCACTTTTGGAAACAATTTTGTGAAAACGATGATCCGTCTGGGAAGGGAGAGGGAGTCTCTGGGCGTGGTCTTCGATCAGATTGGCACCCCCACATACGCCCGTGATCTGGCCCGTGCCATCTTTGCGGCCATCCATAAAGGTGTGGTGCCGGGGCTCTATCATTTCAGTGACGAAGGGGTATGCTCCTGGTACGATTTCACCAAGGCCATCCACCGCATTGCCGGTATCACAACCTGCAAGGTCAGTCCCCTGCATACGGATGAGTATCCGGCAAAAGCTCCCCGGCCCCATTACTCCGTGCTGGACAAGACCAAGATTAAAACTACTTACGGCATCGAGATCCCCCATTGGGAAGAGAGCCTGGAGGCATGTATCAAAGAATTAAATGCATAATAGTATATGAATAGTGAAATAGAAAGAAGACGGACGTTTGCGATTATCGCACACCCGGATGCCGGTAAGACCTCATTGACCGAAAAACTGCTGCTTTTTGGCGGACAGATACAGGTGGCCGGAGCCGTAAAGAGTAATAAGATAAAGAAGACTGCCACATCCGACTGGATGGACATTGAAAAGCAGCGTGGTATCTCTGTGACCACCTCCGTGATGGAGTTTGATTACAATGACTATAAAATCAATATTCTGGATACTCCGGGTCACCAGGACTTTGCCGAGGATACTTACCGTACCTTGACAGCCGTGGACAGCGTTATCATCGTAGTAGACGGTGCGAAAGGTGTGGAAACACAGACACGCAAGCTGATGGAAGTATGCCGTATGCGTAATACTCCGGTAATCATATTTGTCAACAAGATGGACCGTGAGGCGAAAGACCCGTTCGACCTGCTGGACGAACTGGAGGAAGAACTCGTCATCCATGTACGTCCGCTGACATGGCCTATTGAAAGCGGACCCCGTTTCAAGGGCGTGTATAATCTTTACGAACATAAACTGAATCTTTTCCAGCCTTCCAAACAAGTGGTGACTGAAAAGGTGGAAGTGGATATAAATACGGAAGAGCTGGACAATCAGATCGGTGCTCCTCTGGCTGAGAAACTGCGTGGGGAGCTGGAGCTGATTGACGGTGTCTATCCTGAATTCAATGTGGATGAGTACCTGAAAGGTGAGATGGCTCCTGTCTTTTTCGGTTCGGCATTGAATAATTTCGGAGTGCAGGAACTGCTGGATACGTTTGTAGAAATTGCTCCAAGTCCCCGTCCTACCAAGACCGAAGAGCGCGAAGTGGAACCTGATGAATCTAAATTCACCGGATTCGTCTTCAAGATTACCGCCAACATTGACCCCAACCATCGCTCCTGTATCGCGTTCTGTAAAATCTGTTCGGGCAAGTTCTCCCGTAACACTCCCTATTACCATGTGCGTCATGAAAAGACGATGCGTTTCTCTTCCCCCACCCAGTTCATGGCACAGCGCAAGACCACGGTGGATGAGGCTTGGGCGGGAGATATCATCGGTTTGCCGGACAACGGAACCTTCAAGATCGGTGATACGCTGACTGAAGGAGAGAAACTTCATTTCCGTGGAATTCCCAGTTTCTCGCCCGAGATGTTCAAATACATTGAGAATGCGGATCCCATGAAGCAGAAGCAATTGGCGAAAGGCATTGACCAGTTGATGGATGAGGGTGTGGCGCAGTTGTTTGTCAACCAGTTCAATGGCCGTAAGATTATCGGTACGGTAGGACAGTTGCAGTTTGAAGTGATCCAGTACCGTCTGGAGAATGAATATAATGCAAAGTGCCGTTGGGAACCTATCAGCTTATATAAAGCCTGTTGGGTGGAAAGTGACGACCCCGAAGAACTGGAAGCATTCAAGAAACGCAAATATCAGTACATGGCCAAGGACCGTGAAGGACGGGATGTATTCCTGGCCGATAGCAATTATGTACTTCAAATGGCGCAAATGGACTTCAAGCATATTCGGTTCCATTTCACCAGCGAGTTTTAAAAAGAACCAATAAAAAGAAAAGCCGCTGTTACAAAATTCAAAGACAGGGGATAAGGGTGTAACGGATGGTTGCACCCTGTTTTTCCACAGCTGATTTTATAAAAGCGTTTATAGAAATTCCTGCTTGTTGGGCGAGTATGGCAATCTTGCATGAATTTCGGGTGAAAGACGGAATCCTTTCTTACTTTATTCCTCTGGCTTTATAAATCCGTTCTTTAGCGTTATTGATTTGCTGGAACTTCTCCTCAGCCGCTTTTTTCACATCCTCACCCAATGTGGCGACACGGTCGGGGTGATGTTTTAAAGCCAGGCGGCGATAGGCGGCGCGTACCTCCTCATTGGTGGCTGTCGGGGTGATTTCAAGCACTTTGTAAGCCTCCTCCAGCGAGTTTCCGCTCAGGTTCAGCATGGACTCCACTTCTTGGGGCGACAGTCCCATGCATTGTGCCACCTCTTTTAAGGCTGTTATTTCTTCAGCGCATACGGTGCCGTCACTTTTGGCTATGTTTACCAGAAAGTCCAGCAATTGCAGTCGTTGTCCGTAAGACAGATTTGCGGCTATTTGTGCGCCGCATTCATGAATGGTATTTTTAAACGCCATCGGGTTCTGACGCTCCATCTGTTTGCGCTGCTCAAAAAGATTCAGCAAGATCTGTTCTCCCTGGATGACCGCCCCTTCACCGAAGTTCATTCTTAAGAATCGGCGTACATATTCCATTTCGCTGTGCATGATGCGTCCGTCCGCACGGATAATGTAGGATGCCATCACCAGCATGGAGAATAAAAAACTGTTCCGCTGTCCTTCATCCTTGTTTCCGGCTTCCGCCTGTCCTTTTTCGTATGTATTGCCGAAAAGTCCGTTGTTCCCATCCAGCAATGAGCCTAGGGCAAATCCTGCCAAGGCTCCCAGCGGTCCCATGGTCATGAATCCCAGGATACCACCAATCCATTTTCCTGCTCCCATTATTCTTCTTGTTTTTCGTTCAGCAGGCAAAAATACGAAAACTTCTCGTAAAATGCTGTGCGGCATTCCCTTTATTTTCCGTTTTCCGGTCCGGCGAATCGTCAGGAATCCTATCTTTTCATCTATGATCCTGTTTTCCTGTTTAAAAGGTGGAAAAGTGCCGGAACTTCGATGAAATGGGGGAAAATGGAGATCAAATAAAGGAAAAGAGAGATTTGTAATGAACCTAAAATGAAGAATTAAGATAAAACGAAGGTTCTTTTTTCTTGTTTCTGTGAATAGTTTGTTTACTTTGTACCCAATAGTTAAATATAGAACTCGAATGAGAAACAAACAATTACTATGCATTTTATTTCCTTTGTTGGTGGCATGTACCGGTCAGCGCCAGCAGCCAGTGTCCGGTGAGTTGATTATGGAAGAAGCGGTGCGGAAGGGGGAGGTTCTGCAAGGGGAGACAATTCCCGTTGATACTGCCCTGCTGCGGTATGCCTACCGTATGCGTGTGCAGGGTGACGAGGCGGTGATATTGGATTTGCACAATGCCGATTATTATTATCATGTATTTACGTATCCCGATTTTCAGTATCAGTCTTCTTTCGGGAAGCGTGGGGAAGGTCCGGGTGAGTCCGTTTATGCGTCGAATGTCCGTTTTGCTGGACAGGACACGGTGTGGGTGCTCGATGACGGTAAGGGCAGGATGTATCAATATAGCGGTATAGCCGGAGGTGAGTCCCCCAGACTGGAAAAAGACCTTTTGTTGGACAAGCGTTTGTTCCGTTCCCTTGATTTTGATATGAAAGATGCCTCTACTGTTGTTATTCCCGATTATTCCGGTGAGAATCGTTTCAGCTGGGCTTCACTCACTTCCGGTGAATTGCTCCGTAAGTTCGGACAGATACCTGTGTCCGATCCGGAGCTGTTGAAGAAGAGCGCGCCCGCCGTGGCACAGGGATGGAACAGCTTTATCTCGTTCAGTCCGGATAAAAAGATATTGGTTGCCGTCACTCAGTTTGGAGAAAGACTTGATATTTACGACATGGTGTCACAAAAGCATATCGGGAAAACGGGTGCGGATGGCGATCCCCAATTTAAGGTGAGCCCTGAAGGACATGGTTTTCCGGCAGGCAGAATCTGCTACTATGATGTGCAGGTGACTGACAAATACATTTATACCATTTACGATGGCCGTCAGTTCAAGGACATTATAAAACTGGCCGACGCTATAAGCAAGGAGGAGGATATTCCGTATATTCACCCATGAAGGTGACGTGGTGAAAACCAGTGTGCTGGACCGCCCTATAACCGGTATTTATGTGGATGAGGCTGCCGGTCTGCTGTTCGGCACAGATGTTAATGCAGATGAGCAGATAGTGAAGTTCTCTCTTGAACTGGAATAGAGGAGGTGAAAAAGAACAGAAAAAAGCAGAAGGCTCTGTCATCGGAGATAGAAAAAGATTTCGCGTCTCTTTGCGGTGTCGGTTAAGCATTTTATTTCAGAACATTATCTGATCAAGCTCAGTAGGTTTGTCAATTCCATGCTTTGGTTCAGGAATCTTGATGTCCGTGAATTTATTGGGCTTGAAACAAATATAACAATGTTGGATGAGTTTATCATCACAAACAATCTACTTGATGATTTCTCTGATTTTTTACAAAAAGTAAGTGGTCAGACTTTCCAGTTTATTACACATAATATTACGGATAAGCAGATTCTTTGCCAAATAGATAAAAATGAAGTCCCCTTTAGAGTAATAGCATCAACAGGTACACAGTCGTTGCAATTATTGTATTTTTGGCTGAAACGCATGAACGAAGCCTCGTTTGTGTTTATAGATGAGTTTGATGCTTTCTATCATTTTCGCTTAGCTTTTGAGGTGTGCAAGCGGTTGTTTGCTTTGGATTGTCAGATTTTTACATTATCACATAACACCTATCTGATGACGAATGTTAAAAAATGTGCCTTCATGTTTAAAAAAAACATCTTCAGTTTTTAAAAACATACCAGTACGTTTTAAAAATACGCCAGCATGTTCAGTGCACGAGCCTAGCTTGTTCAGTGTACAAGGCTAGTTTGTTCCGTGTACAAGGCTAGTTTGTTCCGTGTACAAGCCTAGCTTGTTTCGTGTACAAGCCAAGCTTGCTCATTGCATGACTCTCTCACTAAGTCGGTATTTCTCCTTCTTCCTTCATCCTGTCATATTATGTAATACACACAGACTATCAACTGTTTAGATCTGAAACGACTTCCCCTCACTTCCGTTTCAGCCGTATGTTTATCTCCTTTCATAACCTAAGGACAAGGCTTGAACTGTGTTGTTGGAAATGAACTCATTCATTTGTTTGAGAAAGAATCAACCGGTATCCTTTTCCAGGTTCTGTTATTATCTGGTATTTGGGAAAGTTTTTTATTGAGGATTTAAGGGTAGAAATATGACAATGTATTTTATTGTCTGGCTTGTCCTCTTTTGGCCAAAGTACATTCTTTATGTCTTCTTTGGTTAGAAAATGTTCCGGCGCATTGATGAATAGTGCCAGCAGTTTGAAATCCGTAGGTGCTATGGGACACGGTTGGTCGTTGATATACAATTTCTTACTTTCCAACTTTAAAGTCATCTTTCCAAATTGTTTGGGAAGATGGCTTTCAGGGATATCTTTTTTCAGTGGCTTTTTCAGGAATGACAGAGACACCCACAACAAGACAATGAAATAAGCAATGATGCTCCATAATACTTTAGGAACGGTATGTTTTACTATTTCTGTCCAATGAATCATAGCCCATGCCTGTACACTGGCGGTTTGTCTAGCGTCTATCATTTGTACAGGGGTGACAAGAGCCGACTGGAAGGAGATGGAATCATTGTCACTGAATACTTTTTTCTTGTTGTGGCAGTAAATGATTCCCGTCTTTGCAGCGAAAATCCCATTCTTTTCCCATTCTTTTCGAAAGATCTTATTAAAATGGTCAGGTTTGACAGAATTGGTTTGGGCCATTACATACTGATTGGCCAGCTGGGTGGCCAGTGACTCATGGGTGCTGTCTTCAAAATAAATGGTTTCTATACTATCTGCACATTTTATTTGGATACCTTTTATTTTTCTGCCTAAAGGACGATAACTAATCAGTATTTTGTTTAATCGTTCTTGATAATCAATATTGGTTGTTTCTTGCAGGCTGTCCTTCATTTTTTTCAGGACATTTGCTTTTTCATCTTTAAAAGTCGTATAACATAACAGGATGAATACAATCCACCCCACTGTAATAAAGCCGGAATTGAATAGGTTTGTCGGTTTTTTCATGTCTTTAGCTCGTGTTAGTAGTTGCAAAGATACATCATTTATATCATTTTCAAAAAGAAAATTTATAAATCAGAGAAAAAATGTAGTTTGATGACATGAATCATGTTATTGGGGGTACTGATAATGCTTTCGATGAAATGGGCGTTTTTGGGACCTTAAGAAAACTTTAAGGTCGTCTTAAGATGAATTTAAGGTGAAAAATTTGTGTGCCCGATGTATGTTGTCTACCTTCACACAAAAATTGATAAACAAATGAAAAAAGTATTTGCGTTTTTTACTATTGTAATAGTAATGTCAGTAATGGTCTTGGAAAAGAAATCCGGAAAGACGGAAGAGAGTAAGCTCTTTTTAGATAATGTGGAAGCATTGGCCGCAGGAGAATTTGGACATGATATATGTCTGGGTAGTGGAAATGTAACTTGTAGTACCGGAGAGAAAGTGGAATATGTTCTCACGCCTTTTACTCTGGACTAATCTATGAAGTACCTTTATTTACTATGTGTGC
>NZ_BAKM01000034.1 GCF_000614185.1 Phocaeicola sartorii JCM 17136 = DSM 21941 | reverse complement strand
TCAAGCATTTACAAAAGAAACAATTCAAGAGTCACTTAGAAAAGAAACAATTCAAGAGCCATGAACAAACAAGAACTCGCCCTGCAATATTTTCCCGATGCCACTTCCGCCACCGCCGTGCGCCACCTCACACGATGGATAGCCCGTTGCCAACCCCTGGTCGAAGCCCTCACCGGAACCGGCTACCAAAGCCGGAACCGAACCTTCACCTGGAAGCAGGTGACCCTGATCCGCCAGTATCTGGGCGAACCATCCGCCGCATCCTGACCCATTCCGAAAGAAATTTTTCCGTAGACGGACATAAACGGACATAGACGGACACTGCGATTTTGAGGGGTGATACCTTTGCACACGTCAAGGAGATGCAGCGGACAGACTAGGCCTGTTCAGCGAACAAGCTAAGCCTGTTCAACGAACAAGCTAAGTCTGTTCAACGGACAAGTTAAGTCTGTTCAACGGACAAGCCAAGTCTGTTCAGCACATTCTCCAAGACCTGCAGGCCCGGTGGATATTCCGGACAGTCCGCTACAGCCGCGCAGTGACTGAGTGTTTAACCATTAAAAACAAACCGATTATGTCAATCAATTACAGTATTGCCATGCTTGGCAACCCTATCGACGAGGATGCGCCAAAAAAGGCCTACGCCAAGTCACAGTACACCAACATCCTGACGCTGGACAAGTTTGCCCAGCACATCGCCAGCCACGGATCCAAGTACAACCGCGCAGACATCTATGCCGTGCTGATGCAGACCGTGGACTGCATGCGTGAAATGCTGCTGGAAGGAAAACGCATCGAGATGGGCGACCTGGGCGTGTTCAGCATCAGCATCCAGAGCCAAGGGGCGGAAAACCTGGAGACCTTCAACCCCGCCATCCACATCGAACAGCTCAACGTGAACTGGTCACCGGGCGACCGCTTCCGCAACCTTCTGGACAATGCCGTGTTCAACCTCGTCCCCTCGCGCCGTGCAGCCAAGATCCTGTTGAAGAGCATCAAGGCAGGCGAAACCACCGTAGACCTGACGGGAGGAGAAGGAGGAGGAAACGAAGCCGACCAGCCCACCGAAGAACAGGTGTGACCCGACTGGGACGGACATGTAGTCCGTCCCAGTAATTTCCCGAACTCTTATGGAAAACTAAAATTTAAAGAATAATGAGCGAAAATAATAAAATCACCTGGCAGAAGGTTATTCAGGCCATCATTCAGGCGGCAATCGCCGCCCTCACCGCACTGGGAATCACCAGCTGCACAACCTTTCCTCTTGGCCTATGATAGAGGAATCCTTTCCCCTGCTCACCGCCGATGAGGAAGTGGCGAGCGAACGAGAACTGCTGAAAAGCGTAGAGGACGGGCCGTATATGCAGAAAGTGAAATATATCATCATACACTGCTCCGCCACCCGCGAGAACCGGGACTTCACCGTAGAGGACCTGCTGCGTTGCCACCGCCGGCGCAAGTTCCGCACCATCGGATATCATTTCTACATCCGCCGCTCGGGCATCGTCACCCAGCACCGCAAGTTGAAGGAAGTGGGCGCGCACTGCCGCCCGTGGAACCGTTGCTCCATCGGTATCTGTTACGAGGGCGGTCTGGATGCGGAAGGGCATCCGGCCGACACACGCACGCAGGAACAATGTGAACAGCTGCTGTTGTTGCTGATGAAGCTCAGGAAACTCTTTCCGGACGCGAAGATCCGAGGACACCGGGACATGCCGGGAAGCATTCCGAAGGCGTGCCCGTGTTTTGATACGGAAAGTGAATACGGATTTTTGGAAAAGTAAATTTATTTTTATTGAAAGGCTAAGGCGGACAAGTAGCGTTCCGTCTTAGCCTTTTGTTCTAATTTCTTGCTTGTTTTTCATTCTTGCTTTTCATTCCTCCACCACCCACTTTTCAATGTTGTGGGTTTCCGCTAGTTCGGCAACAGGCTTTGCATCAGCCCCACCCTTATTTCACGGTTCGGGATATCCAGCGTATAAAGCTCCGTCAGCTTGTCATAGTCCTTTATCGTGATATAGCCGCTCTGATAGAGCAGAGGCACAATAGTTGTCATCCGCTCGGTAGGGGCATCAAAACTGGCAGCCATGGCCTGCATACTGTGCCCCACTTCAGAGGGAAGGACGTGGAACTTGCGCAGCATCTCTATCAGATAGGTGGGCGCGCCGCTGCCAAACCAATAGTTGTCTATCTTCCTTCTTTCCAAGGCATTCAGCAGGCTGAACGGGTTATAAATATCGGGCGAAGGCCAAGTGAAATGATAACCGTCATATTTCTCTTTCAATTTCAGCAGGATATCTTCTTTGCTCATCTCCTGTGATATGGCCAGGTGTTCTATATGTCCGGCCATCTGTTCCAGCATTTCCTCCTGAGTAATGCCACAAATGGCAGCGTATGGTTTCAACATACTGACATTCGAGATATTGTTCAAAGTGCCGGACATGCTGAGCTGCGCGAACTTGGTGACGCCGGTCAGGAACACAAAGCGCAGATAAGGGTCACACCCCTTCAGCGGACTGTAAAAATTATGCATCACATTACGAAGTGCGGGGAGGTTCTCTTCCTCGTGCATCACATCCAGCAAGGGCGCGTCATACTCGTCAATGAGGACTACCACCTGGCGGCCCGTCTGTTCACAGGCACGCTTTATCAGATCCGCCAACTGGATGTTAACCTCCGCATCATTGTTTTTCGTCAGGCCATATTTTTCATTATATCCCCGCAACTGCCAGACCAGATACTCATTCAGTTTCTCCTTGTCCACATGCTTGGCCCGGCTCATGTCAAAATGCAGCACCGGATATTCCGTCCATTCGTTTTCCAGCTTTTCTATGGCAAGCCCTTTGAAGAGTTCTTTCTTCCCGGAAAAATAGCTATGCAGCGTGGAAACCAGCAACGATTTACCGAACCGGCGGGGACGGCTCAGGAAATAATAATTGGAAGCACCGTATGCCATACGGTAAATATATTCCGTCTTATCTATATAAAGGTAGTTCCCCTCTATGACTTTCTCAAAAGTCTGTATCCCTATCGGGCATCTCTTCAACTGCTGCTGTTCCATGATTCATCGTTTAAATCCTAATAAAAAGGGTTATTTCTTTTCAGAGAAGAATTTAAACCCTATACAATCATATGTTCAAACTCCACACCGCCAATTCTAGCGCCACACAAAGAAAAACAAGAACTAGAATACATCTCTGGTGCAGTGATCATATAAACTTTACTTGCTAGCGAAATCATATATTGATCGAGGAAAGCCTTCAACACCTGCTCATGATTATTATTAAAACAAATATGACCGATGGTATCAGGATTGAGCGTTTCCACAGGCAGATCATCTAATGAATGTAGAAATATTTTGCTGTCTGAAAACACCAGCATCTTTTTGTGAGGATTGCAGGCAATTATCTTTCGAATACCAGCTTTACATCGTTCTATAAGGAGTTGCTTTTCACTTTCCGTTGAGAGTCTATTATAATGTCCTTCTTCAAAATCTTCCAAAGCATTCACAAATCGCAGGTGTATGGCGCAATAGCTTTGGGGAGGCATCCCCGTGTCATGGATGGCCCGTACAATTTCCTCGTTGGGTGTAAACAACTCATGGTAGAGTTCATGCCATTTATATCCCGTATTCTCAAATATCTCAGGAATAATATCGCCCGTATAATTATAGCAATGATATTGACACCCAGACGTTGCCGACAAATGCCACCCTCGTTTCTCATTCACAAACCGGGTTTTAAAGAAGGAATATTCCAAATCTCTAAAATCGGCCACCCAATCATTATCTATGCTTGTCGGATGTAAATAATCCTCCAGCACAAAAGGTTGCTTGAATACAATCTTGAAATGCAACCCATTTTTCTTTGCTTCATTATAACATGCGATTATTGCCTTCATACGGTCAGCAAGCCCGGGATGATTAAAGCGAGGATCTATTACGAAGAAAAAAGTGTCAATTTTTTTAACTTTTCCAATTCCCATTAATCTCACATAGAAAGCATTACGCATTATTCTACGAAACAACCGGTAAATACGAGTTATTCCTTTTAAGTGTATGCGAAAAAAGTATCTAATTCTATTCATGTGTGCATATTCATTATAGATGACATATTGAGGATATTCATACAACACATATTATATGAAATTCATTCAATATACTTTTATTTTTTTTAGAATCTCATAATTCTGCAAGTAGGCCCGTGCCGTGACACTCACATCATACGTATTCCTCACATAATCCTTCGCTTCATCGGCCTTCGTCATCGCTTCGCCATAATGTTCCTTGATAAAGACTATCTGCCGCTGCAAGTCGTCGGCATCTCCATTGGCAAAAACCCAGCCATAGCGGTTGCCTGTATCACCTCGGCAGGGCCTTGCCCCTCGCTGACCAATACAGGTACGCCTGCCGCCATAGCCTCCGCAACTGTCAGACCGAAACCTTCCCAACGGGATGGCTGCACAAAGAGGTCGTAGTCAGCCAGATGCGTTGCCACGTAGCCCTGCGTCTGCTTGCCCAGAAAACGTACATACGTTTCAGCATGCAATTCGGCAGTAAGCTGTTTTAGATATTCCATGCTGGAGCCGATACCGATAAAGTCCACCGTAACAGTTCCTTGCAACGCTGCCACTGCACGGATGAGCAAGTCCTGCCCCTTCTTGTCGTGTTCTAGACGGCTCACCATGACGATGCGCAACTGTCTGCCGGGCATGGTCTTAGGACGTGAGACAAAACGGGAGGTCACGATACCGTTGCATACCACCGTGCTCTCCACACCATAATTATCATGCAGTGCCTGCTGCACAGCATTGCTGATAGAGAATACTAGCGGCACTTCGTCGATGTTCACCACATTGCTCGATCTGGCGAGTACCATGTGGGCAAAGGGCACAAGGTTCATCAGACGCCCATGCCTTACCGATCCTATTGGTAAGTCGTGTAGCGTGGAACACGCTACACGACTTTGCTTATTGCACAGCAACCGGATTAATTCGCTACAATGCAGGTGAATCACATCAGGAGATAACCGGTCTAGAACACGGTTCAACTGATATATGAAACTCAGTGAACGCGAGTGCAGCTTGCGGTTGAGACAAACGAGTCTAACACGCAATGAGAGTGTGTCTACAAGCGACTTTTCCAGCCAGTCATTAATAATAATGATGCTCACTTCAGCCCCTGCTTTGGCTTGCTCGTTGGCAATATTGACAAGCATGGTCTCGATGCCACCGAAGCCGAGGCTCCAGAAGATATGGGTTACTTTCATTTTTTAGAAAATAAATATTATTTTTTATGCATAATCGCTTTTTGCAATCGAAGCAAAAACTTTGACACTACAACCGAAAAGCAATAAAGCCAATAAGCAGGTTTAGACACCCCCATATAATTCTTCATATAATAACGGGCACTTCTATAATTATGATCCAGAATGAACAAACTTGGTGAAAAAGAAGTAGTAGATGCCCCCAAGTGAATACATTTTAAATCTGTAAGAAGATAATTCCGCTTGCCTATGGATTTTACTTTTTGCCAAAGTATATTCTCTTCAAAGTACAAAAAAGTGTAGGGGTCGAAAAAACGCAAGTCAGCAAATAATTGTTTACGTATAAACATGCACGAACCAGAAGGTAGTTCAATAGGAATCACTTTAGTAAGAAGTGTCCCTTTCTTAATAATATAACGTTTTTCCACAAAAGGATTATCAGTCCCTATAGCCTTATAACAATAATGAAAAAAGTTTTCTACCAATTCTGCTTTATAGGAAGTGTCAAATCGCGCGCAATTGACATCAATCTCCTCCATGTCCTTCTTATATAAAAGGGGACTGACCAATGCGGCATCCTCATGGTTCTCCACAAAAGCTACCAACGCAGGAATTATATCCTGTATGAAAAGTACATCATTATTAAGAATCATCACATACTGTACATCCGCATCCTTCTCCAAAAGATGCAAGGCTTTATTGTTACCACGTGCATATCCATCATTAGATGAACTTTCAATAAATGTAATATAAGGCAAGGTTACCGATGAAGAACTAACTTTTACTGACAACTCTTCGTCATTGAGTCGCAAATTACGCCCTGCATACCTCCTCTCTACATATTGTTTCAAATTCATGACCTCATCACGATGTGTAGACCCATTATCTACCACGACCAATTTAACAGGAGCAGTATTATAATGTTCAACACTCCTAATACAGTTGAGAGTATCCTTATAATTATTGTAATTAAGAATGATAAGTGCTGTTACTTTCAATGTAAAATCGCTGTTCTCTGCCATTGATTATATTATATAAAGTAAGAAAATAAAATATCATATACAAGGTAAAAAATGAATAAGATATCCCTGTCAAACAAATGCTAAAAAGAAATGGAACGCACAAGGTATGAGCGCGTCCCTTCTCTTCTTTATTTATACACTTTCTCAACAGTCCCTTGTATAAACCGATATAGAAAATAAAGAAGAACACAGTACCCAAAATTCCACCATCTACAAGTTCCTCTAAAACTACACTTTCATAACCCAACATACCTGAATGAGTCTCTCCATAATTGCGTACGTGCCCTTCACCATATCCCATTAACAGCCTGTTATCAATCACTTGGAATGCATAGGTCAGCTGTTCTGTACGTCCACCTAGAGAACTACCATGCATTTCAGCCTTAGCAGCCGCTTTATCATTCCAAAACAACACAAAACCTTCCACTGTATCCTTAGTTTCTTTTGAAAGCATCGGATAACAAAAAAGCGCCAAAACAATGCCTACTAAAACAGATAACACGATATAAGAAGTTCTTTTACAATACACTACATATATTGCAATAGCTAGCAACATTGGCACTAATGCAGAACGTGATCCACAAAACACGCACATCAACATCAAGCCAACAACCAACGGCCAATATATAAATAACCGAGAACGATGCTCAAATTGATGTAGTGCATAACAAAAAAGTAATAATGAAGCTTGTCCCAACTGTAACGGGTGAATAAAAGTGCTGGATATTCGCCCTGCAATTAAACCACGGCTTTCTTCTTGAAAAACATTTGCCATATCAAAATTATCCGTTAACAAACTGATATAAGCAATATATGGATTGAAAAATGTGAAATAATTAAATAGCCCATAAGCAATAATTATAAAAGCACAGACTATTAATGATATATCTATGATCTTAATTGCCTTATCATCCAAGCTTATATAACACATAGCATAGGCAAACATCGTATATTCTACAGAAAACAATAGCATGTTCTTCAGATACTCTCCAATAGAAATTTCACCAAATGATGCTAAAAATGCACAGACAACAACATAGCCCCAATACCCTTTTATTATCTGGAAAATTCCTCGGAATTGTACTTGTTGATGCCTGCTATAAAAAAATAAAAGAGCACAAAAGATGAATATGCTTAAATTGAACACATTTAAATTCACACCTATATTAAACTTCAAAATACCTGGTACTAAAAGTAGTATAACTATTACAGCAGCCAAAGAATACCCTTTGTTGATAGGGAAAAATATGACCTCAGCAAAAAGTATCAGAATAATTACATTAAAAATATCCATATATAAAGCATAAAATGTCAGCCCCCGAAAAAGTACCTATATACTGAACGTAAAAAACGGCTGTCTATTAACTATCGACATGTCATCTACCCAATTATATCTAGCCGCAGATTGAAAAGATACTCCTGACAAACTTATCAAAACAGTTCTGAGCCATATTTTGTGCCTTAAATCTAAGTTTCTGATCTAAGCAAATAACATTTAATTTACTCCGAATCAATTCAATAGTCGCTTGCATATTTTCAGAAGAAATAAAAGTATCTACTATGTCCACCATCATTTCTTCCCCTCCTAACGAGCACAATAAACCGGACATTTTATGCTCGTAACTAAGAGATATAAATGGCACACCATTATTAATAGCAAATACAATAGAATGATAACGGGCACCTATTACACTCTGTGCACCAGCAATAACTGTTTGCTGAACATCTGAATTGTATTTATCACTAATAGACACTAATGGAGCATTAGGATTCCGACCCTTAATTTTTTCGAAGAACAAATAATCACACCAGCCACCAGCATTAAAAAGTTGCGGTAACATGACAATATTGTGACCGGGATAACGTTTAATCAATAAGTCAATAATGCTAGAATAAAATGTCAACAAAGAGTCATCAGAAACATGCCGATAAGCATAATGCCAATTAAGTTGATTGGGTACAAATACTACATAAGGTTTGTGACCTATAAAACTAAGTATTTCATCAGGTAATTCCAGCTTGGGAGAATCCAAAAATGCAGAATCTACTGTAGCTACATACCGAATGCCCAACTCCTGTGCCAAGGACTCAGACTTCTTGTCACGGATAGATAAAAAAGAAAAATAATGTAACATTTCAACACTTAATTTTTTAAACTGCCGATTACTTCGTGTTACAACAGGAAAAGGGCCAAACGAACGCCCATAATAAACCAAAGGTTTTCCTATATATTTAGCAAGTTGTAACATAAACAGATGCCACCAGTTCTGAAACCCTCCCATACAAATGCCTCCAGGTGCACACAACACCACATCCGATTCCTTATATAACTTCATTATATTGAAAATCATCGGATGTAAATGCCAAATCCAACGTACATTGTAAATCATACCCAATTTGGACAAACATCCCATTCCTCTCATTTCAGAAAGATTGACATAGGTCACTTGTGGTAAATGAACATCAAACTGGTGTATGCTGTCAGGATTTGCACCAATGAACAATACTGTCACACGTACATTCTTCTTTTCCTTGCAAACAGCTCTCAACAAAGCTTTATGAGCCGATTCGTCCCCACGATTGTTTAGAGGTTGATTTATCATTAAAATATTCATGACTTTATTATTAAAACATTCAAACCACTCAATCCTTTACCTTCTCTATAGCTCCTAATGGCTATTATTACCATAATAAAGTGAGTTGTTTCGCTAGATGATTATACTATTGGTCTTTGATTCAAAACGAAAGTATATATTTAAATATGAAATTCTAAATTGAGGACTCATACCAATATCATTTCTTTAATATGGATTTTATTGTGTTCATCCCCTCGTGTCCAAACAGGAATTTAACAACTTTCTTAGCTGTTCCTTTCAAACTTTTATCTATTTCGATATTCCACATTCTCTTTAACGCATCATTCTCATCTTTCACATGGGTAAAGACCTCAAAAATCATCGATTTTTCTGCTAATTCGGGAGTAACGAAACGAGGATAAACCTTATCAAACTCTTCCTTACTAGACGCAGACAAGTACTCGAATCCCAAATCCTCCGCATAATGGCGGACTAATACAGATGATTGGTTACCGAAATGGTTTTCCGCTGAAATATAAGACTCTATGTCATTCACACAAGTAATGATGTTTGTTTGCTTGAACAACAGAAATTCTGCCCCAAGAGAATTGTTAATCAACAAAACCCGCAGGTTGTTCCCAATATGACGGTTGCCAAGCGAATTAATGTCGTAAAAGAAAGACAAGTCGCCGACTACTCCAAAATAAAGTTTCTCAGGATGAATCAAAGAAGCACCTATCAAAGAAGAGAGGTTACCATCGATACCAAATCCACCCTGGTTGCAATAAATATCCACCGTGGGATGAAATCTGAAATAACTCCATGAACGCAAGGGGCTTAATATACCCAAATGCATAACTGAATTTTCAGGTATCTTGTCGTGTAGCCGAGAAGCCACATAGATATGAGAGAAAGGAAGTTCCGGCAATTTACCCAAAATCCGCTTCTCCATATTCAAACATGACATAAGATAGGAATCATCTCCATTTTCTTCTTTGGCCATTGCCACATAGTGGCTCCAAAAATCTCCTTCAGACATTTCGAAAACAGCGCTTAGCTTTCCATATCTATCAGACAATTTTCCGTCCTGACAAACCCTCCATACTTCTTTAGGGGTTCCTACCATTCCTGCCTCATCCGACATATCCCCGATGTGTATCAGTAAATCAGGATTTTTATTAGTGTCTGCTATGCTTTGGCAAGCAGGTAAATTATAATTTACACAATACTTTCCATGATAATTGGCAGTAGCATCACAAAACGCGACTGCATTGTATGCGTGGCAAAACGCCTCCAACAAAGCCGCATCCTCAGGCTTCCATTTCGAATGCGACCCAATATAAACAGCAGTCTTTCTTTTATGGATTGGTGGAAGTTTACCATGAGGCAAATAACGATGAATAACCTTCACGGATGGCAATTCTCTTATGGAAAAGTTATGGCTATAACGGGTTGTCAGATTAATGTGGACAGGCCCTCTTCCGTGGTGGTCAAGTTCCAAAATCGCACGGTTGGCTTTTAACGTTACATTCCATTCATCATCCTCATCTTTGACCGTTTGCAAATGTTCACTGCATTTCACGATGTCAGAAGGTTGCTGATGTCGGTCAATGACTTGCGGAATAAGGTGACCAATCTTGGACTCTTCTTGTGTGGAAGTGACCGCCAATATGGGCAATTTACGGTAGAAAGCTTCTGTAAGTGCTGGGAAATAATTACGCGATGCCGTTGCTCCCGTACAACTTAACACTACCGGTTCTCCGCTTTCAGCAGTCATGCCACAAGCCATGTAGGCAGCGGAACGTTCATCCACACAACTGTACATTTCAAACCAAGGGTCCTGTTGTAAACTCCCTACGAAAGTGACATTAGCCGACCCGGGAGAAGCGATCACCTGTTTTATGCCATGTGCTTTAAGGAGAGCTATGAGTATCTGCACATTACGCTCATCAGTATAGTATTGTTCCATTTTCCAATCTAATTCTTTAAAAGTTATAATTCACATCATCAAACGTAATCAGTCCCGCTCCACCCGTCATGCAAACAATGTCTCCTACCACTGTCCTTCCCATGTCACTAACCAAGAAGACAGCCATGTTGGCTATTTCCTCAGGCAAAGCATAACGACCCAATGGATTTCCCTCGAATAAAAGGTTACTACTTACATCTTTCAAAATCATAGGAGTGACTGTTGGTCCGGGAGCAATGCCATTCACCACAATGCCGTAAGGTGCGAACGATTTGGCAAGTCCCAGTGTCAATCCTCGCAAGCCCCATTTCGATAGGGTATAAGCCGATGCAGCCGGTCGGAAAGACGAAGAAGAAGCAATATTCAAAATATTACCTTTTATCTTATTTTGCTTCATGTTCCTTGCTACCATTTGCGAAAGGAAAAAAGTACCTTTCAGATTAGTATCTAATACAGCATCATACTCTTCCTCTGTAGCGGTGGATATATCTCCTCCAAGCAAACCCGCATTGTTTACCAAAATGTCGATCTTTCCACAAATATGCTCAGCTTCTTTTAACCTTTCGGAAAAAGACTGGACATCACGGTTGTCAAGTAAAAGAAAATGAATTTCATTATCCATATCTATTGAGCATTGGTTCTTCAATTTATGAATTGAAGCAACCAATCTTGCTTCATCGCGTCCCGTGATACAAACTGACGCCCCACTCCTAAGAAACACTTCGGCTATAGTATACCCAATGCCACTCGTGCCACCAGTGATAAAAGCCGTCCGTCCACAGAGTAATTTATTCGGTGGCAAAGTAACAATATTTGCTGTAACGTGTTGCACAGGTAATCCTGTCAACAGATAACGTCCTACTCTCTTTATATATTTCTTCAGTTCCATAATCTTCGTATGTTGATATACTTTAAAAATTCAAGTGACAAAATCTATTCATCAATACATCAATTTGAAAAAATCGACATTATCGGATTGAATACCCTTATACAACGATTTGAGAATATCAACTCAATGAATAAAACAACAAGAGATTTCATTCAAGCTTCTTACCAGCAAGCTTTGAAAACATCACTTTCACATAGTGCGGATATTTGTGAACCTTGACTATCCTTAACCATTTCCGAATAACTTTCATTTTCCGGACCCTTTTGAAATATCTCTTGTAACCTGTTTTTTTGAGCCAATGCAGCAACTTGTCACAATACGGGTAAACCGTGTCATCGTCAATCGAATCTATGATGTCCCAAATCCAACATGGATTATTCTCGTAATAGCGGTAGAAACGGACAAGGTGCGAAAACTTCTTTTCATCAAAGTTTACAAATCCCCAATCAACAGGTTTTTCTTTCACACAAAGGATGTTGAGCAATGTTCTCATACATTTATGGCACATACAACATTGCTCGGCATTGTCTTTACAACAAGCCCATATTTCAATTTTCTTACCATGAGCCGCACACCACGCAGCTATATTTTTCATTTTTTGGGAACGACGCATATATTGCCCGTCCTGCCCGGCAAAGGATATCCCGGCAAACTTTATCACATCGGACAGTTCTGGATTAGCCCCATCCTGATTGACTAACGGTTGATTTTCAATGGGTTCAAAAGTGCTTCCCATAATAAGAGTAGGTATGCCCATGGCATAAGCGAATGGTGCGGAAGAAAGTAGGTTACCCAAATATTTTATACCAAACCAACCGTCTGCCAGAAATGCCGCACTGTTGAGTGCAAAAATATGCCTCAAGTCATGCTGTATTTTTGAATCATCGAATATATCCATACGAAAATTATTCGTAACCATAAGCCAGTCACTTCCAGAAACAGCCGAGAACTCACGTATGAGACGCGATTTTGCCACAAGGAAATGCTGCCCGGAAATTTCTTTTGATGAAGACTCCGGACCTTCTATGCTAGGCACAGTTACGAGGACATTACTTTTTCCAAGATTGTTTATTCCGGCATGTACCGCATCAATACCCCCTGAAAAAAAGATAACATTATCGAATCGACTTTCAGGAATCTTATTCTCAACTATTGTTTTGGCCGTCACTTTGCCATGCCATTCTTCCTTAAAAGGTCCATAGATTTTAGAATAGGAATTGTAGATTTGGGGAAGTCTCTCATACAACCTCTTGTCTATCGATGGTACAACAAGTTCCACACCGTAAAACCATGTTACGGGAAGCAGATAAAGCGTTATAGGCAGTACCAATATAGATTCGGGCAATCCTTTTGCCGAAAATCCAAAACATTCCACATTATGGAATTTCACCCATGCTTCAACCTTCTGTTTTTTTAAAAGGCCCAGTCCCGTATTATCCCACAATTCATACCGTATGGTATCACCTGTTGTGGACACCTTTACTATTTCAATCGTTTTAGCCATTGTTGTGATAGTTTTTATTTATAAATATCATCTCTGGATCTGGCTGTAAATCCCGTGCCATTTCTCTTTCAATATTTTTTTGATGTAAAACCTTTCTGTCCGCGTCATACCCAGTGCATATACGGTTACACTGGTAAAAACCGTTATCACCAATGTCCTCATAAAAAATAGTCCGAAATCTGACGCCTCTTTTCCCAGCAGAGCAAAAACGAAAAGTGCAGAAACGGAGAATACGACAAGTGACGGAATAAGGCAACTTTTAAAGAAGCGGACGATGGATAAACCGTATTTTGAACGCGAGTGCAATAACAACGCAAAAAGCACGCATACCTTAAATACAATATTAAGCACAAAGACTGTTTCTACGGGCAAGCCATCCCTCAGGCACACGTATGATGCAATAAAATTTACCAGATAAATGAAAGTAAGCACGATTTCATAAGATTTTATATTCCCCTGCGCCAAAACACCTGTACAAAGCGGATTCACCCAGCAATCAACAAGTGAATACAAAAGAACAAGTACGATGAAATTAGCTGTATGGGCAGGTACATCGGAAAGCCATAATCCCAATACATAGTTTATATCCACGCATAGCGGAAGCAGGACTATCAGCAGAATGAAAAAGCCGAACTTTCCGCTTCGAATAATAAGAGTATGCATCTCATCCAAGTTCCCAGCCGCATAATTTTTGGTAATCTGCGGATTTGAAGCTTGCATGAAGTTGGCCACAAAACTGTACACGGAAGTATTCACCCTCATTGCAATCCCCTGCGCGGCATTCACCACCGGGCCACCGAACAAGTTCAAAAGCACATTACTACCCAGGTCTTTCAAGACAATCACTCCATTGCCTAAAAAAGCCCATCCGGAAAAAGCAAACATTCGGAATAGTAGTTTTTTATCAAAAGCCATTACAAAACGACATTCTGTAAAATGCCGCTTGCAATAAATGGCATATATGCTGCGCTGAATCAAGGCAACCACCACCATGAAGAGAGCATACAGCCACAATTTATCAAGTGGGATGATAATCAGCAGACCTACCACAGCCAATTTCAACACAGCCTCCACAATGCTGATATAGGCAAACGCTTTCATCTGCTCGTTGGCTATAATCAAAGCATTATATGGAACACTCAACAGGTTAATGAAAAAAGCCAATGCAGAGAACCATAGCACATAAAACGCAACGTCAAGTCTTTCAAACGGTATCACCATTTTGTTCTCTATAAACCAGACTCCAAATGTGCTTATCAGCAAGCAGACAGCAATTCCCATGCCAACCTGAATGAGCAAGGAAGCGGAAAATATCTGTTGTACACGAAAAGTGGTAACATTCGGTTGCCCCTTCTCATAAGTGATAAAGCGCGCAATTGCTATTGACATGGCTCCAGAAAGGATACTAAACATAGCTACAAAGCCACCAACAGCATTGTATATTCCATAATCTTCTTCACCTAATACCTCTAATGTCACCCGCACAGTGTACAGACTGACCGCCATGATCAGTATTTGACGCAAATAAAGGAATATGGTATTTTTAGCGATACGTTTATTATTAGTTGATTGGTTCATAATGTTTTAATAGGACACAAGGAAAAGTTCCTTTAAAAGATAGCTTCCCTATATAAAAGGGAAACTTCATGGCACTCATTATCATAATTTAAAAATTTATTAATTATAATGTAAAGGTAAGGCTATACTATTAACCGACTTAAAAAGGATTAGACGCTTACCTTATTACTGATGAGCCATATCAAATAGTTACCATATATGTCATTAAATGCATATTAATAAAAAAGCCAATGTATACATAAAATCTAAACATCCAATATTATAAATGAAATCCCTTATCAACATATTTTCGCTTTCCTTCCTTATCAAACTCACTCATCTCAATAGTATTCGACTCTGATGCTATATAAAAAATGATTTCCAATCTTGTATTTCTGAAAATAATCATTGGCTTCATTTACTAATAGTTCACCTGTCGCTCTGCCAGCCCGAAAAATCTCATAATGCGATTAAATGCATCTCTTACATATTCTTCTTTTGGATCTTTTCTACCGCTAATATCAACAATAAAGTGGAGAGTATCTCTGACAAAAAGCTTCACCCTTTCCCTATTTTTAGGGTCTTCAAATGCCTCTCGCAACTCTTGCTCCATCTTTTCCCTGACACTCCTTTGATTTTTATCACTTAAATGTTTATCTGGAACTATATTTATCCCCCTGTCTGTATTTAGTGAAACCTTAACAGATACAGTTACAGGTTTTCCATTATATTTCGTTTTGCTCTTTTTATCTAAATGTATATCTTGTTTACTATCCCACTCAAACGGAAGGTTTTCATGATGATTATCTACTGTGATAAATTCACCTTTCAGTAACGCACTTATTACCATTATTCTAATTTTATTTTATAAGACAATACTTCACAAAGTATAGACCAAGTAAACATGAATTTTCACAAAGCCATACAACTCTTTTTAATCAAAGAAGAAACGGCTTGTCACTCCACCTTCTCAAACGGAAAAGCGTGAAGATAACTCACAGCCACCGTCATATTCCCAAAAGCAAACACCAGCCTTGTATTCCGATGCAAACGCATGATGCATCCTTCCTTCCCCCTGAAGATGCCACCGGTAATCCGGATGCGTTGTTTCTTCTGAAGATAATCCTCCAAAGGACGGTTCATCAACTCGATATTATAAGGCATGGATTCGTACAAATAGATAAATTCCTCCATCTGGCTTTGAGGGATTACCACCGCACGGTGCGTGTTATAGTCCGTCACCAAATACTGGCGAGGAAACATAGCAGACAAAATAAGTTCCAACTGATCCAAAGGAGCGCAGACAAACAGCCAGCCGTTGCCTTCGATTTCTTTCTCGTCCGTCAAAGCATTCAATTTCCGGGCGGAACCGGTGGCAAAGGCTTCTTTCACTACCCGGGCGGAATCACGACGGGCAGTATATTCCTCTTTAGTATAGGCGCATTGCTCGAAGCGTTTCCTGTGGTCCGTCGAGGTATAGGAGAATACTTTGAAACAAAAGTATCTTTCTTCTGCTTCACCTGATGGCTTACGAAGTTTTACGGACTTCCTGCCACTAAAAACGCCAATATAGCGCTTCAATTCTTTGTTAGGCAGATACAGATAGTACCAATTGAGTTCAGGATGTTCCTTCCCTATTCCCGCCAATGGCGTGACTCCCTTATTTGACCCCTGGTCTGAGACGGAAGCGATTGAACTGCAGAGCAGTAACTTAGGCGCTTCGCTCGCTATGTTTTGATTATTATAAGAGAGTGCTTCGGTTGCAAGCTCTATAGGACTTTTTATTTCCATCAAAACATCATAATTAAATTATTCTTCTAAAAAATGAGGCTCGAATAAGCCATCAATTTTCTTTTTTGTTGGGGTTCTCTTAGTAAGAGAACCCCAAGTTTACTTAAATGCCTGATAGAGTGACCTATAGATATCGTCTTTCATAGTATTTTTGCAAACGATTGTCATTTATAAGCATACTTTGGGATACTTTTTTAATGCGGAAATTTCTGTATTAAGGAATTATAGCTATCTTTGCAGCAAAATGGGGTTCTCTTACTAAGAGAACTCCATTTTTTATTGAAGGCTTAAAAAGTGAAAAGTCTTATTTTCAATACATTACATTATTTATACAATCAGAATAGATTTTCCTCTCACAATAATTATGGTGGACTAAAATACTCAAAAAGAAAGAGGCTTCCGTTTCCGGTCGCCTCTCTTTTCTTTTCGGATAAACGCTTTTATCCGTAAGTGTACTGACTTTCACAAGCAAATACTAACTATTAATCTTAAATCTATTACTATGAAAAACACATTATATTAACACGCGAATCGCGTAGATTGTTCAACAAAAAGAGATAAAAAGAGTGTTAAATCTATATCGGAGGAATGTTCCAGTTATTTTTTTAATACAGGAACAACAATTAAACCTACTAAAAAGTTGGAGAAACCAAAACATAAAAGAAATATGGTTATTTCACATAATCGTGACACTAGTAAAATACAATGCAAATATAGAAGTATATAGCAAAAGTACAACATAAAAGAGAAAGGATGCCATCAGGACACCCTTTCTCATCGCTCATTTGTAACTATAGAGAGTCAGACTCTCATTAAAAACGCGGTAAAATTAATAAAATAATTTTAAACACAAAATTAGTTTTATAAAAAAAATCAAAAGGTATTCAAAGTTTAGATGAAAGAGAAATAATGGAACAGAACAGAGTTCACTACAGGACTACCCCCGGTTGACACAGGCTATTGCTCATAAACGCAAACAGGCATGAAAACCATAGCCGCTGATCTATATACCTGCATTAACCTGAGTAATCTTATAGTGAAACCTTCTTTATTTCTTTACCTTCAGTTCATAAAGGTCATGCCTGCGGTCACGCAAATTGCGCACACTGCCATACGTATGCAATTCATTCAACAGATTCAAATCAACATCCGAAACCAGAATCATTTCGGTATTCGGAGTCGCCTCGGCCCGTTTACCATCAGTAGGGAAAGCGAAATCACACGGAGTAAACACTCCGGACTGGGCATACTGAATGTCCATATTGTGCACGCGCGGCAAATTACCCACACTGCCGGCTATAACGACAAAGCATTCATTCTCAATAGCCCGTGCCTGAGCACAGACGCGCACACGGGAATAACCGTTCTGCGTATCCGTCAGGAATGGGACAAACAGAATCTGCATTCCCTGGTCGGCCATGATACGGGAGAGTTCGGGGAATTCCACATCATAACAAATCAAGATACCAATCTTGGCGCAATCCGTATCAAAGGTCTGCACCATCTTGCCTCCCGAAAGCCCCCAGCTCTTTATCTCATCGGGAGTGACATGAACCTTTTCATACATTTCGTATGAACCGTCACGCCGTACTAGGAAGCCTACATTATAAAGTCCTCCGTCCTCTTTCACGTATGGCATGCTGCCCGTGATGATATTGATATTATAACTGATGGCCAGATTGACAAACCGGTCGCGGACCTCTTCCGTATATTGTGCCAGACCACGGATGCTCTGGGCTTCGCCCAAATGGTTGAACTTGGCCATCAACGGCGCATTGAAATATTCCGGAAAAAGAACAAAATCACTCTTATAATCGGAAACGGCATCTACGAAAAACTCCACCTGCTCAAATACATCATCCAATGTTTTATAAGGACGCATCTGCCACTGCACCAGCCCTACACGCACCGTGGTTTTCTTATCCACATAATCCTGCGTAGGCTCCTGGTAATAAATATTATCCCATTGCAACAAAGTGGCACAATGCTTGGATTCCTCGTCATTGGGGAGATAATTCTTCATGACACGACGGACATGGAAATCATTGGAAAGCTGGAATGTCAATACCGGATCATAAATCTCACGGGAACGCACCTTGTCCAAATATTCCTTAGGACGCATCGTGTCCGCATACTTATAATAATTAGGAATACGGCCACCGAACATGATCGCTTTCAGATTCAGTTTCTCGCATAATTCCTTCCGGTACTCATACATACGGCGTGCCAGACGCAAACCGCGATAATCGGGATGGATAAACACCTCGATACCATACAGGATATTCCCCTCCGGATTGTGTGTGCAGAATGTCTCATTCCCGGTTACTTTGGCATAGGTATGATCTCCCTTCACCATATCGTAATCCACAATAATGGAAAGAGCACATCCCACTATCTTATCATCCACCACCGTCACGACTTGCCCTTCAGGAAAAATCCGGATCAGCGTTTCTATTTGCTCGTGTGTCCAGAACACATCTTTATCCGCATATACCCGCTTGAATGATTGTGATAACTGGATGTAGTCTTCGATCTGTAAGTTCCGGACCTCTACTTTATTGATTTTATGCATCGGTTCCATAATGATTTTTTTATTATATTTTAAAACAGTGGTGCAAAGGTAGGACAAATTATAACACAATGTTCTCCAAAACAGAAAAAGATAAAGAGAATATCACCCGGTATGAAAAATATCTATGAGCCGTTAATAGGATTTTCAGAAAACTTTTTGCTACCTTTGGAAAGTTAACCCAATAACAAACAAAAAACAACCAATTTTGCTATGAATAAAGAATTAATAATGAATCCCAATCAATTGGTGGCATTTCTAGGAAAGCCTTGCGCAGAGTTTACAAAAGAAGACATCAAGCAATACATTCAGCAGAATGGCATCCGCATGGTCAATTTTATGTATCCTGCCGGAGACGGACGACTGAAAACACTGAATTTCGTTATCAATAATCAAGCATATCTGGATGCTATCCTGACCTGTGGTGAACGAGTGGACGGTTCCAGCCTGTTCCCGTTCATCGAAGCGGGCAGCAGCGACCTGTATGTCATCCCACGGTTCCGCACAGCCTTTTTAGACCCGTTTGCCGAGATCCCGACCCTTTCCATGCTCTGCTCTTTCTTCAACAAGGATGGAGAACCGTTGGAAAGTTCGCCCGAGCATACGTTGCACAAAGCCTGCCGGGCATTCCATGAAGTAACCGGCATGGAGTTTCAGGCTATGGGAGAACTGGAGTATTATGTAATCGCTCCGGATACGAATATGTTCGAGGCAACCGACCAAAAAGGTTACCACGAATCGGCTCCATACGCCAAATTCAATGATTTCCGCACCCAGTGCATGGCCTATATCGCACAAGCGGGCGGACAGATAAAGTACGGGCACTCCGAGGTAGGCAATTTTACCCTGAACGGTATGATATACGAACAGAATGAAATAGAGTTCCTGCCTGTCAATGCCGAGAATGCGGCAGACCAATTGATGATAGCCAAATGGATTATACGCAATCTGGCTTACAAACACGGCTACAACATTACTTTCGCGCCTAAAATAACTACCGGAAAAGCAGGATCGGGATTGCATATCCACATGCGTATCATGAAAGACGGACAGAACCAAATGCTGAAAGAGGGGGTACTCTCAGAAACAGCACGCAAGGCTATCGCCGGCATGATGGAACTTGCTCCGTCCATCACCGCATTCGGAAACACCAATCCTACTTCTTATTTCCGCCTGGTCCCCCATCAGGAAGCACCGACTAATATTTGCTGGGGAGACCGCAACCGCTCCGTATTGGTACGTGTCCCCTTGGGATGGGCGGCTAAAACAGATATGTGCATGACAGCCAATCCACTGGAAGCAGAAAGTCACTATGATACCACACAAAAACAGACGGTGGAAATGCGGTCACCGGACGGCTCGGCCGACCTCTACCAACTGATAGCAGGACTGGCTGTGGCCTGCCGCCATGGCTTTGAAATAGAAAACGCCCTGGACATTGCGGAAAAAACTTACGTAAACGTCAATATCCATCAGAAAGAAAATGCGGATAAGCTGAAAGCATTGGCCCAGCTGCCCGATAGCTGTGCGGCTTCCGCAGCCTGTCTGCAACAACAGCGCGAGATATTCCAAAGACATAATGTGTTCAGCCCCGACATGATTGATGGAATCATCAGCAAACTGACAGGCTATAATGATCTGACCTTACGCAACGACTTGAAGGACAATCCGGAAGGTATGCTGGCATTGGTCAATAAATATTTCCATTGCGGATAATTTGACTAAAACAAGCGGGAGGAGGGCAGATCCATATTTTATTAATATGCTGTTGACCTCCTTCCGTTTCTCATATTTACACTATTATAAATAAAAAAGGTCAATGTATTCCTACACTGACCTTTTTCTTTTTGAGCGGAAAACGAGACTCGAACTCGCGACCCTAACCTTGGCAAGGTTATGCTCTACCAACTGAGCTATTTCCGCAAACCTCTAACATGGTGCCCAGAACAGGACTCGAACCTGCATGCCTCTCGACACACGCACCTGAAACGTGCGCGTCTACCATTCCGCCACCTGGGCATTTTCTTTTGAGCGGAAAACGAGACTCGAACTCGCGACCCTAACCTTGGCAAGGTTATGCTCTACCAACTGAGCTATTTCCGCAAATATCTTCCCTTCGTGAAGGAAATGAGACTCGAACTCACACGACATAACTGTCACCACCCCCTCAAAGTGGCGCGTCTACCAATTCCGCCATTCCTCCAGAAACGAAAAACCTTGTGTTTTAGTGCCCAGAACAGGACTCGAACCTGCATGCCTCTCGACACACGCACCTGAAACGTGCGCGTCTACCATTCCGCCACCTGGGCATTCTGTGTAACACTCTTGTTACAACGCACAAGATTTTATTTATGTGAGCGGAAAACGAGACTCGAACTCGCGACCCTAACCTTGGCAAGGTTATGCTCTACCAACTGAGCTATTTCCGCAATTTCCGCTTTCGGTTTCAACTATCTACTAGCTGTTTCCCGATTGCGGATGCAAAGGTAGTGCTTTTTTCTAAACTTCCAAAAGTTTTCTATACTTTTTATAGCACTTTTATTACATTATTTCAGCAATTTCCTCATAATCAATACAAACCAAAAGAAAGTTTTTTTCTTGTAATCAGGACATACGGTCACGGTAATCCTCATAGCGGAAGTCTTTATATACTTCCAAGGTATGGTCTGTATGCCAAATAGCGATAGAAGGGTGATGGATTCCATTAAACATGTTTGTTTTTACCATAGTGTAATGAATCATATCTTCCAGAACAATGCGCTCTCCTATCTGCAACGGATGGTCAAAACGCCAACTGCCCATATAGTCTCCGCTTAAGCAACTATTTCCGCCCAAACGATAGATATTTTCTTCCGCTAAAGCTGTTTTTACCGCATCGGCAGGTAAAGTTTCAGCACCACGCACTGCCGGCTGATAGGGCATTTCAAGACAGTCGGGCATGTGACATGTAAAACTGACATCCAGAATCGCAGTTTTTATCCCCCGGCTTTCCACTATATCGACAACAGAAGCTACCAAAGGTCCGGTCTGCCAAGTAAAAGCCGATCCCGGTTCCAGAATGATTTCCAGATGCGGATAACGGGCTTTCAAACCTTTTAATAAAGAAATGAGGTGCTCCGTATCATAGTCTTTACGTGTCATCAGGTGCCCCCCTCCCAAATTCAACCATTTTATCTGCGGAAACCAACGGGCAAACTTCTCTTCTATATGCTGCAAAGTATGTTCCAACTCATAAGAGCTGGACTCACAATGACAATGACAATGAAAACCCTCGATACCTGCCGGCAAAGTGTCGGGAAGCAAATCGGCCGTCACTCCAAAACGCGTACCGGGAGCACAAGGATTATAAAGTTCCACCTCTACTTCCGAATATTCAGGATTGATGCGGATGCCACAGGATATCTTTTCTCCAAAAGCCTCAACCATAGGATAAAAACGACGGAACTGACTGAAGGAGTTAAAGGTGATATGGCTGCTGCACTGCATGATAACCGGGAAGTCAGTCTCCGTATAGGCTGGAGAATAAGTATGAGCCTTACTGCCGAACTCTTCGTACGCCAAACGGGCTTCATATACGGAGCTGGCCGTAGTATAACGGATGTATTCCCTGAATACAGGGAACGATTTCCACATGGCAAAAGATTTGAAAGCCAGGATGATCTCAACTCCGGCCCGGTCTGCCACACGCTTTATCAGGCTCAGATTCTTTCTGAGCAATGCTTCATCCATCACATAGCATGGAGAAGGTACTTTATGGATATCTATCATTTTTATATCAGAATTCTGTTCGAAAATTTATCCCACAACTTTGAAACGGGCGAATTTCAGTAATAATTGTTTCTCTCCGGCATTCCGGAAACGGACAGTCGCCTTGCTGTTCTCACCGGTTCCTTCCACCTTTATCACATCGCCTATTCCAAAGCGTTCATGCTCTATCACCTGCCCTGCCTGCACATTTACCGGCAAGGTTCCCGCCGCGGACGGCTTTGAGGCCGTGGCAGGACCTACCTTAGTCAAATTACGCGGCACACTGGGACGGATAATCTCAGCCTTCGGCCTTTCTCCAGCCGAAAACGGTTTCTGACCAGACGGACTTGATGAAGAACGCCCGTAAGAAGGCTGTGAAGCAGATTCATCAAACAAGGAACGAGACGGACGTTCATTTTGTTCACGGCGGAAACGGCTGGCTCCCTCGTCTATTCTCCGGGCCATCTGCTCCTCCTGGGGCAGTTTCAGGAAATGTATATCAATATCTTTCAAGAAACGGCTCGGACTACTGAACTCCATCTTTCCATATTTAAACCGGCTCTTGGCAAAGGACAGATAGCAATGCTCTTCGGCACGTGTAATCGCCACATAAAACAGGCGGCGCTCCTCTTCCAGTTCCTTATACGAATTGAGTGACAAAGCACTGGGAAACAAGTTTTCCTCCAACCCTACAACAAAGACGTTTTTAAACTCCAAGCCTTTAGCAGAGTGAATGGTCATCAAGGTAATCTTCTCGGCATCCCCCTCTTTCTCATTATCCTGATCCGTCAGCAGAGAAACCTCCGACAGAAAATCTGTCAGCAGGATGTTCTCATTTCCTTCTTCCTCACGGGTCGCACAAAAATCGTGCATACCGTTTATCAATTCCTCAATATTCTCCTGGCGGCTCAAATTTTCGGGGTCATTGCTCTGATAAATCTCAGTCATAATGCCGGACTGACGGACTATCATCGCCCCCAATTCGTATGCATTCTTTTCCGGGACCTCCACGATGAAACTCTCTACCAGTTCACGAAAGCCCTGTAACTTGGCATGCGTGCCCTTGTTGATATTCAGGCCGTATGCCAACGGTTCTTCCAAGACTCTCCAAAGACTGACATGATGCTGTGTAGCCGCATCAATGACCTTGTTCAAAGTGGTATCACCGATTCCCCGCGCCGGATAATTCAACACCCGCTTAAAAGCCTCCTCGTCATTCGGATTCACCGCCAGGCGGAAATAAGAAATGACGTCTTTAATCTCCTTGCGCTGATAAAAAGAAAGCCCTCCGTAAATTTTATAAGGCAGACTACGTTTCCGCAAAGCCTCCTCGAAAATACGGCTCTGGGCGTTTGTACGATATAAAATAGCAAAATCATTATAAGAATAATGTTCCCGCGAGCGTAGTTTCACAATCTGGTTGGCCACAATCTCCCCTTCCTCCACATCACTGTAAGCATTGAAAACTCCGATAGGTTCCCCTTTCGCTTTTTCCGAAAAAACTTCTTTCCTTATCTGCTCGCTATTTTTCTCTATCAGGCTGTTTGCCGCACATACAATGGTTTGGGTAGAGCGATAGTTCTGCTCCAGTTTGAAAAGCCTGGCCCCTTTATACAGTTGGGTAAATTTCAATATATTGTCAATATTCGCCCCTCGGAAGGAATAGATACTCTGCGCATCATCCCCCACCACGCATACACGCTGATGCTCCCGGGTAAGCTGAAGCACAATGCTGTGTTGTGCGAAGTTGGTATCCTGGTACTCATCCACCAGCACATAACGGAACTGCTCCGCATACTTGCGGCAAATCTCGGGATAATCCCGGAATAACAGATAAGTATAGACCAGCAAATCATCAAAATCCATCGCATCGCTCTGGCGGCAACGTTCCCAGTACCGTCGGTAAATATCACGAGTGGCAGGTACTTTGGCATTCACATCATACTGATAAAGTTCTGCATTCGAGGCGTATGCATCGGGAAAAACCAGGTGATTTTTCGCATTGCTGATACGCGCCTGTATCAACCCCGGCTTATAGGTCTTATCGTCCAGTTGCATTTCTTTTACAATAGACTTGATCAAGCTCTTCGAATCCGAAGAATCATAGATGGTAAAATTAGAGGTAAAGCCGATGGATTGCGACTCACACCGCAGGATACGCGAAAAAATGGAATGAAACGTCCCCATCCATAAATAGCGTGCCTGATCGCCCACCTGACGGGCTATACGCTCTTTCATCTCACGGGCAGCCTTGTTGGTAAAAGTCAATGCCAGAATAGACCAGGGAGTATATCCCTGCTCCAGCAAATAAGCTATCTTATAAGTCAGCACACGTGTCTTCCCCGAGCCTGCTCCGGCTATCACCAAAGAGGGACCTTCGTTGTAAAGCACCGCATTGCGCTGGCTTTCATTCAATTCTTCTAAATAATTCGTCATAAGTTTCTTCTTTCGTCCGCAAAGATAGAGAAAGTTTGAGTTTATCAGAACAATTCGACGCTCAATAATGTTATTATGATAGAAGTTTAATTAAAACCTCAACTAAAAATGAATATATTATTAACCACTTTAATTTCATTAGTTATGACTTACGAAATGCCCAAACTCCCGTATGCAAACAACGGACTCGAACCTGTAATCAGCCAGGCTACTATAGACTACCATTATGGCAAGCACTTACAAACCTACGTAAACAATTTGAACTCCTTGGTTCCGGGTACGGAATTTGAAGGAAAGACCGTAGAGGAAATTGTAGCATCAGCTCCCGACGGGGCGATATTCAATAATGCCGGACAAGTATTGAACCATACATTATATTTCCTTCAGTTCGCCCCCAAACCCGGCAAGCATGAACCGGCCGGTAAACTGGCGGAAGCATCAACCGGGACTTCGGAAGCTTTGAGAACTTCAAGAAAGAATTCAACGCCGCCTCCACAGGACTGTTCGGCTCGGGCTGGGCATGGCTTTCTGTAGACAAACAAGGGAAACTGCACATTACCAAAGAACCCAACGGAAGCAACCCGTGGCGTGCAGGATTGAAACCTTTGCTGGGCTTCGATGTATGGGAACATGCCTACTATCTGGATTACCAGAACCGCCGTGCAGACCATGTGAACAAATTGTGGGAAATCATTGACTGGGATGTAATAGAAAAACGTCTGTAAAAGAGTCCTTAACTATACATTATAACAGAACCGCCCCGCGCCCCTATTTATTCAGGGAGCGGGGCGGTTTTACATCTGTCTCCTTTACAGGGAAAGACACACCACGATGCAAGATTATCATAAAAAACAGTCTCCCGCAGAAAATAAAGCAATCTGTTGTAGCATTATTCATTTCTTTCTCCTATCTTTGCCATCGTAAAACAAAGGGGTGCCCCACGTAAGCAGCGGACGGGCTGAGATTATACCCTGTGAACCTGATGCGGTTAGTACCGCCGAAGGGATTGTTACTTCTTACCTCATGCCATCCGGTCAAAAAGCAACTCTTTGTATTTACAGGCAAATTCATAAACTGATATAGCATGAAACTGACAGTAAACAGCAAAGAAACCGAAGTAAAGGACGGATGCACCGTAGCCGAACTTTCCACCTTTCTGGCACTTCCCGAGAAAGGCATTGCCATAGCGGTAAATAACCGTATGGTCCCCCGTATAGACTGGGAAAAATGCGTGTTACAACCCAATGACAGTCTGGTAGTCATTAAAGCTGCATGTGAGGATAAGGCCGTGGAACTTCAATTCATCACTCACTTCACCGACACATATTCCTATTATGATTCCGCACGCATGGCACTGGAAGGCGGCTGCCGCTGGGTCCAGCTACGTATGAAAGACACTCCCGTTGACGAGGTGGAACGGGAAGCCATACGCCTGCAACGCTTATGCAAAGACTACGGAGCGACATTTATTATAGATGATCACGTGGAGTTGGTCAAGAAAATTCATGCCGACGGAGTACATTTGGGAAAAAAGGATATGCCCGTAGCCGAAGCACGAAAAATATTAGGAAAAGAGTTCATCATCGGAGGCACCGCCAATACATTTAATGATGTAAAGATGCATTATGAAGCCGGAGCTGACTACATCGGCTGTGGCCCGTTCCGTTTTACCACCACGAAAAAGGACCTCTCGCCGGTACTGGGACTGGAAGGCTACCGCTCCATTATCCAGCAAATGAGAAAGGCGGATATCCATCTGCCCATCGTCGCTATCGGAGGAATTACTTTGGAGGACATCCCTTCCATCATGGAAACGGGGGTTACGGGCATTGCCTTGAGCGGAACCATACTCCGGGCGGAAGATCCGGTAGCGGAAACTAAACGAATCATGAATTTATAATAAAATCACAAAATATAATGAAGAAACTGATTATAGCTGGAAAAGAATTTAATTCCCGTTTATTTCTGGGAACCGGTAAATTCAACTCAAACACCGTAATGGAAGAAGCCATCCTGGCATCAGGATGCGAAATGGTAACCGTAGCCATGAAACGTATTGAACTGGACGATAAGGAAGATGATATGCTGAAACATATCATTCACCCCCACATCCAGCTATTGCCCAACACCTCCGGTGTGCGCACAGCCGAAGAAGCCGTCTTTGCCGCACAAATGGCCCGAGAGGCTTTTGGCACTAACTGGCTGAAACTGGAAATCCATCCTGATCCGCGCTACTTGTTGCCGGATTCTACCGAAACATTGAAAGCAACCGAGGAACTGGTCAAGCTAGGCTTCGTCGTTTTGCCTTACTGCCAGGCAGATCCTACATTGTGCAAACGGTTGGAAGAGGCCGGAGCAGCAACCGTCATGCCGCTTGCCGCCCCCATCGGGACAAACAAAGGCTTGCAGACACGTGACTTCCTGCGCATCATTATCGAACAAGCTTCCGTTCCTGTGGTAGTGGACGCCGGAATAGGTGCCCCCAGCCATGCCGCTGAAGCGATGGAAATGGGCGCGGACGCCTGTCTGGTCAATACCGCCATCGCAGTAGCCGGTCAGCCGGTAGACATGGCAACAGCCTTCAAGGAAGCTGTCATTGCCGGACGCCGCGCTTATGAAGCAGGCTTAGGAGCGGTAGGACAGAACTTGATCGCATCCGCCTCATCCCCTTTAACTTCATTCTTAGATTAAACAGAAATATGATGGACAAAAAGCAAGATCAAAAAGCATACGCTCATGCTGAAAAGGCATATATGCAAGGAACCCTGTTCCCATACATCAAAGTAGGAATGCAGAAAGTAAACCTGACTCCCACAGTGAACATAGTGAACGGCGAAAAGGTGACAACGCCAAATGCTCCCGTTTATATCTATGACACCAGCGGTCCGTTCAGTGACCCCAATATGGAAATCGATCTGAAAAAAGGACTTCCCCGTATGCGCGAAAGCTGGATTACCGGACGGGGAGACGTGGAACAACTGCCCTCCATCACCTCAGAATACGGAAAGATGCGCCGTGACGATAAAAGTCTGGATCACCTGCGCTTTGAACACATCGCCCTGCCCTATCGTGCCAAGCCGGAAAGGCCATCACACAAATGGCATACGCCAAAGCCGGCATCGTTACACCGGAAATGGAATATGTGGCCATCCGTGAAAACATGAACTGCCGGGAACTGGGCATCGACACCTTTATCACCCCTGAATTCGTGCGTGACGAAATAGCCGCAGGGCGTGCCGTACTTCCCGCCAATATCAACCACCCCGAAAGCGAGCCCATGATTATCGGCAGGAACTTTTTAGTGAAGATCAACACGAACATCGGAAACTCCGCCACCACTTCCTCCATTGACGAAGAGGTGGAAAAAGCCGTATGGAGCTGCAAATGGGGAGGTGACACCCTGATGGATCTCTCGACCGGCGATAATATTCACGAGACACGCGAATGGATTGTCCGCAACTGTCCTGTCCCCGTAGGCACCGTGCCTATCTATCAGGCATTGGAAAAGGTAAACGGGAAAGTAGAGGATCTGAATTGGGAGATTTATAAAGATACATTAATCGAGCAATGCGAACAAGGAGTGGACTACTTTACCATCCATGCCGGAATACGCCGGCAGAATGTACACCTGGCCGACAAACGACTGTGTGGCATCGTAAGCCGCGGAGGCAGCATTATGAGCAAGTGGTGTCTGGTACATGACCAGGAAAGCTTCTTATATGAGCATTTCGATGACATCTGTGATATTCTGGCACAATACGATGTAGCCGTATCCTTGGGTGACGGACTTCGTCCGGGCTGTATCGCCGATGCCAATGACGAGGCACAGTTTGCCGAACTGGATACCATGGGTGAACTTGTACTCCGCGCATGGGACAAAAACGTACAGGCATTCATTGAAGGACCGGGACATGTACCTTTGCATAAAATCAAAGAAAACATGGAACGCCAGATCTCTCACTGCCACAACGCACCGTTCTACACCCTCGGCCCGCTGGTAACGGACATCGCTCCGGGATATGACCATATCACTTCGGCCATCGGTGCCGCACAAATCGGCTGGCTGGGCACTGCCATGCTATGCTATGTCACCCCGAAAGAGCATCTGGGACTACCCAACAAAGAAGATGTACGCGTCGGTGTCATCACTTACAAGATTGCCGCCCATGCGGCCGACCTGGCAAAAGGGCATCCTGGCGCACAGATCCGCGACAATGCTTTAAGCAAGGCACGTTATGAATTCCGTTGGCGCGACCAGTTCCACCTAAGTCTGGATCCCGACCGCGCTTTGGAGTACTTCAATGAAGGACGCCATACGGACGGTGAATACTGTACCATGTGCGGACCCAACTTCTGCGCCATGAAATTGAGCCGCGACTTGAAGAACGTGGGTAATTAAACGACCGATTTTGCGAAGACCATGGAAGATTTCAAGAAAGCACTTGAAGGAGCTTTAGGAAGGAAATATATAGACATCATAGTGGAGCAAGTAGCCGGAGCCCCCGGCCGCTTTGACTCCCTTTATGCCCTGACCCGGCATGAAGAAACAAAGATAGCCTGGCGTGCCGCTTGGGCTTGCGAAAAACTGAGCATCCTCCTCCCTTCCCTATTGATGGACAAAAGGGAGGAACTGATGCTGAGAGCCATGCAATGCCCTCACGGCGGAACCAGACGCCTGCTGCTGAATATCCTTCATCACCTTCCTGTTCTGAAGCCTGTCAACGCTACTTTCTTCGATTTCTGCCTGGAAGGCATGCTGTCTCCTGCCGAAAGCGCATCCGGACAAGCTGTCTGCATGAAACTAGCCTACGACATCTGCCTGGAAGAGCCGGAACTGACGGGAGAACTGGAAGCATACCTGGAAAATATG
This sequence comes from Phocaeicola sartorii JCM 17136 = DSM 21941, assembly GCF_000614185.1. Taxonomy (GTDB): domain Bacteria; phylum Bacteroidota; class Bacteroidia; order Bacteroidales; family Bacteroidaceae; genus Phocaeicola; species Phocaeicola sartorii. The sequence goes on along the minus strand of NZ_BAKM01000034.1, from coordinate 25,344 downwards.
GAACCGGAATACTATACGGCTGCCGTGCAATGCGCCCGCAACAACATCCTAAAGAAAATAAGGAAATGAAGATATTGATACTCAACGGAAGCCCTCGCAGCCAAGGACTTATCAGCCGGATGCTGGACATCATGGCCGAAGAGGCCCGCATACGTGGCGCCGAAGTGGAAGCAATACCCATCCGTAAATTGCAGGTGCGTCCCTGTACAGGATGCATGGCTTGCCGCAGCCGGCAGGCCTGTGTCCTGCCCGAAGACGATGCGCAGCGCACGCTTCAAAAGATACAATGGGCAGACGTGCTGATTGTCGGATCACCCTGCTATTGGGGAAACATGAACGGACATCTGAAAGTAGTGTTCGACCGCATCGTGTACGGCATGATGGGAGAAAGTCCGAAAGGGATCCCCCAAGCGTTGCATAAAGGCAAGAAAGCAGTCATCGTAAGCACCTGCTCCACCCCATGGCCGTTCAATATCTGGTTTAACCAGACACGCGGTGTAGTAAAGGCGTTGCGCGAAATCCTGAAATGGAGCGGATTCTCTATCAAAGGCGTTATCCAGAAGGGAGGAACGAAGCAACATCCCGAACTGACGGAAAGCGACAAAAAGAAATGTAGAAAAATAATAAGGAACTTATAGCTTGAAACCTGTTTAAATGCCGGAAAGGTTTAAACAGGCTCTTATAAAAGCGAAATCATCTTATAGAACAATAACAAGAAAAAAAAACGATCATGTTTTCAGAAGAACTTGAAAAAATAGATTGGGAGAAAACCACCAAAACCATCTACTCCAAGACCGAAAGTGATGTGCTCCGCGCCCTTGGCAAGGAACATTGCGATGTGGACGACTTTATGGCGCTCATCTCCCCCGCAGCAGCAAAATACCTGGAGCCGATGGCGCAACTAAGCAAAAAATATACCGAAGAACGTTTCGGCAAAACCATCTCCATGTTTATACCGCTGTATATCACCAACTCCTGCACCAATTCTTGTGTGTATTGTGGTTTCCATATCAGCAACCCGATGGCACGTACCATCCTCACCCCCGAACAGATTGAAGATGAATACAAAGCCATCAAAAAACTGGGGCCTTTTGAGAACCTGTTACTGGTGACCGGAGAGAATCCGGCAAAAGCCGGAGTCCCTTATCTGGCTAAAGCTTTGGACATCGCCAAAAAATATTTCAGCAATCTGAAGATAGAGGTAATGCCACTCAAAGCCGAAGAATATGCCGAACTGAAAGAACACGGACTGAATGGAGTCATCTGCTTTCAGGAAACCTATAATAAAGCCCGTTATAATATATATCATCCACGCGGAATGAAATCCAAATTCGAGTGGCGGGTGAACGGCTTCGACCGCATGGGACAGGCAGGAGTCCACTCCATCGGCATGGGGGTACTTATCGGACTGGAAGAATGGCGCACCGATGTGACCATGATGGCCTATCACTTGCGCTATCTTCAGAAAAAGTATTGGAAAACCAAATACAGTGTCAATTTCCCCCGTATGCGTCCGGCTGAGAACGGAGGATTCCAGCCGAATGTCATCATGAATGACCGTGAACTGGCACAGCTCACTTTTGCCATGCGCATCTTCGACCACGATGTGGACATCTCCTACTCCACCCGTGAACCGGCACAAATCCGCGACAACATGGCAGGACTCGGAGTGACCACCATGAGCGCTGAAAGCAAAACCGAACCAGGAGGATACTATACCTACCCGCAAGCTTTGGAACAATTCCATGTAAGTGATGAACGTACAGCCGTGGAAGTGGAACACGCACTGAAATCATTAGGAAGGGAACCGGTATGGAAAGACTGGGATGTTTCTTTTGACAAGTTCACACCGATGCGATAGATTTTACCCTCACTTTTACAAAGAAAGGGGCGGTATCAATGATACGAAGCCCCTTTCCCAACTTAACAATAAACAACGTGGAAAGATATAACCGTCAAATCATTCTCCCTGAATTGGGAGAAAAAGGACAACAACGGCTCAAACAGGCCAAAGTGCTTATAGTCGGTGTAGGTGGTCTGGGATCTCCTGCCGCCCTGTACCTGGCAGGAGCCGGAATAGGCACTATCGGATTAATAGACGATGATGTGGTAAGCATCAGCAACTTACAACGTCAGGTACTTTATAGTGAGGCCGAGGTAGGTATGCCCAAAGCTATCCAAGCCCAAAAACGTCTCGAAGCCTTGAACCGTGATGTGCAGATCAATGCCTACCCCACAAGGCTTACCAAAGAGAACGCGGATGAAATTATCTGCGCCTATGACATCGTTATAGACGGATGCGATAATTTCGCCACCCGTTACCTGATCAATGACACCTGTGTGAAATGGGGAAAAGTCTATGTATATGGCGCCATCCGCGCCTTCGACGGCCAAGTGTCCGTCTTCAATTACCAGGGAGGCCCCGATTACCGCCACTTTTTCCCCGACGAAACGGAGATGCTGTCCATGCCCCATCCCCCCAAAGGAGTATTGGGTGTAACCCCAGGCATGGTAGGTTGTGCCGAAGCAGCCGAAGTGTTGAAGATTATAGGCGGATATGGTGAAGTGCTGAGCGGCAAGCTATGGATTATTGATTTGAAAACAATGGCAACCCATCTCATTTCTTTCTAACCAACCCCAAACGGTGCTCGGTTCAGCACCGTTCCCATCAGAAAGTCAGCATTCCCCGCTGTCCTTGCCCTATATCGCAAGACATCCGTATCTTCATTGTTTCCAAGCCGGTTCACAAACTCACCTAAAATAAATCTATGAATCCACTAGGATTATTACAAATAGGTTGCTATCTTTGCTTAGCAATTAGTCATAAGGTATGAAGTTAATTCTAATAACACCCCCCACTTATTTTGTGGAGGAAGATAAGATAATTACAGCCCTTTTCGAGGAAGGGCTGGACACACTCCATTTAAGAAAGCCCGACACTGCGCCTATGTTCGCAGAGCGTCTGCTGACTCTTATCCCCGAACAATATCATAAGCGCATAGTGGTTCATGGACATTTTTACCTGAAAGAGGAATACAAACTGAAAGGAATTCACCTGAACGGCCGTAATCCGAACTTGCCGGAGGGTTACAAAGGACATATCAGTTGCTCCTGCCACTCGCTGGACGAAGTAAAAGAGCACAAATCCGGCTGCGACTATGTATTTCTGAGCCCGGTATTCAACAGTATATCCAAGCTGAACTATAATTCGGCATATACGCCCGAAGAGCTCCGCGCCGCCGCCAAAGCGGGTATCATTGACAAGAAAGTCATAGCTCTGGGAGGCATTGACGAGGAAAACTTGCTGGAAATAAAAGACCTTGGTTTCGGAGGAGCCGCCATATTGGGCGCTCTTTGGAATAAATTCGACGCATGTACCGACCGCGACTACCAATGCGTGATAGAACATTTCCGGAAATTAAGGGATTTGGCCGACTGATTATCAATAGATTTAGAATAAAGGTCTAAAAAGCGAAGAATATGCATCAAAACAAGCATATTACTATAATGAGAAGTTATTTTTAATTTTCTATTTTTAATTTCTAATTATAATACGTACCTTTGCACGCAAATTAACAAATAGGTAATATCTATTACAAAATGAGCAAAACATCACCTTTTATGGTATTCTCAGGAACAAATTCGAGATACCTTGCAGAAAAGATTTGCAACAGCCTCGGTTGCGAATTAGGAAACATGAACATCATGCATTTTGCTGATGGTGAATTCGCTGTTTCTTATGAAGAATCAATTAGAGGCGCACATGTTTTTCTGGTTCAATCTACCTTTCCTAACTCTGACAACTTAATGGAACTGCTGTTGATGATTGATGCAGCAAAAAGAGCCTCAGCAAAGAGCATTGTAGCCGTTATCCCCTACTTTGGATGGGCACGTCAGGACAGAAAAGACAAACCCCGTGTTTCCATCGGTGCCAAACTGGTAGCCGACCTTCTGAGTGTGGCGGGCATCGACCGTCTGATTACAATGGATTTACATGCCGATCAGATTCAAGGCTTCTTTGATGTACCGGTAGATCACCTCTACGCTTCCGGTGTATTCCTGCCCTACATTGAATCATTGCAGCTGGAAGACCTGGTAATCGCAACTCCGGACGTAGGTGGTTCGAAACGTGCCAGCACTTATTCAAAATATCTGGGTGTGCCCTTGGTGCTTTGCAACAAGACCCGCCTGAAAGCCAATGAAGTGGCCACCATGCAAATTATCGGTGATGTAAAAAATAAAAACGTCATCTTGATTGACGATATGGTAGATACAGCTGGTACTATTACCAAAGCTGCCGATATCATGAAAGAAGCGGGAGCCATTTCCGTACGCGCCATCGCTTCCCACTGTGTAATGTCAGGTCCTGCATCCGAACGGGTTCAGAACTCCGGCTTGGAAGAAATGGTATTTACCGACAGTATTCCATACACTAACCGTTGCTCTAAAGTGAAGCAACTGACCATTGCCGATATGTTTGCTGAAACAATCCGCCGCGTGATGAATAACGAGTCTATCTCTTCACAATATATCATTTAATCTTTATAGATTATAGATCAAAAAAAGTCCGGGCTTAGAAAAGTCCGGACTTTTTTGTCTTACCTGCAAAAAGCAGGAAGCACCTGATAATGTGTTTTTTCATCTTTCTAGGACGTGCAAGCTCATGCGTACGTATGCAAAATCCTGCGCCCCTATACATCATTTTCTTTTCCTTTTCCGGTGATTCCTGCGACGGCGCTGCGCCTTCTCATGCCGGTAACGCTGAAGCCTCCTATACACAGTGAACACCACCATAACCCCGACGGATACCAGAATCACAATAACTACACCTACTCCCAAATTATCCCCCTTTACACGCGACCACATCTCCAGCACCAATTCAGTCTTATCACCGGAATCACGAATCATGCACAACGTTCCACCACCTTACGGTCGGGATACTGCACCTTGTCTATAGGCAAACTATCGGCAGCAGGGCCGAAAAAATAACTCAAATCCGAAAAGTAAGATAAGGTAGTATCTATTTTCGCCTCCAAAATCTCGGGAGTCGCGACGGCACTCACATAGCCACAGGCATCCATATTACGTAAAGCCACATCGGAACGGCACAAATAATTGATGAAATAACTGGCAGCCTTCTTATTTTTAGCATACTTAGGAATCACCCATCCGTCATACCATACATTACTTCCTTCTGCCGGCACCTCATAATCCAGATTGACGCCTACTCCTTCAGCCTCTTCTATCGCCCATACCGCATCACCGCTCCAGGTCATGTTCAGCCATGCTTTACCCTTGGTCATCATTTCCTTGCCAAAATCCGCTTCCCAGCCGGCTATCAAGGGCTTCATCTCCTTCAGGTACTTCTCAACTGTGTCAATGGAGGCTTGCGAATAATCGTTCATCAACTCCTCTACCGTAACTTTGCCTTTTTCCAGATTCCCGGCATTGGCATAAATCAAGGCGGTGCCATACGCATCACGATAACTTTCCTTCATCAGAATCTTGTTCTTATATTTCAGATTCCAAAGACTGGCCCAAGTCCCGGCATCTTCGGCAGGGACATGATCGGTGTTAAAAAGGATACCAGCTGTCCCCCACATATAACCGACAGCATAATCCGAAGCACGATGCCCCGGCCGGCTCAACTTATCCAATTGTTCGCGAATATAAGGAGATTCATTATGCAGATAATTGGGAGTCTTTCCAAAAACGGTATCAATGGGAAGCAACAAACCTTTCCTCAGCATACGCTCTATGATATACTCCGAAGGACAGACCACATCGAAATCCTCATGTCCGCGCTCTATCTTGGTCAACATGATTTCATTGATGTCAAAAGTCTGATAAACAATCCGGATATCTTCTCCCGTCTGTTCTTTGTACCACTGGGGAAACTCCGCCAACACATCCTCGTCAATATAGTCGGCCCAATTATATATTTTCAGTACATTTTCACGAGACTCTGTATTATAGCATCCGGTCAAAGAGAATAATGCACAAGCACACGCCACCAGCCATTTATTTATTTTCCTCATTTTCTATGCCTCCTTTTTCTTGCCTGCACGGCGGTTGATGATAACCAACAATACCAGTACCAATACAAATATAATGGTAGAAAGCGGACGGAGTTCAGGCGTCAGCCCTCCTTTCCGTGCATCCGCATAAATATAGGTGGAAAGAGTTTCAAGCCCTTCGTTACCAATAGTAAATACCGTCACGGCAAAATCATCGATAGATAAAGTCACCGCCAGCATAAAACCTGAAATCATTCCCGGAAGAATCTCAGGGACAATCACCTTGCGGAGTGCCTGCATAGGGGTAGCCCCCAAATCAAGCGCCGCCTCATAAATATTCGGATTCATCTGTTTCAAACGCGGCAACACACTCAACACCACGTATGGAGTACAGAATGTGATATGTGCAAGCACCACAGTGGTGTATCCCTGTGGAATACCCAAGGATACAAACAGCAGGAATAAAGATATACCTATAATGATATCGCCATTCAGTATAGGGATATTATTGACAAAACTGATTGCTTTACGGGCACGGGTACGAAGATTGAATATGCCGATTGCCGTAATGCTGCCCAGCAAAGTAGATACGGTAGCTGCAATCAAGGCGATGCTCAGGGTGTTGATCAAAGCATTGGTCAATGAATGATGTGTACCCGCAACAAACAGGGATGAATAGAGTTTGGTGGAAAATCCGGTCCAGTTGCCCAGCACCTTTGCTTCGGTAAACGAATAGATCATAATGATAAAAATAGGCGCATAAAGCAATAGCAGAAGCAGCCACAAATATCCTTGGCATAAAATTTTCTTTACCATAGTCCACCTCCTTCGTTATGATCCTTATCGTCTGATGCAAGCAAGGTGGTCGCACCGATAAGGAACAGCATAATCAATGACAACGCTGCTCCATAATTCCACATACTATTATTAATATTTTCCTGAATGGTAGTACCAAAGAGTTTGATATTGTTCATTGTCAGCAGTTCGGCAATGGCGAATGTAGAGATAGTAGGCATGAACACCATCAATATACCACTCACAATACCCGGCATGGACAGGGGTAGCACAGCCTTGAAAAACACTTGCATAGGATTGGCGCCCAAATCTTGCGCCGCTTCCACATAACTTTTATCCAATTTCTGCAAAGTGTTGTAAATAGGATAAATCATAAAAGGCAGAAAATTATATACCATACCGAATATCAAAGCCCCCTCGCCTAGAGGTACGTTCATAAAGTCGAACAATGCCACCGTAGCCAGTGTACGTATCAAAATATTCACCCACATGGGCAGAATAAACAAGACCACTACCGTCGATGCATACTTCATCCGGGTCTGCGTCAGAATATAGGCGGCAGGATATCCCAATAAGATACACAGCACTGTCGTGATGATGGCTACGCCAATAGAATAAACAAATGTATTGATTGCCTCGGGATGGGCGAAGAATTTGGCGAAATTTCCCAAAGTGAAATGACCCGCATCATCCATAAATGCATAAACTACAATTAAAAGTAGCGGAAGAATAACAAACACCGCCGAAAATATCACGTAGGGAATCGTCCAGCTTTTACGTGAAGACAAGAAAAATCGTATTGTTCTGAGCACCTCTTTTCTTTATTATGATTCTACAACCTTGGTTACCTTGATACTTTCGGGCAGGATGCTGATACCTACATGGTCACCGTTGTCCCATACATCATTGGTATCAACAAAGATGTCCTCTCCCCAGTCCGATGATACGGTGAGGTGATAATGGTCTCCCTTATACAGGATAAAACGTACATCTCCGGTTAAAGTTCCGTCCTCTTCATTATCCTGCAAAATGATATCCTTGAAGTTCACCTGTACTTTCACTCTGTCCCCCGGCTCAATGTCAGCCACCGGCAGACATTCAAACGTACATCCCAGAAAGTCCACATGCGTTCTGTCTGTCAACTCTCCTTCAAACGTATTGCATACACGCTCTTTTTTCATAATATGAATATCGAAAGGTTTTACCAGCAAGCCAACCTGCTCACCCACTGCGAAGTGATGATAATCCTGTACGATGAACTCATAACCATTGGCCTCGACCACCATTTCATAATGCACGCCTTTAAAAATGGATGAGGTTACGATACCGGAAATCTGTGAGGCATCCGAATCCGGAAAAATATACCAGTCTTCAGGACGTACCACTACATCTACCGGCATATTTTCACCGAAACCTTCGTCCACACATTCAAACTCCACACCTGCAAAACGCACAAGTTTGTCCTGTATCATGGTTCCATTCAGAATATTGCTCTCACCTATAAAATCGGCTACAAACGAATTGATGGGCTCATTATAGATATCCACCGGAGTCCCGATCTGCTGTATTTTTCCTTCACTCATTACCACAATCGTGTCACTCAGTGTCAAGGCTTCCTCCTGGTCATGCGTCACATAAACAAAGGTAATACCCAATGTCTTGTGCATCTCTTTCAACTCCATCTGCATGTCTTTACGCATCTTCAAGTCCAAAGCAGCCAAAGGCTCATCCAACAACAGCACCTCCGGTTCATTGACAATGGCACGGGCTATGGCCACACGCTGTTGCTGACCGCCTGACAGGGAATTCACGTCCCGGTATTCATAGTCAGTCATTCCAACCATGCGGAGAGCCGCCTTTACTTTTTTCCCGATAATCTGCTTGGGAGTCTTTTTCAGTTTCAATCCGAAAGCAATATTATCAAATACATTCAGATGTGGAAACAGGGCATACTTCTGAAACACGGTGTTTACAGGCCTTTTGTGCGGAGGCGTCTGTGTAATCTCATTTCCGGCTATTTTTATCTCACCTTCCGAAGCAGTCTGAAAGCCGGCAATCAAACGCAAAAGAGTTGTCTTTCCGCAGCCGGAAGGTCCCAGCACGGTTACAAACTCACCTTTCTTTACGTATAAATTGATGTTATCCAAGACCATCTTGTCACCAAAAAACTTGGAAACACCTTTTACCTCAATTATATAATTAGATTGTTGCATACTCATTTTGTAATTGAGTTGCAAAAATACGCTATTTTTCAAGAATGAAGGACATAAATAAAGTAATATTTATTCATCCGACTAATAATTTTCCATTGTGCGTACTATTTCTCTTCTTTCGGCAGGAAGAGTGACAGGTTTTTGAGGAATCGTAAACCAGAAAGTGGAGCCTTTTCCCTGCTCTGAGTCAACACCGATCCGCCCTCCCATAATCTTGATGATACTGCTACAGATGGAAAGTCCCAATCCGGCTCCCTGCTTGAAGGTATCCAATTGCACAAAGCGCTGAAATACCTGTCCCTGCTTCTCTTCAGGAATTCCGCAACCTGTATCTTTTACATAAAAATACATTTCCTCCTCCCGTTGCTCATAACCTATGACAATGCTCCCCCGGGTAGTGAATTTCATCGCATTAGTGACCAAGTTGGATATAACTTGAATGAAGCGTTGCCGCTCGGTACGAATCACGCAGTCCTTCATACCAGGTACAAACCTGATCTCCACTTCCGGATTATTCTTGTTCCGTAATTGAAACACTTTCTCTAGATCGTACAACATTGCATTAATATTCACATCACTCCACACAAACTTCAAAGTTCCCGATTCTATTTTCGAAAGATCCAGAATATCACCGATCAACTGTAACAGCAAGGTGCTATTCTGTTCTATAATCTGTTTGAAGCTGTCAAAATCGTCCTTATTGTCAGCATTTATCAATAAATTAGAAAAACCAACTATTGCATTCAAGGGGGTACGTATCTCATGGCTCATATTCGCTAGAAAAGCAGACTTCAACCGGTCAGAACTTTCCGCGCTTTCTTTCGCGGCACGCAAGGCTTCCTCCGTTTGTTTCTGTGCATCAATATCCACATTCACTCCTGCCAGAACAATAGTTTTGTTCTCCGGATCAAAAATCTGCTGTATTAAATATTGTTTCAACCAACGATATTCACCGTCCGTCATAATACGAATATTACGTTCCAACGGCTCCATCTTCTCATAACGGGCTTTCCTTACATATTCAAGGAAAAGTTTCCGGTCATCAGGATGAATATGGTCTAAATTAGAAAAGATCTCACGCAAGTCCACGTTTTCCTTCACTCCCAGATTCTTTAAATATTCCGGAGTCACCAATTGCTCGCTCTTGAACAGATTGAGAGAACAGAAGCCTATTTTGGAAATAGAAGAAGCATAAGTGATCATCTCACGGAACGTGTTATTTTGACGAAGCGCCTTATGAATAAGCGTGTTCTCTACCCAAATAATTAAAATATTCTCCACTTCCCCTTCGGCATCCCGCATATAATTCACGATAAAGCGAAAATAGTGCACATCCTCATGATAGCTCCTTACATAATGCTTGTTTATTTTTTCATAATCATATTTCACTTCACCCGATACAGGAATACCCGCTTTCATCATCTCTTTAAATTCCGGATTAATGCATGGATTGGTATAAATATTAAGCTGATTCACAGCCTCTTTTTTAGAGGAAAGGCCCATATATTTTACATAAGTATCATTCACCTCCACCAACTTGCCATTCTTGTCACAAATAGCACATCCAACGGTCACATTATCAAAAAACAAAGAAATTTCTCGTTGCTATGTTGCAAAGACGACTTCAACGCACGCTCTTCACTAATGTCATGCACGGTCAAAATAACGTAATTCTTATTTTCCATGGACAGATATCGTCCCGAAACAACCATGTTATAAATACCCGACGGCTGTGAAGCAATCTGCATGTCCATCACCAATTCCAAGTTGCTGAAAGAAGAGTGGTTCTCAAACAATTCCTTTACCTTATGCCGGATGAAACAGGAACCACACCGCTCATGGTTATTGCAATTTTTCTGCCCCCGCGCATACTTGCATTGCAGGATTTTACCAAAACAGATCCTGCCCTTTTTGACAGGTAGTTGATACAAGGTATAATAGTTTGTCTTCACTACGTGCAGGTTCTCGTCTATCAAGAAGATAAACTCATGCGCATTATTCCATATTGCATCATGAAATTGTTTCGCTGTTTTTATTTTACGACTCTGAACCCTCCCTTTTACAATAAGTCCGATTAATGCAAAAGAAAGTAATACAATCAGGATAATAGTCATTAGTAACATTGGCCGATAGGATTATACTTTTTATTCCATAGATTTGTGCAAATATAGCCAAAGGATTTGAATGTGTATGCATTATTTTCAAAAAAAGCAAAGCAAAACTATAGATTCTTAATTTCATTCTGAAAATAAAAACCTTTTTTCCTCAAACATATTAATTAAGTAGTTATCTTTGCGTGCAAATTATAATCATATTAAAATGAAAAAATTAGTTTATTTATTGGCTGCCGGAAGCATGGCTTTCGTTGCATGTCAGAATTCACCTTCTTATAAGGTTACAGGTTCAGTAGAAGACATCACTGATGGCGACACTATCTATTTACAGGAATATGCAGGGGGCGACCTTGTAAAACTTGATTCCGCTATCGTCAAAGGCGGAACTTTCGTATTCACAGGAAAACAGGATACTGCTGTAAACCGCTATATCACTTATATGAAAGGTGACAAGCGTTACTTTACCGATCTTTTCCTTGAAAATGGAAATATCAATATAGCCTTGGGCAAGGAAAGCAAAGTTTCGGGTACTCCTAATAATGACGCTTACCAGAAATTCAAAGACGGTTTCATGGCTTTAAGCAAGGAAATGAATGAAATGTACCAAAAAGCTCAAAGCGACACCAGCCTGACAAAAGAGCAGGTAGAAGCTATCATGGCTGAGATTGAAAAGAAAGACAGTGTAGGCATGGATATGGTTTACCAAACAATTGAAGCCAATATCACCAATCCGGTTGGTGTCTATCTGCTTCCTTCCTATGCAGGCGCATTCGAACTTGACAAACAAAAAGCATTGGTAGAAAAAGTTCCCGCCGCATTGGTCAATGAACGTATCAACAAACTGAAAGCCCATATTGAAACCTCAGAAAAAACGGCTGTAGGCCAGAAGTACATTGATTTCTCTATGCAGACTCCTGCAGGTGAAACAGTAAGCCTGTCCGATTTCATCAGCAAAAACAAATATACATTGATTGACTTCTGGGCTAGCTGGTGCGGACCTTGCCGTAAAGAAATGCCTAATGTTGTGGAAGCATACAAAGCATTCAAAGATAAAGGGTTCGGTATTGTAGGTGTTTCTCTGGACGAGAACGCAGACAAGTGGAAAGATGCTATCACTACTCTGAATATTACATGGCCGCAAATGTCTGACTTACAAGGTTGGAACAATGCAGGCGCCAAACTTTACGGTGTCAATTCAATTCCCGCTACCGTATTGGTTGATCAGGACGGTACCATTGTAGCACGTAATCTTCGTGGCGATGCCATCAAAGCCAAACTGGACGAACTGTTGAAATAAAAAGACAGCACAGATAATTCACTAAATAAAATAGCCGGTGTCCAAAAAGACATCGGTTATTTTTATATCTGTTTCTATCACTCCCAAGCATACAGCTCTTTTCATGGCACCTCTCCTAGAATGAAAATATTCAATGGGATTCTTGAACAACCACAATAGAAAAAGAACTGCCCCTCCTTTTCAAGGAAACAGTTCTTTAAATATGAATGTTATATTAATTCAAGGATTAGTTGAACCAACGCACATAGCAGAAATCCTGACGATGAGGAAGATCAACATTCTTCGGGAACATACGATATGCCACCTTGAAACTACCAGAGTTAGACAAGCTATGTTTAACTTGGAATGTATACAAGTTACCTTCTTTCTTAATCACTTCCATTGGTTCTACAGAATAGATATGCTCCTTACCTTCCGCATTGGTGAAAGTAGTAACCAATTCAATGCCTACAGCATCATCCAATCCCTTTTCATCAATAACGTAAGTAATGGTATATTCTTTTCCGCTTTCAATATTACCGCTAGTCAGTTCTTCTGTCTTTTCACATGATACAATTTCAATGGAATCCCAAAGTTCTGCTACTTTTTCTTTCCATGCAGCCAGTTCCTTAGCCTTTGCATAATCATTAGCTACTAATTCTTTAAAACGCTTTGCTTCTTTAGTATAGAACTTAGTGTAATAATCGTCCAACTGACGTTTCATTGTATAATGAGGGGCTACCTGAGCGATAGAATTCTTGATAGTCTTCACCCAACCTTCAGAGTATCCCTTACGGTTACGTGCATAGTACAATGGCAGAATTTCATTTTCCAGAATGCTATAAATGGTAGCAGCGTCCAATTGATCTTGATGATCCTGGTTCTGATAAGTACGTTTTTCCGTCAACGCCCATCCTGCACCTTCACGATAGCCTTCCAGCCACCAACCGTCAAGAACTGAGAAGTTTACAACACCATTCATCAAAGCCTTCTCACCTGATGTACCGGAAGCCTCCAAAGGACGAGTCGGAGTGTTCATCCAAATATCAACACCGGATACCAAACGGCGAGCTAACTGCATATCATAATTTTCCAAGAAGATGATTTTACCCAAGAATTCCGGACGACGGGAGATTTCCACAATCTTCTTGATCAATCCCTGACCTGCACCATCATGTGGATGAGCCTTACCTGCAAACAAGAACTGTACCGGATAATCAGGATTGTTCACAATCTTAGCCAAACGATCTATATCTGTGAACAGCAAATGTGCACGCTTGTATGTAGCGAAACGACGGGCAAAACCAATCAATAATGCATTCGGATTAATCTTTTCCATCAGCGATACAATGCGTGAAGGATCACCTTGGTTCTTCAACCAGCTTTCACTGAACTGCTTGCGGATATGGTCAACCAGTTTATGCTTCAAAGCCATACGAGTTTCCCAAATTTCTTCATCAGCTACATTATAGATAGCTTCCCAAATTTTCTCATTAGACTGATCTTCCAAGAAGTTAGGAGCAAAATGCTTGGCATATAATTTTTTCCATTCAGTAGCACTCCATGTCGGGAAGTGAACACCATTGGTCACATAACCTACATGACTTTCTTCGGGGAAATAACCTTTCCATATTCCAGAGAACATCTCCTGAGAAACCTTGCCATGCAACCAGCTTACGCCGTTTACTTCCTGACAAGTGTTACAAGCAAATGTGGACATACAGAAACGTTCGCCTGCATCACCCGGATTGATACGGCCCAAGTCCATCAGATCCTGCCAAGTGATTCCCATGCGCTGTGGGTATCCCCCCATATATTTACCAAACAAACCTTCATCAAAATAGTCATGACCGGCAGGAACCGGAGTATGAACCGTATATAGAGAAGAAGAACGGACTACTTCCAAAGCTTGCTCAAACGTCAAGCCATCTTCTACATAATCACACAAACGCTGTACATTGCACAATGCAGCATGTCCTTCATTGCAATGATAAACATCTTTCTTAATACCCAGTTTCTTCAGCAACAACACGCCACCGATACCCAACAAGATTTCTTGTTTCAGACGGTTTTCCCAGTCACCGCCATACAACTGATAAGTAATCGGACGGTCGAACTCACTGTTCATTTCATTATCCGTATCCAGCAAATACAAAGGAACACGTCCTACATTCACCTTCCATACGTATGCATGAACGAAATAATTCAAATAAGGAACATCAACCACCATCGGCTGTCCGTTTTCATCCATTACGCGTTCAAGAGGAAGACTACCGAAGTTCTGTGATTCATAGTTAGCAATCTGCTGACCATCCATTGAAAGGCTTTGGCTAAAATATCCATAACGATATAAGAAGCCAACACCGCACATATCTACATTACTGTCTGATGCTTCTTTCAGGTAGTCACCGGCCAAAATACCCAGACCACCAGAATAGATTTTCAAAACATGTGTCAAACCATACTCCATACAGAAATAGGCAACAGAAGGGCGTTTGCTATCCGGCTTAGTATCCACATAAGCTTTGAATTTGGCATATACGTCATTCATGCGCTTTACAATCACCTTATCCTGGGTCAATGCTTCCAGCTTTTCATAGCTCAAACGTTCCAATAAAGCAACAGGATTCTGCCCCACTTCTTTCCAGGTTGCAGGATCTAAATCTCTAAACAGATCTGTCGCTTCATAATTCCATGCCCACCAGATGTTACGAGCCATTTCCTCCAACTTCTTCAGTTCCTCAGGAATGTGTGATTTTACTGTAACCTCCTTCCAATTAGGAGTATTCGCATTACTTACTTTGATTTTCATGTCTCTCAAATTATTTATTAATAATTAATTAGCTATTCATAATAAGCCTTTTCTGTGCATTACGCAATGCCACATCATAAGCTTCATAATAATATTTGATAAAATGCTTCCACAATGCCTTTTCAGCAATCTCCGCCGCATTTTTACGCATAGTCTTGATTACATTTTCCGGTAGTCCCGAAAATTCCGATATAGTGTCCTTTATAACATCCGCTACTTCAGAATAGTTATAATCCGAGCGATGAATAACCTTCACACCATCCTTCAACTCACTATATCTGCCTTTCAACGAGTTTACCCACAAACCAAATCCGGCCAGATCAGTCGTGATAGTAGGCACATGGAATGCCACACTTTCCAACGGTGTATAACCCCAAGGCTCATAATAGGAAGGATAAACACTCAAATCATTCCCCAACACCAAGTCATAATACTCCAGATCCAAAATACCATCTTTTCCATCCAGATAACAAGGTACAAATATTACTTTTACCTTAGATTCCGCCGAATTGGACATACCCAAATATTTCATCATATCAAGTACCTGATCATGACTCATATTATGCAACCAATGTGTGATAAAAGGACATTCCAACGGAGTTGTAAAATTCTCTTTGCTTTTCAGACGTTCCACCAAATCCTCACGAGGATCTCCTACCCAACCCGGTACATTAATAAATGCCAGCACCTCTTTTTTCAAATTCTTATCTCGGGTCAGTCGGTTCAAGGATTCCAAATAAACGTTGATACCTTTATTTTTAAACTCATAACGACCGCTTGTGCCTACAATAAGAGTATCATCACTCATCGTCAAACCAAGCAATTTATTAGCCAGATTCAACATTGCAGAACGAGCTTTCTTACGCTTGGCAGTAAATGTACGGCCTTGCGGAACGAAATCATCCTCAAATCCATTCATCAGCACCACATCCGCTGGTTTGTCCAGCAACTCCTTACATTCATTGTTGGTAATTTCACTGACCGTAGTAAAACAGTCCACATGATGCGCAGTCTGCTTCTCAATAGAGTGCTTTGCCTCCATATTAAGTTCACGAGCCATCTGGTCGCCATTATAAGCGAATAAGTAATCGTAAAGAGGTTTATTGTTTCCGGCGATAGACCGGCCTATAGAAGTAGCGTGAGTAGTAAAAATAGTAGCAATTTCAGGTACCGATTTCTGCAAATAAAGGGCACCCATACCTGTCATCCATTCGTGTGCCTGATAAATAACTTTATCATTTTCAGTCAAATTGAAACGATAAAAGCTTTCAACCACTTTCCCGGCTGCATAAGAATACATAGACGCTTCATCATAATCTCCGTAAGCATGAAGTGAATCGACTTTGAAATCTTCCCACATCCGACCATATATTTCATTTCTTTTAGAGAAGAAAGGATAAAAATCCACCAATATAACAATAGGCTCTCCCGGAATGTTCCAGCGTCCTACACGCACTTTCAGTCCGTCTTTCTTCAACGCATGTTCACGCCATGCCGCACAAAGGTTCTCGTTTTCACTGAACAAAGGGTTTTCCTTTCCTGCCCAAAAATCGGGTCCTATGAAAAAGACTTTGTCTCTGAATGCTTCCTGCAGCGTTTTTGCCCTGGTGGACAACACTGTATAAATCCCCCCTACTTTATTACATACCTCCCAGCTTGCTTCAAAGATATAATCAGGGGCTAACAATTCTTTTGCCATCTATTAACTAATCTTAATTCGGGCGCAAAGGTACATATTTTCAATGAGATAATAAAGTTTTTTTGCAACTTTATGTTATTCAGACAGCTTCTGAATTAACATTCAATCATTTCGTTCTAACAATCGTCACAAAAAATACTGATATCGACTACAATAATAAACTTTTTTTAGGTTCTGTCTTACATTAGAATAATAAAAGCGGTTATTTCCATAAAACCAGGAAATAACCGCCTATATTAAAAAACTAATCTGATTATGCAGCCAATGCAGATCCCATCAAGAAGGTTGCAGCCAAAGCAACAATAGCATACAATTCAGGGAAAACAGCTAAAATCAATGTATTACCAAACACGTTATGTCCTTGACCAATAGCAGCGATACCATTCGCGCAAACCTGCCCCTGACGGATAGCAGAGAAAAGAGCGACAAGTCCCAAGGCAATACCGGAACCTAATACAGCAGCAGCTTGAATTCCTGTAATAGCCGGAGTCAGAACACCAAAAATGCTCTGGAACATGAAATAACCAGCAAAGCCATACAGACCCTGTGTACCAGGAAGTGCAGTCAACACCAAAAAGTTACCGAATGCACTATCGTTCTTTTTCAATGCACCGATAGATGCATTACCTGCGATAGTCACACCATACGCACTACCGATACCTGATAAACCAACCATAATTGCGATACCTACATAAGCAATCAATAAATTCATTTCCATAATTCTTCTATTTTTTAATTTTTAAATTCTTTATTTTATCAAACTCCTCCTAAAAAAGACTGTTTTGCCATCCCGAGGCGAAAGAACATCAAACAGTTTCCAAATACTTCATTTTATTCAAAACATGCCTTGATGAATAATCAATCCGGAAATCAGCAAAGTTCATGACTGTGCCAAATAACACTCAAAACAGCTTCCTTTTTTTATTTTTCAATTTTTAATCGCTGGAAAGGCTTATACTCCTTGCCTCCTCCTTCGTAACCCGAATTCTTGAAGAACTCTACGAAAGTAAGACGCATCGGGTGAACCATCGCCCCCAATATATTCATAAACATATTGATAGAATGACCGATCAAGAAGATCAGTACCATCACTATCGGACCTGCTATTGCGTTATCGGGACTCATTCCGGCAGCCAGGCTGTTGAACACGCTGGCTAGAATACCACCCGAAAGACCTAATGCAAACAGACGCACATACGAAAGAATATCCCCCAACAGACCGGTTGCCATGTTATAGGAATCCCACAAGCCCAAACCGATATTGAGGAATATATTCTTTCCGGGACTGTTGAACAAAAAGATCAGTACACCGGCAATACCTAAAATTACCAAATGAACAGTTCCTCCCATCGGCATCGTGTCGCCCAACAGGAACGCCAAAGCTGTACTTACCAATACAATAATCCATCCGATAGTTGACAATGCATATTTCAATCCAAATTGAATGGTTTGATTAGCCGCTTTCAATATCATACCGAAAATAATCTGTACTGCCCCCAGAATCAATGAAAGGTTGAACATCCACTGATTGTCAAGGAAGAACAAATCACGCATTTTGTTAAAGAACGGAATGTCATTACCATACAGATTGAATCCGAAGAATGTACCAGTCAACATACCACAGAAGAAAGTAGAAGCCCCCAGAATCTGTACCAAAGTCAGGATAGACTTCATGGAAGCACTGATATTCTTCGCCAACATACGGTAAACCGTCACCCCCAATACCATGAACAGCCCATAACCCGAATCGCCCAGACACAGCCCAAAGAAAAGCATGAAGAAAGGTGCGAAGAACGGGGTCAGATCCAGTTCATTATATTTAGGAAGCATATACAGCTTCATAATCGGTTCAAACAGACGAAAGAATCCCTTATTGTTCAACTGAATAGGTACATTGTCCTCCGACGTAGGGTCAGCTATTTCAAAGTACACTTCCTGTTGGTTCAGAAAATCGGTAATCTCCGGAACCTGCGTAGCCGGAGTCCAGCCTTGCAACAACATCAATTTGTTGTCCGCAGCCTGTTCCGTATTCAACACCACTTTAGAGAATTCTATCTGCGAATGGACATTTGCTTGTGCAACCTGCAAGGAAAGCAACTTCTCTCCAGCTATGGCAGCCAATTTATCATCCACATCTTTTATTTTTTGCTTCATACCCTCACATCGTGCCGCCAGCTGGCTCAATGACATCACCGGCAGTTTGGCTGATTCCACCTCCAGCTCGGGCAGTGAGCCTTTTCTGATAATAGTGATGAAATAAATGCGCGAGCCAATGCGATTAATCTCCGTAGCATGGTAGGCTTCCAGCCATTCCTGGTTAAAGTTCTTCTCTGAACAGATATAGAAATTCACTTGATACCCAGCATCTTGTAGTCTTGACACTGATGCAGGATCAAAGTCACCCCATACCTCCAGTGCAGCACGTTCCTTGTCACAAGCTTGTAACTGATGCTGCAACTGGGTCTTTTCCAGTTGAAGAGCTTCCACTTCCTCCAAAGCCTTCTCTCCACAAACTGCATCACCATTCTGTTCTTTCAGCTCAGCATTGAATGCCTGCAGGAACTTGATGGCTGATGTATAACGGTTAGACAGACGGATGCTCTCTTGAAGTTCGGTATTCTCTGCTGTCCCCTGTGCTTTCTCCGCTACATGGACTACCCCCAGGTCCCGGATGTTTTGCAAGAACCGGTCATACTCCTTATGATAGATAAGGAAAGTCAACTTCTTCATTTTTGTAATCATGCCTCTGCCTCCTTTCTTTTCTCTTGAATGGATTTCAGAATCTTCTGCGATGACTTGGACAAGTTCTCCTCATCCTCCATAAATCGTTTAATCTTTCGCAAAGCGTCCTGGTATCCGGGTATCTGCACCTTCTCAAAAAGATTCACTTTCTGAGTCGTTTTTTTACGCGCATGTTCCAGCAGGTTCAGTTTGGCAAGCATAAATTCCCTTTCAATAGCAGTCTGCGCCAGTCCTTTCAATAAATGTATTCCATCGGAATACCATTTCGGGCTGTTGAACAAACTATAGGGACGAATATCGAAATCCACGTTTTCCAATAACGGAACCCGTACACCGGCAATCTTCTTTATGCCCAAATGAACGTCACTCACTTTAATTAATGAAGCATCAAATTCATTCCAAAGTGCGAACATGGCCTCGTATGCCTGAATCTGTAGTTCAAGCCTTTCCTCCAACCCTGCAGCTTCCGTCTTGCATCTCTTCACTTCCATGCGAAGAGCGCTTTCCTTATTTTTAATAATAGGAAGCGTGCGCACACGGACCTTGAGCTGCTTCTCAAGCTGTTGTAGCGAGGTCTTGTTATATTGAAACTTTATTGCCATGTTTCTTCATTAATTTATTGTTTTTTCCAGTGCTGGTCAACCAATTCTTTCTTGATATTGACTTCTTCCGGCTTAAAGTATTTGCTGAACAATCCCCATGTAACATCCAACATTTCAGTGGTATCCAGATTCACATCAATAGCCAGCAATTGATTGGCATAATCCTTGGCAAATGCCAGAGTACGTTCGTCATAATTAGTCAGGTCGAAACCGTTCTCCATCTTTGTCTTAGCATTGGCTGCATCGGCATACAGACGTACCGCAGCATTCATTACCTGCGGATGATCCTTACGGGTTTTCTTACCACTAACGAGCTGTTTCAAACGAGACAATGAGCGGAACGGGTCAACGATAACCTTACCGATATCACTGTCACGGCGCAGGAACAATTGACCTTCGGTGATATAACCTGTATTATCAGGAACCGCATGGGTAATATCCCCACCGCTCAATGTTGTTACCGCAATAATGGTAATGGACCCCCCTGCCGGGAACTGCACCGCCTTTTCGTATATCTTTGCCAAATCCGAATAAAGAGAACCCGGCATGGAGTCCTTCGACGGAATCTGGTCCATACGGTTGGAAACGATAGCCAGCGCATCAGCATAACTGGTCATATCTGTCAACAACACCAATACTTTCTGGTTGTGTTCCACTGCAAAATATTCAGCTGCCGTCAACGCCATATCCGGAATCAACAGACGTTCTACCGGCGGGTTTTCCGTAGTATTCACGAAACTGATGATACGATCGAGCGCACCAGCATTAGAGAACACGTTCTTAAAATACAAGTAGTCATCATTGGTCATGCCCATACCGCCCAAAATAATCTTGTCGGTTTCGGCACGCAATGCCACATTGGCCATCACCTGGTTGAACGGCTGGTCAGGATCGGCAAAGAACGGAATCTTCTGCCCTGACACCAATGTATTGTTCAAGTCGATACCGGCAATACCGGTCGCAATCAGTTCCGACGGCTGCTTGCGGCGTACCGGATTCACAGACGGACCGCCAATAGGCACTTCCTGCCCTTCAATTTCCGGCCCTCCGTCAATCGGGTCACCAAAGGCGTTGAAGAAACGTCCGGCCAACTGTTCGCTCACTTTCAACGTAGGCGACTTGCCCAAAAATACAACTTCGGCATTGGTCGGGATACCTTCCGTACCCTCGAACACCTGCAAAGTCACTTCGTCACCCATGATTTTTACCACCTGGGCCAACTTCCCATTAACCATAGCCAGTTCATCATAGCCCACTCCTGACGCTTTCAGCGAACAGGTCGCTTTGGTAATTTGGCTGATCTTAGTATATATCTTTTGAAATGCTTTTGTTGCCATTTATTTATTTACAATTTAGCAATTTACAATTTACATTTTTCTCTTCTTCCCAATTACCATTCACAAATACACACCGAACGGCCCATAGTACATTGTGCATGATAAATGGTACATTAAATCAGACGCTTCTCTCGGCAACCAAGTCCTGCAACTGCTTCTTGAAATCCTCATACTGTTCAGATTTATATTTAGCATAGTTCATCTGTTTGCAGAGGTTGATCATCTTCTTGAAGTAATCCATCACTTCAAGAAACGTATCAAACTTGAATTCCGTATGACAGATATCGATAACCATGTTCAGTATATCTTCCTGACGTTCCATCGGAGTCACAGAATCTACTTCATCAAAAGCATCCTGTTGCAGAATTACAAAGTCAATCAGTTCTGATTTCCAAAATATTACGTGATATTCTACAGGTACACCGTCATCACCCAAGATATTAATCTGTTCGGCAATTTCCTTACCACGCAACAATCTTGTCTTGATTTCGTTCACCTTACCAATCCATTCGCCATTAATACGTTTGGCGATATATTCCTCAAATTCAGGATATTCCAGATATTTTGAATAAGAATCAATAGGATTCACTGCCGGATAACGCTTTCTGTCAGCACGTTCCTGCTCCAGAGCATAAAAACAACGGGCCACCTTCTTGGTGTTCTCGGTTACAGGCTCCTTCAAGTTACCGCCTGCCGGAGACACGGTACCGATAAAAGTAATGGAACCGGTTTCACCATTATTCAGATGCACATATCCCGCACGTCCGTAGAAGTTGGAAATAATAGCCGAGATATCCATCGGGAAAGCGTCCGGACCGGGTAGCTCTTCCATACGGTTGGACATCTCACGCAAAGCCTGCGCCCAACGGGAAGTGGAGTCAGCCATCAACAAGACCTTCAATCCCATGGCACGATAATATTCGGAAAGGGTCATGGCTGTATATACAGAAGCTTCACGAGCAGCCACCGGCATGTTCGAAGTATTAGCGATAATGATAGTACGTTCCATCAGCTTACGTCCTGTATGCGGATCTACCAGTTCGGGAAACTCTGTAAATATCTCCACGACCTCGTTTGCACGTTCACCACATGCTGCGATAATTACAATATCCGCCTCCGCCTGCTTGGAGATGGCGTGCTGAAGCACCGTTTTCCCTGTTCCGAACGGGCCGGGAATAAATCCCGTACCACCTTCTACAATGGGATTTACCGTATCAATGACACGGACACCAGTTTCCAGTAGCTTATAAGGACGTGGTTTTTCTTTATAATTAGTCATAGCCTTCTTTACCGGCCACTTCTGAATCATATTTACAGGAATGTCTTTCCCTTCCTCATCCGTCAGAACCACTACTGTATCTTCAATAGTGTAATCGCCTTCGGGTACAATCGATTTTACTTTATAGGTACCCATCAACTGAAACGGTACCATAATCTTCAACGGTTGGAAATTCTCATCCACCTGACCCAACCAAGCCGAAGGGCCCACTTCATCACCCACCTTCACCAACGGTACAAAGTGCCATGCTTTTTCTTTATCCAATGGATACGTGTATTGTCCACGTTTCAAGAACACTCCGTCCATTTTATCGAGGTCATTCTGCAGACCGTCATAATTTTTGGACAACATGCCCGGTCCTAGAGTCACTTCAAGCATGTGTCCCGTAAATTCGGCTTCGGCACCCACTTTCAGTCCACGTGTACTTTCAAACACCTGCACATACACATTGCTGCCTACCACCTTAATAACCTCCGCCATCAACCGATCTCCACCAGTCAGAATGTAGCAAATCTCATTCTGAGCCACCGGCCCGTCAACGGTAAGAGTAACCATGTTGGCAATTACGCCACTAACAGTTCCTTTTGTTGCCATATATCTTTAATCTGTTTATTATCTGAATTCTGCGGGAATCTTTACCTCGTCCTTCAGTTTGTCAATAATCTGACGGAACAGCTCGCTTCCCTTTTCCTTATCCATAGAAATCCAACGGCCAATCATTTCCAGTTTCAACAAGAATACGAAAATCCGTTCCACTGTAAAATAGTTGAAGAAGACAGCGTCTTCCATCCAGTTCCATTTCAACAAATCTATCTTCTTTTCCCTTTCCACCAGTTCTTCAATCTCGCTGATACGGAGTACCGGCTCAAAATATTCCAGCATCTCGGTCAAGCCGAAATCACGGGCATTCGATGTACGGATCATCTCACTCACATCCGTCTTGCCCACTACCGCCTGAGACACGTCCATTCTATATTTACGCGCAGCCAAGGCAGCCAGTATATTATTGATATTCAGATTAAATTCAAACCAAGAGGAAACAAATTGATTACCGCAGTTCATGGCATACGCATAATAATATGCAGACAACATATCTTCCGCACGATAAAGTTCCTCAGCGGAAAGAGCCAGGTAAGCAGTAATAAATTCATAAAGGTAAGATGGATATCTCTTATCCGGAGCATCGCCTTCACGCACTGAAGTGATAAGCGCCAATAACTCATCAGGGGAATAATTCCCTTCAGATCCTGTGACCGCTTCCTTATCTTTCAGCAGTTTCAGCAGGTTGGCGTTATCGAATTTCAGATAGAACAAGTCGATCAACTTTCTATCCTTTTCCGATAATTCCGAATAGATTTCCGATTTAAAATTGGCCACTGTATAGTTCAATTTGCCATCCTCCAACGAAAGATCCGGCAAACCGGCTACCAGGCAATAATAATTTGTCATAGTCCCGTTTTAAAACAACATTTCTACTAATTGAGGACGGAGGAAGTCTTTGAAATAATTTTCAAATTCCTCTTCACCGAAGTTCACTTTGTAAGAACCGTCAGCCGGTGAAATAGTAAAAAGTGCCTTCGTTCCATTCACTTGTTCTATTCTCACTCCTTTATCCAACAAAGCTTTTGCATTCGCTGCAAAATATTTCTTAAGTTCTTCGGCGTTTGTGGTAGAGATAACGATAGATTCGTTGGCAGACCATTGGGCAGCTAATGACACTATAAATTTATTCAGATACTCCTTGTCTGCCACAAAGCTTTTACAGCCTTGCTTACAACCTCATTTGTCAGCAAAGTAGTAATTTCAGTCTTCAGTGCATTCACTGCTTGTCCGGCAAACAACTTAATCTCTGATTGTGTATTTTCGGCAGTTTCTTTTGCCGTTTTCCGAGCTGCAGCAAGAACAGATTCAGCCTCCTTACGGGCTTCCTCTACAATTTTCGCTGCTTCATCGCGGGCACTACTGATAAGTCGCTGTGCTTCTTCGTTTCCTTTTTCCACACCTTCACGATAAATCTTATCGGTAAGTTCCTGAATTTTATTTTCCATATTCTTAGAAGATATTTTTTGAGTTTAACACGTTCTTTCTTCAATAAATTCAAAAAGAATTGTCCAAAAGTACAAAAATCAATGATAGAAAAAGAATTTAATGATAGAATTTACACTAAAAGTACTACAAAAAAAGAAAAATGCACCATATTCATGTTACAAAACATAGGATTAGAAACGCCCCAAGCTTCCCGATGAAAAAGCCTGACGCATCAAGGGAGCTTCTAGAGATGAGTCTGTCCAAAGAAAAAGCAATCTTAAGAGAGACGGCCGTCCTCCATGATTTTGCAGGCGAGCCACTACCGATGGCTGTCAGGGAGTTGCAACCGTTAGATAATACTCATGTCGAACATACCATCCGTCCGGACAGCCTCCGGAGCAGGATGCAACGCATCCGTCCGGTGGGATTT